>JARLIH010000398.1 GCA_031291845.1 Isosphaeraceae bacterium | reverse complement strand
TGCTGCCGGCGTTGCTGGCGGTGATTGGCGGCTCGCCCAGAGATGGGGTGTGGCTGATCCGCGCGTTGATCGCCGCTGCCGCGTTCGCCCATAGCCGCCAGGGGGAAGTCGCGCGCGTGCACGCGCATTTCGCACACCGGCCCGCAGACGTGGCCCGCATGTTCGCCTTGCTTCAGGGAGTCCCATGGTCGGTGTCGGTCCACGCCTGGGACGTCTTCGCGCAAGCCCCCACCGCGTTGCGCCGCAGGATTGCCGGAAGCGAGCGGATCTTCGCTTGTACGCGCGTGGCTCAAGAACATTTGACGCGGCTCCTACCAGAGATAACTGCGCGGTTTGCGTTGATGTATCATGGAATCGACGCGACGCAGTTGCCGCCGGAAAGCTGTCCTGGCGAAGTGGTCCTCGCCGTCGGGAGACTCGAGCGCAAAAAGGGGTTCGACCTGTTAGTGGAGGCCGCGCGAATCCTCCGCGACGCGGGCGACCTGATCTCTGTCGTGATTGTGGGGGACGGCCCCGAGCGGGGTGCGCTCGAGGGCGCGATCGCTCGTCACGCGCTCGAAGGCCAAGTCGCGCTCGTGGGAAGCCGGAGCCAGGCGAGCCTGATGCGTTTCTACGCGCAGGCCGCCGTGGTCGTCGTGCCATCGCGGCAGCTTGGTAGCGGTGATCGCGACGGCTTGCCCAACGTCATCCTCGAAGCCCTCGGCAGCGCGCGTCCGGTCGTCGCGACCGCTGTCGGGGGAATCCCCGAAGTGGTCGTCGACGGCCGGAACGGGTTCCTCGTTCCACCTGACGATCCCGCGGCGCTGGCCGACGCCATCCGGCATATCCTCACGAATCGCGACGACGCCAGGCGGCTTGGGCTAGCCGGTGCGGCGCTCGTCCGGTCCGACTTTGACTCTCGACGCACCGTCCGAACCCTTTGCGAGTACTTCGAAGGCGATGTACACCCCACGTCCGCTTAACGTACTCCACGTTCTGGAGGCATCGACCGGCGGCACGGCGCGGCACGTGATCGACGTGCTGAGTCACCTCGACCGCAAGCGGTTCCGCAACTTTCTGGCGGTGGCCACGCTGCGCGATCCTCAGGCCAGCCAGGACCTTATGGCTCTCTCGCATTACGGGGTCGACATCGTCTCGGTGGCCATGCGGCGGCGTATCAGTCCGCTCGGCGACGCGCAGGCACTCGGCGAGCTAACCCGGCTGATCCGTCGGGCGCGCGTTGACATCGTGCACACGCACAGCAGCAAGGCGGGCATTCTTGGACGCGTCGCCGGCAAGTTAGCCGGAGTGCACACGGTGCACACGCCGCATGGTTTTCCCTTCGAAATGAAGGTTGGCGCAGCGGCCCGGTGGGCCTATTGGGTGATCGAAATGCTTGCGGCCCGCTGCACCGATCGCCTGGTCGCGGTCTGTCACAATGAGCGCGTGGTGGCCGTGTCGTCGCGGTTGTTCGCGCCCGAACGGGTCGAGCTTGTGACCAACGGAGTGGAGTTCAAGGCATGGCAGGACTTTCAGTCCGCCGGGCAAGCGTTACGCGATCGGCTTGAGATCGCGCCGGGTCACCGTGTCGTGGGAATGGTCGGCCGCTTCGACACCCAGAAGGGACATCGCCTTCTGGTCGAGGCGGCTCCAAGTCTCGGGCGTCAATTTCCGGACCTTCGTTTCGTGCTGGTCGGCGATGGCCCGCTCAAGAGCGAAATCGCGCGCCGCATCGAACGACTGGGGCTGGCTGACCGCTTCCGCATCCTGCCGCAAACGCGGAACGTCGGCGCGTGCTACGCGCTCTTTGACGTGCTCGCTCATCCCTCGCTCTGGGAAGCGTTTCCGTACACGCTGCTGGAAGCGATGGCCATCGGCACACCGGTCGTTGCGAGCTGCGTCGGAGGCGTCGGGGAGTTGCTGGAAGGCGGCACGCTCGGAATGCTCGTGCCGCCGAACGACCCGGCTGCGCTGGCCCGGGGGATCGCACAGCTCCTGAGCGACGGCCGCGCAGCGCGGCGATTGGCGAGTCAGGCGCGACAGCATGTCAAGACCTGTTACCAGCTCGAGACGATGATCGCCCGGCTGGAATCGATCTACGAGGGATTGGGACGCCAAGGAACGGCGCAGTCCGTGAGAACCTTGATCAGGAACGACGCGTGATCGACGTTCGTGACGCGACGATGATCTACCCCGCCCCAAGGCGGTACCGCGACTGCGTTCTGCGCCCCTTCCACAGGAACGGCCGGACTGCCCTCGCCGGGGTTAGCCTGACCGTTCCGGCGGGCACGTGCCTTGGGGTGTTAGGGGCGAACGGGGCCGGGAAAACCACCCTGCTTCGCTTGCTCGGCGGCTTGCTCTATCCTACCTGCGGTGCTGTGCGAGTGGGCGGCTACGATACCGTGAGGCAAAACGCACAGGTGCGCCGGCTGGTCGGTTACGTGCTGAACGAAGAGCGGAGCTTCTACTGGCGGCTGACGGGGCGACAGAACCTTCGGTTCTTCGGCGCTCTCGACGACCTCGCCGGAGCGGCGCTCGACCAGCGTGTCGACGACATCCTTGAACGAGTCGGACTCGCGCAATACGGTGAGACGCGGGTGTCGGGCTACTCGTCCGGCATGCGTCAACGCCTCGCGGTCGCCCGCGGCCTGCTCGCCGACCCTGGTGTCCTGATTCTCGATGAGCCAACGCGCTCACTCGACGAGCGGGGCACGCGCGAGGTCCATGAACTTCTCTCCGAGGCTGTCCTCGCAACGGCCGACAGGACCGTGGTCCTGTCGACCCACGATCCGGACGAGGCCGCGGAACGGTGCAACCTCGTCTGCGTGCTGACCTGCGCTCGACTCACCGCCATCGCGCCCGTCGCTCAGATTCTGTCGGAGGTCGGCAGTCTGCGGGAGTGGGTCAACAGCGCCCGTGTACCGCTGGCGCCGGCAATCGCGGGTGTCGGGGACAATACGTTGGAACGTGGTCCGCAACGTCCACGGCGGAGGATTCCGTGATGCTCCTCAGCAAGGCGCGCGCGTTCATCGAGCGTGACTTCGTCGTGGAGTCGAGCTACAAGGCGGCATTTGCCTTCGAGAGCCTGCGTTCGCTGTTCCCGTTGTTCTCGTTCTACTACGTGAGCCAGCTCGTGGCGCGATCGCCCTTGTCGTCCCGGTTTGCCGACGACGGGGGCTACTTCCCGTTCGTCGTTGTCGGCGTCGCCTTGAGCACCTACTTCATGCACGCCGTGCACTCCTTTGGAGGCATCGTGCGGAGAACTCAAGCCGTGGGATGCCTTGAGGCGGTCCTGAGCACTCGCACGAGTCCGCAGACGGTTATCCTGCTCTCGCCGCTCTACAGCTTCTGCTCCAAAACGCTGCACATTGTGTTGATCTTCGTGGTTGGGGGCCTCGTCCTGGACGTCGATTTCCGCCGCTGCAACTACGTCTCGGCCGTTGCGACTCTTGGCCTCGCCGTCGCGGCGTTCAGTGGCCTGGGCATCCTCTCTGCGGCCTTGATCGTCGTCTTGAAAAAGTCGGACCCGATCGAGTGGGTGATGGGTTCGACATTATCGCTCCTGAGCGGCGCCTATTTCCCGGTAAGTCTCCTTCCCCAGTGGGTGCGCCCCTTGGCCGCTTGCAGCCCGATGACGCATGCGCTGAACGCGATGCGCCTGGCGGTGCTTCAGGGCTACAGCGTCTCGCGACTTGGACGTGAGCTGACGTCGTTGGGAGCAACGGCAGTGGTGCTGATACCTATTGGCGTTTACTGCTTCGGCAAGGCCGTGGAGAAGGGCCGCCGCGACGGCACGCTGCTCGATCACTGATAAGGAGCTTTCGCATGAAGACCCTGCCGGCGCCGACTCAGCCTTGGGTGCTAACCCGCACGCAAGCCATTCCGGGAAAGGACCTCCCGACGACGGCGCCTCGGTGGCGACGGCGCGAGACCGTGGTCCTGTCGGCGGCCCTGGCGTTGGCATTTGCGTTAAGACTGACATTCACGCGTTTCCGCACGATCCTGGTCGACTGGGACAGTGCACCTTACCTCGTGCTCGCCAGGAACCTGTCGGCGGGGATCGGATTCCGTGAACATTCCGGAGGGCCGCCCCACACGTGGTTCCAGCCTCTCTATCCCGTCCTGATCAGCCTCGCGTCGCGACTGGTGCCGAACTTTGAGTGCGCTGCGCTGATCGTATCGGCCCTCTTCGGCAGCCTTGTGCTCATCCCGTTGTTTCTGCTTGCCCGAAGGATTTATTCAGGGCGAGTCGCGTTCCTCGCGGCAGCGCTTTTCGTGTTCAATTACCGGCTCGTTGAGGCTTCGAGTCAGATCATCACCGAGATGCCGTACACGATGTTCTGGCTCTTCGGCCTGTACTTCGCACTCAGAATCTTCGAAACTCCCGTTCCTCGTTATTCGGACCACCTTGCATTTGGAGGATGTCTGGGACTTGCGGCCCTGACCAGGACGGAGGGAACGCTCTACCTCGGTCTCCTCGGTTCGCTCCTGCTGATCCGTGCACTGATGTTGATGCGCCGCGACATAAGAACCGGCGGCCGAGCTATTGTCAGCCTTGCGTTGGCGGTCGCGACGTTTGGCTTGACGATCTCGCCTTACCTGAATTTCCTCCATGAGTCGCTGGGCCACTTCACGATTACAGGCCGCTCGGTACGAACCGTCTTCGCAGTCATCGACGCGCCGACTGAGACATATGAGTTCCACGAAGAAGGCACTTTCGAGTATGTACGCAAATACCCATTGGCCTGCCTCCACAGGATCTTACACAATGTTGAGTACATCGTGCGGCGGCACGGCAATTGGGCCTTTCCGCCGTTGTCTGTGGCCCTCATTGCCGTCTCGTTCTTCGGCCGGCCTTGGGGACCGCGCCGGAGTGCGCGCGAATTGTTCTTGCTGACCGTCTTCCTGTTCCCTTGGCTGACGTTCTACGGGATCACGGGGCTGCTCAACCGCTATTACCTCGCATTCGTTGCTCTCGGGATCCTGTGGAGTGCGAACGGCGTCGACACCGTCGCGCAGTGGTTCGCACGCTCCCGTTTCCTCAGCAGCGTGCGCCCGCGCTGGAATGCCCGCCGCTACGGGGCGGCCGCCGCGGCCGTGGTCGCCGTGGCGTTTCTCACGAACCTCCAGCAGCTGTCCCTGCCGATCCGCCTCGGCCATTTCCCGATCCATGCCGACGAGCGCAAGGATCTTGCACTGGGGAACTGGATCAAAGACGACAGCCGTGGGCAGCAGCCTCGCGTCATGTGTGCCTCTCCGCGCATCGCTTACTACGCCGGCGGCGACTACTTCGGCGACAATAGCACGAGGCTCAACCGTTCCAACTTGAACGAGTACCTTCGGGCCAACCGGATTGACTACGTGGTCGCCGACGCCTTCTTCACGAAACAATGGTATCCGAACCTTAGATTCCTCGCGGACGAGCACGAGTGCCCCGTCTACCTCGATTTCGCGACGAAGTTCCGCTACACATACGATAATGGTGAGGAAGGATTTGTCAACTTGTACAAAACACGGGTGGGCGCGCCGGCCCTGTCTCCTTAGTTGTGACGACGAGCCGGTCGCCGTTCTTGTTCCTGCTGGATATCGAACGCGGCAATTCCATGTCGCACTTTTGCCGGCTGCGACGAGTGGAGTCGATCGCGTCGGCCTGAGGCCGAGGAGTCTGACGATGTCGCGATACTCGAAGGTCATCGACCGGCTGCTTGCGTTGGAGAACCCGATCGTACGTCTGAAGGTGCTGACGCAAGTGCTCGAAGAGCCGCCACCGAAGCGCGACGTCGTCCGACTCGAGCGCGAGATCCGGGAGTGTCCGCTGGTTCGCGAGTTACTGTCCGGCCGGCGGGACGACGGCACGATTCCCGTAGCGCCGTACACGAAATGGAACGGCGCGCACTGGGTCCTCGTCGCGCTCGCCGAAATTATGTATCCGCGGCAGGATGAAGCTTTGCAGCCGCTCCGCGAGCAGGTGCTCGACTGGATTCTGGGGGAGGAGGGACCGGAAGCGCGAGCGGACCGTCTGATCAACGGGCTGTGGCGGATTCACGCGTCGATGCAGGGTAACGTCGTTTTCGCGCTTGTGAACCTCGGATTGGCGACAACGCGAGTCGGCAAGGTCGTCGCGGACTTGCTGGAGTTTCAATGGCCGGACGGAGGGTGGAACTGCGACAAGAGCCGCAAGGCACACAAATCGTCGTTCAATCACACGGTCGTTGCGCTCCGAGGCCTGATTGCGTATGGCCGGACACCGGGTGCGCCGGATACGGCCGGCGCGATCCAGCGGGCTAGCGAGGTGTTGCTGTCGCGCAGGTTGCTGTTTCGTCTGAGCAATGGCGAGATCATCGACGAAGATTTCGTGCGTCTGGCTTATCCTTACTTCTACTTTTACACTTATCTGTTTGGCCTGAAGGTCCTTGGCGAAGGGGGCCTGCTCGGCGACCCTCGGTGCGCCGCCGCCCTCGACCTCCTGGAGTCGCGCTACGTGGACGGAGAGGGGTTCAAGGCCGACCGCAAGGAATACCATCACAGCCAGCAACGAGTGCACCGCTACACGCCGGTACGCTGGGAAGCTGCCAAGATCGGCGCAGCGAATGCTTATCTCACGACCGACGCGCTTATCGTGCTGCGGCAGAGCGGCCGCCTCGGCCGGTAGGCATTCCCGTGCCACGGCCTGATCCCCGAACTCCTGTACCGACAACCGCCGAGACCTCTTCAAGACCTACACGGAGCAGGTCTGGGGCATGTCGACCAGCGAAATCTCGGCGGACTGGGCCGCGCAGCGAATCCAAGGATTGAGCCTTGGCAGGGCCGTCGTCACGGCACTGCTCGGAGCGGGAATGAGACCGGCAGGCCCAGTGATCAAAACGCTGGTCGACTAGTTCTGCTACGCTCGGCTGGGACCGGGCCAAATGTGGAAGGCGGTCCGTGACCGCGTAGTCGACGGCAAAGGAGCGGTCGTGCAGGATCGTCGGGTCGTGCGCTTCGAGCACGATGGCGCGCGAGTTACCGCCTTCGTGGCGGCCGACGCCGCGGGCCAAGAATTCATCTACACGGGTCGTCACTTTCTCTCCACGCTGCCTGTGGGGGGCTCCTCCGGGTCCTTCGGCCCGCACCGCCGTCGGACGTGCTTGATGCGGCCTTGAACTTGAAATACCGCGTTTTCCTCGTCGTCGTGCTGATCGTCAAGCAGTCTGATACCTTCCCCGACAACTCGATTTATATCCACGAGCCGAAGGTGCGAGTCGGCCGCGTCCAGAACTTCAAGAACTGGTCGCCCGACCTGGTTCCCAACCTGGACACGACGAGCCTCGGCCTCGAGTACTTCTGCTCCGAAGGAGATGACTTGTGGGCAAGTTCCGATACCGACCTGATCGCGCTAGGCCGGCGTGAGATCGACGCGATCGGCCTCGTCCGCGCGGAGAAGGTGGTCGACGGCTGTGTTGTCCGCGTGCCCAAGGCCTATCCCGTCTAGGACGATGCCGACCGCGACCGCCTCGCGCTCATCCGCCAGTGGCTCGGACGCCTGACCAACCTGGGCCTCGCCGGCCGCAACGGGCTCCACAAGTACAACAACCAAGACCACTCAATGGTGACGGGCTTGCTCTGTGCGCGGAACATGCTCGGTCAGGGTCCCTACGACCCCTGGCTCGTCAACACGGATGCGGAATATCACGAGGGTCAATCGGAGGCTGACGATCAGGCTGGCCGCGCCGTGCCTGTGCGGCTGAAGGGCGCGCCACCAGACCTGCGAAAGGGCGGCTTTGTGCTCGATCACGCCAAGCGAGCCATGGTGCCGCTGACCGAGACGCTCGTGAACGCGGACCTCAGGTGTGGGTGAGGACGTCATACGAACGCCGTTTCCAGACGACTCCGTCGATGACGTAATGCATGATAGGCACGACATTCGTGAGGATCACGAGCGAAACCCCGAGCCTGGAGTCTGTCGAAACCTTCGCAAAGGCGTGGAGTGTCTTCGACCACAGTATCCCCGTGACGAGTACCACAAGCAAGTAACACAGAAGTCGCCCCTCCCTTGGCCCGGCGCTGTCTGCGGCCTTGGGAAAAAACCATTTCCCCCGGGAGCTGACATAAACCAGGCCGAGGTACGGCACGGAATGGTACAGGCTCGCGATCAGAGGAAGGAACGGCGACTTGATGAACATCACGGCGCCCCACGTCGCCATGGTGGAGAGCACGATGAAAAGCTTCGCGGCGTTGATCGTTTCTCGGGCGATCAGCTTCCAAACCTGCCTCAGACCGTAGACGGCGACCACGGCCAGAAAGAGGGCGACGCATAGCATGGCCAGCGTCGGACTGGTGGGCAGCGGAAGCCGCCGCTCGTTCGGTTCCAGAAACAAGTGCGTCCAAATCGCGGGGAGCAGCATCGAAGCGTAGAGCGTGTTCCTGTCCAGCGCGAAATCGATTCCCGGTCCTTCATGGCCCTTCCTGCGGGCGAAAGCCATCCAGCCATACTGTTGCTTCACAATATGATATAAGTTAAAATAAGCAAATAGATAGAGATTGTATCGAATTCCCAGGGTCTTGTAGACCGCGACGCTAACGGCCACGATGAGGGGAGGCGTCAGGTAGAGCAAGACTGCCTGCTGCCGGCGTATGTTGCGGTCCAGGTAGCTCTTGAACGCGGTCGAGAGCAAGTGCGCAGTATCGAGGTACGCTGCGCACGCGAATGCGATTACGAAGATCGACCGGTTCAGGACTCGGTGCTCTTTCAAGTCGATGAACGCGTGCAAGAGCAGGATGGCCCAGCCGGCGACGAACGGTATGCCGAACAAGAGAGCGTCGGTCCTTGCGGAAAAGATCCAACCGCCGACAAATCGGGGGTGTCGCATTCTGACGCACCTCGTGGCGAGACAACCGGAGCACCTATCCCACCAGGGTCGAGCGAACGCGCTTGAGGATAAGTCTCAGGACTTCGGACGAATCGTACGGGTAAACCACGTACTCTTTGACGCCGGCCTCGAAGAGCTTGGCCCTCCGTTCCACGTCAGCCTCGGGGGCCATTTCCACGAGGACGATCGAGAGCGCGGGGAACGTTGTGCGAGCGACGTCCAGGAAGTCCACGAGCCGGCTGAAGGACCGTCGAGTCGGACTCTCCCTGCTCTTGGAAACACTATCCAGGACGAGGACGTCGACCGAGGCAAGGATTCCCCTCAGCCTATATCCGACTGCAGGCCGGTCGTGACGGCTCTCTACGAGCACGTCGGAGAACGACTCGATGAGAGTGACCTTATGGCGCTCTTTGAGATGACAAATCAGCAGGCAGTCGTTACAGACGTTGAATCCTGCCAAGCAGATATGCCGCTTCACGCGAGGCGCCCCTCCTTTCATCAAACTTGAACCTTGCCTGACCGCTTTCTTTACACGGGGATGGTTTAGTGCTTCAAAACTTCGCCCGTCGTTGTCAATTCGCGGGAAGCATTCGCCGTGCCGAAGCAGAAGCGAGCGCTCGGCGCCATCACCACTGTCGTGTGTAATTCTCTTGCGATTCGAACGTTGCGTCGTCATAACTGGCGCCGATGCGTTGCGATTGGGGAGGGGACGACCTCGCCGATGCAGGCATGCAAAGCAGCAAATCCTGACTCAAACTGCGGATCCAGAATCGGCCGTTGGCTCAAAAACGAGGGCACATCGGTCAGATACTGCGTCCCAGAACGAGCAGTGAGAGACTACACTTCGTCGTTAGGGCTAGGCATTCGTTTTCCGGACAGGTCGATCACGATTTCCGGAAGAGCGCAGCAGGTTCGGGACGGACTACGAAGACGGTTAGTCGCGCCGCGAACTCAAGGGCGTGAGGCAGGTAGCCGTTTCTTCCGGGCGAATGATGTCGGCTTATCTCGGACGTCTCGTCATGGCTCAGGAGTTGCTTCTCCTGAGCATTCTTGTAGTCTGTTGGGTGTTTGAGTCCCATTTTCGCTCGCGCGGATGTCGGCCAGCCAGGCGGCAGGTGCGCAAATGAGGTAGCGAGCTGTTCCTTTCTACAGCTCCTCGAACGCAATAGCGATTGTCGCTGCCGGCTTGCTCACAACGTCCATTCCCTCGCGTGCGAGCCGTTTGCCGTGCAACTCGGAAGAAGGACCCTGGGAGGGACACGGAGGTCGTGTGCTCGAAGCGTAACTGCGCGATTCCCGTAGGAGCGAACATGGCTCTCGTTCACACCGTGTCTCCTGGAAACCTTCAGCCACCGGAGTCCATCTCACGCGCATCGTCACGGCCATCTTGCCGTGTCCTTCCGTGTGCGATTATCGGCAAAGATAAAAAAATTCTAAGTCTGCTTAGCATGCTAGAACGCGTGGCTGACACGGCGGCGACAGTTCTGATCACCGGCGAGAGCGGCACGGGCAAGGAGTGTGTCGCACGTTACGTCTACCAACACAGCTCGCGGTGTAATGCTCCGTTCCTTGCCGTCAACAGCGGGGCGATTTCGGAGGGACTGCTGGAGTCGGAGCTCTTCGGTCATGCCAAGGGGGCCTTCACTGGGGCGGACCTGAACCGGGTCGGCGTTTTCGGAGCAGCCGACGGGGGAACGATCTTCCTCGATGAGATCTCCGAGATGAGCAAGATGTGCCAGGCGAAACTGCTCCGTGTTCTCCAGTCGGGTGAATATAAGCCGGTCGGTCTGAGCGAAAACCGGCATTGCGACATCCGCATTATCGCCGCGACGAATGAGGACCTCCGGCCGATGGTCGATTCGGGCAAGTTCCGCCAGGACTTGTACTATCGGTTGAATGTCATCCGCCTCGAATTACCCCCCTTACGGGACCGCAAGGGGGATATTCCCTTGTTAGTCGCCCATTTTCTCCGCCGGTTCGGCGAAATGTACGGCAAGAGGGACCAACGGATCAGCAAGGAGGCCGAGGCGGCGCTACTCCGTTACGACTTTCCAGGAAACGTTCGTGAGCTCGAGAATGTCATTCAACGGGCCGTCGTTCTCTGCGAGTCTTCGACCATTTCCCTCGACGACCTGACACCGGAAATTCTTGCAGCCACCGATACCCTCACCGTACGCGGTTCGCCCATCTCGTTCCATGATGCTAAGGCGCTCGCAATCGATCAGTTCGAGCGATCCTACCTGACCTCGGTTTTGCACAGTTGCGGTGGCATTATCAGCCGTGCGGCCGCGTGCTCGGGTTTGAGCGAACGCAACTTCCACGAAAAAATGAAAAAATACAAGCTTTCCTGGAAGTCTTTCCGCGCGTCCGCGAAACGGGGCTCGGTTACCGTTCGCCCATCGGTCCTTTCACCATCGTAGCCGGTTTCGTGGCACGCCGGTGGTCGATTCGGGGGCGTACCGGAGGTAGGCTCGTTTGTAAGTCCGCGCACGATGAGGCGATCTTGACGCAGGGTCCAAGGCACTCAACGCTGGTCGAGAGCCTCCTGAATCGTCACTCGAAGCTCGGTCAGCGAGCTTGACCGGCCGGAGTGGTCTGGGCCGATCGGCTGACCCATTCAAGCCAATCGGCCAGGCCTGGAGGTGCAGGGCATTGGCGCAGGAGGGCGCTCGTGTAGCTGTTGTCGCGCGCGGGCGGGTCGTCGAGAACGGTCCCGACCAGCACGCCCTTGAGCGCGGCGTCGACCCAATCGTGGGGCACGTTCTGACCGGCGAACAGGGTCCGGAACTCTTCGCAGAGCCGCAACGCCGCCGCGGTGGCGGTACGGTTCAAGGTGTTCACCCACCGGTCGTCGCCGATCTCGATGGGTCCGATGGTTGCGAAGATTTGTCTCAGCACGGCAAGCTCCGCCTCGCCCCGGTGGAGCGTCACGAACAATGCCGGCAACCCTTCTTCCAAGGCACGAAACTGCCCGATCAGCTTGAGCGCGACGAGCCTGCGCCGCGCGACGCCTGGCCGGCGGGTGGCGGCTTCATGGTCCAGCTCGGTCGCCAGGCTCACGAATAAGGGGGATGATGCCGGCGCCTCGGAGAGGAGCCGTTCGACCTCCAGCGCGGAAACGCACAGGAGGACGACCTCGCACGCGGCACATAAATCGGGGAACGAAGCGCGACGTGCCCTACAGCGTGCGGCAACGTCTGCCTCGACGCAGTCGACGCGGTCGTGGACGTCGAGCCGGTAGAAACGGCACAAGCGCCGGGCCAGCACGCCCCCGAGGCGCCCCCCTCCCACGATCCCGATGCGCGATATCGTTTGAGGTCGAGCCATACCTTCCCACCTCATCATGCCAGTGTGCCGCGTTTGGTAACCATCCCCGGGACGATGCGGGCTCGGGCGCAGGTGCACGGGATAAGGCCCGGCGCCCGCGCCCGATCGTTGGTGGACCTAGCGCGAGAGCCGGCCGCCCAGAACCTTCACCGCACGCAACTGGAAATCGTCGACCTCCTTCTCCGTGGTCTTGCGCGCCTCAAACGATTGGCCCAACAGTGCCCGAGCGTTCTTCCCCTTGAGGCCTTTGACCGAGTGTGGGCTCGCGTTCAGCACATCGCGGAAGCCGTCTCCCTTGTTGTCGCTCGCCACGGTGTACACGAGCTTCTTATCCAGGTCGAGCGCGAACACGGAGCGCGAGACCGACCCGTGACCGATCACGTTCCCAAACCCGAGCTCCTTGTTCGAGGCGTTCGGCGAGAAGGCGATTGCCGGTGTCGGTCCCGCCTTGCTGAAGATCGACCGCACGTTGAGCGGATGGAGCCCGATTCCCTGGACCACGCCAGTATCCGGCCCCAGGATGGATGTGAGCCGTTGCGGGAGCATCTTCTCGTACGTCGCCGGGCCAAAGAACCGCTTGCCGCCGTACGTCCCCTTGTTCAAGATCATCTGGCCGAGGTATGCGAGGTCCTTCGCCGTGCTGTATGCATCGGACTCCGCCCCACGCACCTGGGTATCCTTCATGCCGAGCGGGTCGAGAACATGGGATTTAAGGAACTTTGGAAAAACCGTGCCCGTGACGTTCTCCACGATCTTGCCGGCGAGCCCATAGCCGGTCTCGCAATACTCGAAGCGCTGGCCGACGTTTGCATAGGGCATGTAGACCCGCAGCACCTGCTCCAGGTCGTTCACTTCGTCGATGCATAAGTCAGGCAGGCCGCTGGTGTGCGTCAACAAGTGGCGGACGGTGATCGGCCGCGCCAGCTTCACGTCGGAGAGCGAGGGGAAGTAGCGCGTGATGTCGTCGTCCAGGTTGATCAACCCGCGGTCCACGAGCATCATGACCGCAACGCCGGTCATGACTTTGTTGATCGACGCGACGTGGCTAAGCCGGGACGTCGCAGCCGCGTTGGCACCGCCTGCGCCGTATGCCTTGTCGAAGCAGAGCACACCATCACGGGCGACGGCGACGGTGAAGGTTTCGCCGGTCTTCGTGACCAGGTCGGTATAGACATCGCCCAGCGCGTCGTTCAGCTCTGCGCCGAGTCCGGCTTCGGCCGACGTGCCGGCCCGGAGCACAGTCGCGGCTCCATCCGCTACGGTAGGGCCGTCATACCGCCCGGGGAACTTCCCGTCGAGCCCCTCCAGCCTGCGCTTTAGCGAGACCCACCACTGGCGATCGCGCGCAATTGCATCGTCGGCATCGCTGGCGGAGCTGTCATCCGGCGTGCTCTCATACAAGGAGGCGAGAAAACGGCCGGAATAGGGCCGCGTGTAGAGGTCTTCGTAGAAGCCGAACTTCACATAGGTCGCAACGTTCCGGGCATGCTTCTTGGCGACGTCCGGCTTGATGCCCAGTTCCGGGGGAAGCTCGATAGAGGTCGCGTCGTGCGCAGCGGTCCGGTCTCCGGCCCAGCGCCACCAGTCGAGGTCGGCCAGTTCGTCGGGCTGCCGGAAAAGGGTGACGTATCGCTTCAGCGTGACACCGGAGTCGAACGTGCCTCGGACGACCGCACCGTAGCGCCCGGGCTTGGCGGCCGATCGTACCTCGCGCAACGTTTGGTCATAGAAGGTGGCATCGAGGCGGTAGGGGCCGAGTACAGAGCGAACATAGTCAGGACGGGCGAAGTCGAATTCGGGGAAGTCATCACCGCCGAAGACGAACCGCGTGAACTTAACGTCGAGCCAGAACAACTGTCCGGCGATTGGCTCGCGCTGCAAGGTGCCGAATACCGCGTCCCGGCTCGGCGCAGGGCCGGCCGCGGGGCCGGCCGAAGGTTTCTGCGAGAAGGCCCGCCCGCCCCATAAGGCGAGCGCCGTCACGAACAAAAGACCGGCCGCTGCTTGTGCGGCCCGATGCCGACTCATGTTCATCCACATACGACCACTCCTCCCATTGCGGGACCCGTCAGGAGCCGTCGGAGACCCGCCCTACATGGGTCGGGTCCTTCTCGACGCAATTGGTACGTTTAGCGCAACCGTGCTTCCACATCGTTTCGCAACGACTCGACATGGCGGCGGTTCTCCCCGAAATAGAGCAAGTGGAACCGTAGCAAGCCGCACGAGCGTGGCGTCGTCCGACCGGTGAATGACAGTGGAAGGACGCCCGTCGTCCGCCCGGATTGGAGCAACTTTCCGCGCCCGAGCTGGTCGAGGAACGGTGCGAGCTGCATCGCGTGTCCCCACTTCAGCATGTAGCTCCTCAGGCAGCCGACGGGGCCTGCGCCGCTAGCGCGCGCCGCCGCCAGCGCGTACAGCGACATGTTGAGCCGTGCATTGATTTCGACAACGGGGAACAGCGTACCGTCGGTAGACGAGAACGAGTCGAAGCCGACGACACCGTGATAGCCGGCGAGGAAAGCCCGGCGTGCCATCGCCAGGTGGGCGGTGCGGAGCTCGGCCGTGTTGCCCGTAAGCGCCTCCGGCAGGAGCCAGCTCCCCTCATATTTCTGTTCGTTCAAGACCTGCTCGGTCATTCCCAGGAAGCTGACTCTCCCCGCAGGGGAGATCACGTAAAGCGAGTTGTGACTCCGCGCACGGGGATACCAGCCTTCGACGAGCCGCGTGGCTGTCTCACCACTCGCTGATTCGAGGACCGCGTGACGCAAAACCCGCCGCACGCGCTCGATCGTGCTCGCCAGCACGATTCCCTGTCCCGACGCGCCGTACGGCTGCTTGATTGCGACGGTGCCGAACTTATTGAGCAGCGGCACGGCAAGGCGCTCGAGTTCGGCGGCGTCATGGCTCTCGCCTCCCTCCGGCGTGGCGAGACCGAGCTCGACACACCAGCGCTTGACGATGGCCTTGTTGTTGCAAACCGCACTGGCCTCCGCGCCGGCGCCGAAGAGGAGCGACCCCGTCGACCGGGCGAGCTGTTCCTCCGTGCGGTCGTTACCGAACCAGATAAGGAGCGAAGGGCTTCCCGACGCGGATTGCTGCTTCAGCTCTCGCCTCAGCCCGGCGGAAGAACTGGCCGTCAGCGCCGTGCTTGCGGAGGGAGAGTTCGTCGTAAGACGGCGGGAGGATAGCCGGCGACGGGGGATCCCGGCCTCCGCCCAAACGTCGAGTAGATCGAGGTCGTACTCGTCGTCGGGGCCGCATTCCTCGACGACCACGTCGCCGTGCGCTGCGAGCAGCCTGTTCAGGATGCCGAGCTGAGGCCAAGTGTCGTTCGTCACCGTGAGGCGGGCACCCGCATGGGTCTTTGACGTGCTGTCCTCGGAACGCCCCCAGCGGCACGAGACATCCATGTTCCAGAGCCAGTATGCGGTCGGTGCGGGCATCCCGACGCGCTCCGCGATCTCCTCGCGATAGGAGGTCAAAGCGTCGGCGCAGGGCGCGGAAAGGGCTTGGCGCGGCTCCTGCGGGGACGAGCCCAGGTAAGGGAACGTGCTGCGAGTTGGATCGTCGTTCAAGCTTGCTAGGTCCATCCGACTCGTCCTCACTCTTCGTCGCTCAGTGTCGACTTCAAGGACCGCAATTGCTGCAAGAAGGCTCCTTCTTCATCAGCGAGAACACGAAGGACCCCGACGACGGGCGCGACCGCAGGTCCGGTGGACCGCAGCGCGAGGTACTGCGCCCGAACACGCACATCAAACCAGCTCCGGCCGAGCGCGTGCAGTCGCGCGATCAGCGCGTCGATCGTTGCGGCGAGATCAGGCCGAATGGTGCCGAATTCGCCGAGAAACCGACCAAAGCAGGTCCGCTGATATTGCACGTAGCGCAACGACTGCCCGAGGACGCGCAGGTTACGCCGATTGGCGGTCGCGCCCATCGATTCGAGGTCGGTGGCGACGCGACGGATGGCTTCAGGGCCGACGACCGCGGCGTCTCCTCGCTCGAGCGACGGAAGTGCCATGTCGGGCAGCAACATGTCGCGAGCGAGTTTGCCGGGACTCGCGGCATACTCAGCGACGACCCGCCCTGGGATCGTGATCCCCGAGAGTTCACAAACCCGGTAGCGGACTTCTTCCCCGTCGTCCGTCACAAAACAGGATGCCCGTTCCAGGTCGTCGAGGGTCAGCGCGCCGGCTTGACCCAGAAACGCGTCGCGAAAGCGGACCTCGCCCCCGTTGCCGCCAGAAAGGACGAGATAATGGGGGACCAACTCAACGAGCTCGCCGCGCGGGATGTGCGCCAGTGACTTGTTCGCTAACGCCATGACGAGAGGGTGGCCCGGGCGCGCAAGCCTTGCGACGACGGTGCCCCAGCTTTCTTCCTCTCGAACCGTGACATCGACACCGAAGAGCCGCTTGAGGTTCCTTGCCACCATCCCGTGTTCGCTCCCCGGCCAGACGCCGAGGCTCCCCAACCGCCAACATGAGCTGGGTTGGTAATAGAAGTCGAACCCCGAATCGAGCGCAGGGGCGAGCGCCGGGTAGCCGTAGCCCGCGAGCAGTGACCCGACGGCCGAGCTGAAGCAGTTGTATCCTTTGCGGCCGGCCCATTCGCAACATGAGATCATCGCCCGTTTGCCTCCGAAGGCCACCACGACTCGATGGGCTGGGCCCTGTCCGCCGCGACCAGCGGCTTGGGTGCCGACGAACAACATGCCCCGCCCTCGCCCAGGACGGTCAACGACGGAAGACCGCTCGGCGCAGCCGGCAGCGGCGCCACAGGCGCTGGAGCCGGCTGCCGAACCAACCGCCTCCACACACTGCTCAGCCACATCCGGGACGCAAGGCCGACGAGCGCCGGCGCGTGCCTCTTATTGAAGATGATGTTCGATGCGAGAAAACATTCATGGGTGCAGAAACAGTGATCACAGGTCTGCTTGAACGTGTCTGCCTCTTTCGATCGCCAGAGTTCAGGGAAAGGCCGGTCGCGAATATTTCCCAGGACCTCGGGGCGGAGCTCACAGGGCCTTAGCAACCCGTCACTGAGCAAGACGCCCGCGAGGTTCCCTGCGTAGCACCGCGAGCGGAATCGGGGGTCCTTGATGGTGGCAAGGATGCGCCGCCGGGCCAGGATGTTTTGCGCATTCACGATGAATCCCCGCGCTATCCCCGCATAACCGGCGAGCCGCTGCTCGCCCAGGTCCTCCTCGACGAGCTTCGCGAAACGCTCGTAGTTGCCGATATCGACCCCCAGCTCGGAGACGTCTTCCGGACGGCCTCGTGTCAATGTCATCGAGATGTTTTGGATGCCCAGGGTTTTTGTGAGATAGTCGTAGAGCGCAGGGAGTCTGTCTTGATTGCTGGCGCAAACCGTGACGTTGACGTTCACGCGGAAATGGCGGTAGACAGCCTCCAGTTGCTTGAGCTTATGGAACGTCTCCACGGCCTTTGTAAACAAGCCCGGCAGTTGCCGGATCGCGTCATGGTCAGCACCGATGCCGTCGAAGGAAATTTCCACGACAACGTTTTTGCACGAGCGAAGCCGGAGGATTTGCTCGGTCGTCGCGCCAATCCGTTCGGGCCAATACCCGTTGGTCGAGATCCGGATGACCCGCGCCGGGGTGCGCTCAAAGTAACAGCGTGCGATTTCAGCGAGGTCGTGGCGCACGAATGGCTCGCCGCCGCTGAGGCAGACATGATAGAGGTTCTTCCCGACCGTGTCGCAGAACGCCGCGATCTCCGCGACGGTGAGCTCGTCCTTCTTTCCGTCTTTGTAAACGAAACAATGACTGCACCGCGCGTTACATCGTTCGGTGACCGAGTGAATGAGGTAGACGGGAAGCTGGTCCGTCTTTCGGAACAGCAGCGCGAGCAGCCGTAGCGTTACGCCCATGGTCGATACCCTCACTGGTCGGAAGCGAGCCGGTATGCCCGGTCACGTTGCGGGATTCTCAGACGGGCGTGCGCGCAACGGCGCCCCCGGTAGCGTGAAGCTCTCAGCGAGCGGCGAGCCTCGCCCGTTGTGGGTCTGCCCGGCCGGCGCTGGCATTCTGAACCACGCCGCAAGTGCGAGCGCGATGCCGAGCGCTCCGGTCCAGTAATACAGCACTCTCATCGGAACGGCCCTCAGGGCGAACGACACGCCCCGCTCCCTCGCCAGGAACGCCGTCACGGATTGGTCGGAGAGGATGAACGCCCCGAGCGCGACCGGGAAGAACGGCCACGTGGGTCGGCCGAGCACCGGGACCGCGAGCGCCGCCGCAAGCACAACAAACGCGAGCACAAGGCGAACGAGGTCACCCATTCGCGTGCAGTTGTCGAATTGGACGTGGCGGTACTTGAGGATCAACTTGGACCAAGGCACAGCGCGCCGGAATAGATCGGAGTACAACAAGCCGGAAAGTGTAAATTGCCTGAGATGAGTGACGCTCATTGTCTTGTCGAGTACGACGCGCTCGCCATGTGCAGCGAGACGGAAACCGAGTTCGACGTCTTCGAGGCACGTGGCAAACTCGGACGAGGAATCGAACCCACCAACCTGCTCGAAGACCCGCCTGCGGATCATGCCGCAGTTGCCGATAAAGACCGAGGATGCTTCCGTCGAAGAAAGGTGAACGTAGTGGTAGACAAGGTTCTTGAACACGGACGCGAAGCCCGAAGCCCCGCACTCTTTCGCGTATAGGCCGACGACGGCCGCCAACCCAGGGTCTTCGCCGAGCCTTCGCACGCCGATGTCAATCGTGTCATTGGCCAGCACAACGTCGCCGTCGGTAAAGAAGAGGAGGTCGCCCGTCGCCCTGGCAGCGCCGGCGTTGCGCGCGATGCCCACCCCGTAGTTTGCCGCCAGGTCAATGACCGTGCAGTTGAATGACCGTGCGATCTGCTCCGTCCCGTCCGTGGATCCATCGTTAACGACGATGAGGTCCTTGATGGGATACGATGATTGCAGCACGGAACTCAGGCACTCGCGGATCGTTGCTGCGTTGTTGTAGACCGGGATGACGACCGAAACTTCTGCCGCTGGCATCGCTCTTTTCCCCAGGCGGGCTATTGTGGTCCGTCAGGCCCGTTCCAAACGCGCCCGCCCGAAGCGCGCAACGGCCGCGTGCATCGCGTCGATCGTGCGCAACTCTTCCGTGAACGACAGACTCTCGGGAAACTCAAAATCGAACATATGTTCGATCGTAACAATACACGCGACCAGGTCAATGGAGTCAAGCGGTCGCTCGCCGCCGAAGAGGGGTTCGTCGAACGCAAGACTCTCGGGCTCGATACCCAGGCCGAGTACGCGTACGACCGCTTGGCGAATCTGCTCCTTCGTGGAGTGTTCGTCGCTCGTCATCGCTGCCTTCCTCTCATCGGTGAAATTCACGGTAGGACGCTCCGCGGTGCCGAACCGACTGGGTCAAAACGACGCATGACGATCGTCCCGACGCATCCAAGGCCAGCACAATTCCGACGTTGGCCCTCCCAGTGGGCCCGGGGACGCGCGCGCGCTGGAGGAAGGTCACTGCAAAGGCGCTTGCCGTCGCCGCGGCGCCGGCTCCCGCACTCCCCCAGAACCGGCACGCCGTGAGCACGGGGACAGAGTTCTTCTGGAGAGCCCGCCGGAGTGGGCTCAAGCGCGCGGGATCACCCGCAAGTGCAGCCAGCGCGAGGTCTTGCCAGCTCGCGCCGGCCGCGGCCAGGCGCGCGTCGACCCACGATGAAAGTTCCTCATCGCCGTCCGGCCCGAAATCGAGGTGCTCGGAGTGGTAGGAGCTCAGAAGCACCGCGCCGTCGTTCGTTGGATTCTCCGGTTTCTCGAGCACCAGCGCCGCTGCGGCCCCGCGCACCTCGGCGTGGTTGGAAGTCGTTGCGTTCTGCGACAGCGTGGCGGCCCGGCCGCTGTCCGCGCCTACGGCGATCGCCAGGCTGCCTGGGTTTGAAAGAAGTGCGTGGTGAGCCAATCCGATGGCATCGAGTCCTGATAATGCCCCCGTGTTGACAGCCAGCGTCCTGCCGCCGATCCCATGGTCGAGGGCAACTTGCCCGACGACGGCCCCTGTGATCGAGTGGGCGAACGAGAGCGGGTCGCAGAACCCGTGCAGGCGCAGCTCTGAGGCCACGTCCACTGCGCGGCGGACTTGCTCCGCGCGACCGTACTGGATTCCAAGGCACAGGCCCGCGCCTTCAACCTCGCCGGCCTGAAGCGCGCCGGCCCTGATCGCCGCGCGCACCGCGTCTGAGGCAAGGCCGGCGACGGCGGCAGGACCGCCTCGCTCCCCCGTCGCGGCGATTCCCCACCCGCGGATCTCGGTCTGTCCACTCACGATCGACATTTGCGTATCCGCCCGTTTGCAAGAACCGGGGCTCGTTCCAACGGCTGTCAACCACACTTCTTCAAGACGATTGCCACGTTCGTCCCGCCGAACCCACGCGAGACCGTCGCGGCCCAGTTGATTTCCCGGAACTCCGGGGTCTCTCGCACGCAGTGCCACGCACATTCCTCAATGGGGTCAGTACATCCCCGAGTGACGGGAGCAAACCCGTGCTGGAGCGCAAGCATTGTGACGACGACTTCGACAGCACCCCCTGCCCCGCGCAGGTGCCCGTGGAGTCCCTTGGTCGAGCTGACCAAGGGCCTCAAGCGGTCGGACCCTAACAGTCTTGCGAGCCCCAGCGCCTCAGAACGGTCATTTGCCACGGTCCCCGTCCCGTGAGCGTTTACGTAGTCGACGTCGGAGACCGCGACCCCGCCCGCCGCAAGCGCTTTGCCGATGCAGGCGGCAAGGCACCGCCCCGAAGGCTCCGGCGCAGTGATCGAATGGCGCTCGTTGTTCGATTCCCACGAGGCCACCTCGGCAAGCGGCGCGGCCGATAGAAGGTCGCCTCGTTCGAGCAAGATGAGCGCCCCCCCCTCTCCGAGCATCAGGCCGTCTCGCCGCTTGTCGAACGGCCGCGCACTGCGCCCGGCCAGCAGCCGGGATGATCGGAATCCGAAGACATCGAACCGGTTCAAGAGCGCCGCGCCCCCCGTCACGGCCCGGTCGCAAACGCCGGACCTGATCAGCTCAACGGCCACACCAAAGGCACAGGCCGACGACGAGCAGGCCGTGTTGATCGCCATCCTTGGCCCGCGCAGGCCCCACGTCGTCGCGAATGTCTCGCAGACATCGAATTCATAAAAGTCGCTCAGAGCCAACGAGTCTGCGAGTGAGCCTTCGCCGTCCTCCGGCACCCAGCGTCGGTGCATGCCTTCGGTGACGCCCAGGACGAGCGCGGTGCGCGGGCCGTGAAGGAATTCGGGCGCGACCGGCGCACCACCGAGTAGAGTGTCCATGCAGCGGTCAAGTACCGTGCATGAAGTTACATCCTGCTCTCCTTCGAACTCCGCCGACAGAGGGGCATACGGGTATCGTCCGTCGCGCGTCAGGCTGTCGACCCGTACCGGTTCTCCTTCCGCTTTACGCAGGTCGGCCTCGAGCGGGGCGGTTCCCACGCCGGACGAAGTGACGACGCCGACTCCTGTGATAAAAATCGGGATCATCGCTCAGCGCCTCCCCAACGCGACGATCAGAGAGCCGTGGGCGACGACCTCGCCGTCTTTCCGGCAGGCCCTGCAATCCAGCCAAACGACGGACAGTCGTCGCGTGCGCAGCTCGGCCGAGATGGTTAATGCCGCCGGGGGCGACGTGGGGGCCCGGAACCGCACGGCCTCGATACTGACCAACAGATCGGTTCCCTCTCGGCGGTCGTCCGCGCAGAGGATGGCCCCCGCCTGCGCAAACATTTCGACAAGGATATGGCCCGGCAGTATCGGCATGTCCGGGTAGTGATCGGCAAAGAAGCGTTCATCGCCGGATAACTTGACGTCGCAGGTCACGGACCGTCGCGGTTCGAGCTCGGCCCCGTCCAACAATAGGGCCTGCCTCCCGTGTGGGATGCGCTCGAGGATCTCGTCGGTGGTCAACCGGATACCTGCCATCGTGTGTGCGCTCCGACGCGTCACTCGAATGCCTGCCATCGTGTGTGAGCTCCGACGCGTCACTTTCAGCACGTCAAACCAAGACCCCGTTGCTGCTCTGGACCAGCCCGTCGCGACGGCCGGGGTGAGCCTGGTAGCCCGCCATGTCGAGGGCCCCTGCCCCGCTGATGCAGCCCACGATGACACATGCCTCGCGTCGCTCCGCGGCCTCGCGCGCTGCGTCAATCACGCCACAGACACAGTGACAGCTCTCCGGCGCGGGAAAGATTCCCTCCAGCCGCGCCAGCAGACGCCCGGCTTCAAACACCTCCTCCTCGCTGTAAGCCCGCGCGCGGATCAGGCCCTGGGAGTGGATCAAGCCGATGATCGGTGAGCCATTGTGCTGGCGAAGGCCGCCGACGTGCGTGGCGGGGGGCTGGAACGACTGGCCGAGCGAGTACGACTTGACGAGCGGCGTCAGACCCCCCGGATCGGCGTGATCGTAGCGATACTGGCCTTCGGTGAGCCGCGGGATTGTGCGCGACTCGCACGCGAACATGACCGGACGGGGTTCAAAAGCGTCGTCGCCATAGACCAAGGGGAGCACGAACCCGGCGAAGTTGCTTCCTCCGCCGACGCATGTCACGGCCACGTCCGGCGCCTCACCGAGCGCCCGGAGCTGCCGGGCTGTCTCGATGCCGATCACCGACTGATGGACGTAGACGTAGGATACGTTGCTGCCCGCCGCATAGGCGAACGACGGGTGGTCGCGGGCGAACTCGACGGCCTCGCTGATGGCTGTGCCGATGGAACCCGGGGGATCCGGTTCCCCTGCTCCTAGCCGTCTCCCAACCTCGGTCGTCTGGCTGGGCGACGCGATCACGTCCGCGCCGTGGAGTTCCATGAGCTGCCGGCGCGTCGATTTCTGGCCGTACGAGCAGCGGGCCATGTAGACCCGGCACCGTAGTCCGAACACCGCGCTCGCTACGCTGAGCGCCAGGCCCCACTGACCGGCCCCGGTCTCCGTCACCAACCCGTCGTAACCCTCCTGCCGCGCGGCCCACGCCTGGGCGAGCGCCGTGTTGATTTTGAAGCTCCCCGAAGGGATGACGTCTTCCCGCTTGAAGTAGATCCGCGCCGGGGTCTCGAGGTAGGCCGCCAGACGCGCAGCGTTTGTGAGCGGAGTCGGCCGGCCGAAGTCGGTGTAGCGCTGACGGACCTCGTCGGGGATGGCGTGGTGCCGGCGTCGAGAAAGACCGAGGTAACTCAGCCCCTTCGGCGTGATCTGTGCAATCAATCGCAGCTCATCGCCGCCTTCCGAGTTCCGAGGTTCTGGCGGACGGCCGGGCAAGTCGGGGACCACGTTGTACCAGTGGTCCACGAAAGGAATATCCGTCATTCGCACGGTCGTCTCCTTTCCCTAGTGCGCGCGGTCGCGCCTCTTCTTGCCTACCGCCGTGGAAAGATCGTCCGCAGTCGCGATGCGTCGCGGGATCATGTGCGCCGGCAACTCGACAGACAGCCGCCGGCGGATGTCCGCTGCGCAAGGGGCCTGGCCCCCTTCGGGCTGGATGAGTGCCGCCAAGACCTCGCCATGAAGCGGGTCGGCGAGGCCGTAGGCGACTGCGCACGTCACGCCTGGAATTCGCTCCAAAGCCCGCTCGACCTCCTCCGCGTGCACTCGTTTGCCGCCGACCTTGATGAGCGACGCATCGCGCCCCAAAAGCCTGAAACGGTCGCACCCGTTCCGCCTGACCCAGTCGAGCGTTCGGATCCAGCCCCCCGGCAACTCACGGTGCTGTGCCTGGATGACCCCTTGTCCGTAATAACCGCGCATGACTTTGGGCCCGCGAACCAGAAGCTGTCCCTCCATGGCTCCTGGTTCTCCGGACGCCTCATCGAGGCGGATCTGCACCGACGGAAGCCGCTGGAACGACCGCTCCGACGCCCCATTCGCAATGCCGATCCCGTTAGTCTCGGTCGAGCCATAGCAGTCACAAAGCGGGATGCCGAGGCCAGCGAAGCGCTCGTGGACCTCCGCCGGCAGCACATCTCCCGACGAGAACCAGCAAGGGGCTGCATGCGCCGCGGCGGTCCGCAGTTCCTCTTGGAACGTAGTGAGCTCCCGGTAGACTGTCGGGGTCCCCACGACTGCGGGCCGGTCCGACTCGGCGACGGCTCGTAGCACCGCCCTCGGGTGAATGGCGCGCGTGACGCGAATCGACACACCCAGCACCAGGGGCAAGACGAGCCCCAGGCTCAGGCCGTACGAGACGTCGAGAGGGCTTCGGACGACGAATGAGTCGCAGTCGTTCAACCCGAGCGCGCGCGTCATATCGTCCGCGTTGATCAGGTACGACGCCTCGGTCGTCATCACACCGAGCGGCGCTCCCGTCGTGCCCGATGTGTAGAGTACGCACCAGACGTCATCGGGCACCGCCGGCCCGGCGCTGGGCCGGGGCGCTGATCCGCGCTCGACCTCTTGCAGGCTGACCCATGGGCTACCGGGCGCTCCGTGTGGCGGCGCTTCGTCCCCTGAGTGCAGCAGGGTCAGGCCCACGCAGTCGTCGGTCGCTTGACGGAGCAGGCGCCGGTCACCCACGCCGACGACCAGCAGCGCGCCGGCCTTCGAGCAGGCGAGTACGACCGTCAAGTAGTCGCGTTCGTCCCGTCCGACGTATGCCACACCGGCACGACCCGTTGCCGAACGAAGGTATGCCGCGAGGGTGTCGACGCGTTCGAGAAGCCGCACCGCGTTGATCGTCCCGTGATCGCAGGACATCATCAACCGTTCCGGCGAACGGTGGGCATGTTCCCGGAAGACCTCGTAGATCGTCTCGTGTGCGGCCAGAGGCATCGGGTCGGCTCCTTAAAGTCGGCCCGCACTCGGCGTGCGCCGCGCGGCGGATTCGAGGTGCTCCAGAAGAAGGACCGGATGTTCCACCGGCGTCGGCCGGTCGTGCATCGTCCCGAGGTCGCGGATGGGAACGAACGTGGGGTCGGTTTGCCAGCGCTTGTTGTCAAAGCGCAGCGCCCCGACGATTTGCCCGGGGCCGATCCGCGGCGGGAGCGTCGTGGGCAGTTCGTAGCGCGTGAGAACCGCGTGAATCCGGTCGAACCACTCCGAGTGTAACAGCCCCAACTGGACGCTCAGCGCGGCCTCGATCACCATGCCGATGGCAATTGCTTCGCCGTGTGTTAACCGCCCTCTTTCCAAGATCTCGACGGCATGGCCAATCGTGTGCCCAATCTCAAGGCATGAACCCGACGTCCCCTCGTACGGGTCTTCGGCCAAAATACGACAGGTCAGGTCGATGCTACGGAGAATCACGGAATCGAGCAGATCGGGCGAATTGATGATCTCATCAAGCGAAAGAGATTCCAGTGTCTCGAAATAATCGAGATCGGCGATCAGGGCGAGCTTGAGCGCCTCGGCGAGGCCGGTCCGGACCTGCCTCCGGTCGAGCGTCGTGAGGTAGTCCATATCGACAAAGATGGCTTCCGGCGACTTCCAGAGGCCGAACAGGTTTTTCCCGTTGCGCGAGTTCACAGCCTGCTTGCGGCTGATCGATGCGTCGATCTGGGCAACGATCGACGTGGGAATATCAACGAAGGGGAGACCCCGGAAAAGGAGGCCGGCCATCACGCCCGTGAGGTTCGACACCACGCCGCCGCCGAACGAGACGATGTAGGTTCGCCGAGTAATCCCCACGTCGAGCGCCTGCTCCATCAAGCACTGGAGCGTGCGCATACTCTTCGAGCGCTCCCCCGGTGAGACGCTTAGCACCGAGACGTGTGACACCTGGGCCAAGCGCTCCGCCAACGGACCGGCGTGCAGCTCGCGCACGTTGTCGTCCGTCACGAGCACGATGCCACCGGGCTGGCGCTCCGCGAACCAACTCGCCACCGGCTCGAGCAAGTCGCGTCCTACCTCCAACCGAATGCGGTCGGTCCCAAGCGTCAGCTCACTACGTTCGATCAGCATCATGTCAGCCTTCTCCGATCGAGTCGCCGTGTTGGGTACGATCCCCTTGGTCAGCACATCCCAATCAGGGCCATTCACAGGGTGGTCCTATGTCAATCCGCCGCACAATGAGCTCGGGATACCACCCAACGTAGACGTTGTTAGAAAGAGTTGATTGAAACCGCTGTAACATTCTGGATGTTGTGAGACGATGACGCTTCTTCCGACGGGAGGAGACGCAGTTCTTCGCGGAAGCTCTGGACAAGCGCCTCCCAGTCCGCCGGGAAGAGCTCCTGTGCAATCTCGTCGGCCAGCGTGGCAAGGGTCTCGGCAAGCGGCCCGGCCTGGGTCTGCTTGCGGATGATCCGGTCGTATGCCTCCCGGCATCCGCAGTCGCTCCCGCCCTCCCTGACGGCAAAGATGTGCGCCGGTTCGCCGGACTTCTGGTAGCGCTCGAACGCCGCGACAATTTGCTCGTTGCACGCGCATGCGGCGTTCGCGTTATAGGCCAGCCGGTTCTCGATCACGACCTGGTCGCTCCGGATCGCGGCCAGCTTGAGCCTGCCACGAAGCGTCGGCAGCTCCTCGAAGGCGCGGCAGAGCGCCTCGACGATCGTGAAGAGCCAGGGAACCCCCGTGTGTTCGCCCTGGCTCAGGCCCAGGGCGCCGAGCCGGTCATTCTGCCCCAAGCGTTCGTGGAGAAAGCCTTGAAGTGTTTTGCGCTTGCGATTGAGAGGCAGGCAAAAGACGCGGTCCACCCCGAGTGCGTCCAACAGCCGCATCGTGTCGAGGAACGCACGGACGGACTGTTCCTCGGTGACGCCGGGGATGCCGATGAGGACGTCGGCAACCGAATAGTGCCCCGCCTCGCGAAGGACGCGGATGGCACTGGCGACCTGGTCGTCGCCGCATTCCTTGTTGATCCAGTGCCGACGAAGCCAGTCGGTCGCTTCGACCCCAAAGTCGAAGAACAGCGTTTGGCCGCGGCTGAATCGGCGGGAGAATTCCGCGACGCTCCGTTTCGTCACGTGTGAGGCCAGAACCTCGAACATGTAACAGCGCGGGTTCTTGGCGAAGAGGCCGTCGCCCTGGAACAATACCTCAAGCGCCTGGGGCGGGAATTCGACCGGGTCGAGACAATCATTCCCCGTGACCTGCTCGCAGAACGCGGGAGCGGGGCGATCGGGGCGAACAGCCTCGAAGCTCGTCCGGACGGCGCGGGCGTACAGTTCCGGATCTTTCTTCAACAGCGCCCGCATCAGCGCCCAGCCTTCGAGGTTCGAGGAGTGGTAGTCGCACATGCTGCACCCGACGAGCTTCCGGCCACGAATTCGGTGTGAACAGCCACTGGTCAGCAACAGATTGCAGTTGGTGTGATGGCCGGCATAGCCAACGAACTCCATTCGCCTCCCCGCGACTGCGTCGTACAGCTCCAGCGCACTCATCGCGCCGGCGCGAATGCTGTGCCGAGCGAACTCGTCGGACTCCGGTGCCCAGATGGCTTCAATGACGTTGGCCATGAACATCGACTAATCGCGACCGTTTAGCGGGTCGTCCTCACGCAGCCTCTCGACCGAACAAAGCAAGCCCCGGAGTTGGTAACTCCCCATCGCCGGGTCATAAGGAGGGCCGTCCGCCGTGAGGACGTTCGCGTTCGAGGCGAACGCGTCACCCCCCGGCCCTTGTTCGGGAAACCACCATCCGTGCTCGACCGCGACGACGCCGGGCACGATGTTGGTACTGACGTGCGCCCGCATCTTGATGGCCCCCCGTGGGGATCGGATCACGACCCAGTCACGGTTTCGCACGGTGTTCGCCGCCGCCGTTTCCGGATGCAACTCGGCGACCGGCTCGGGCCTCCGTTTTCTCATTCGGGCGGACTGTCGCTGCTCGCTGTGAAAGTATTCTGCCCGCCTCATTCCGGTCGTCAGCACGTAAGGAAACGTGCGTGTCGCGGCCGGGCTGGAGACCGGGCTTTCGGGCGGCTCGCGATAGGTGGGAAGCGAGTCGTATCCGAGCCTTGCCAGGCTCTGCGATAGGAGCTCGACCTTACCGGAGGGCGTCGCGAAGCCCTGCTCGCGATACCGGCTGTAGCGAGGCGGATAGAAACGCGTCGGCGTCTCTTTCATGTCCTCGAACGTCACATTCAGAGGTTCGAGCCGATGGTTTAAGATCTCCCCAACGGCCTTATCGGACCCGGGCAGCCCCATACGCCGGGCCAGCTCGTCAATGATTTCCTCGTCGGATCGACATTGGCCGGTCCGGACGACTCGGTGCTGCGCGACGACGGCCAACGGCGCGAACGCGGGCAATTCAGAGACCTGATCAAGTTCCGGCCAGAACGCAGCCGGTAGGACGTAGTCCGCCAGGGCTGCCGAGGGCGTCAGGAACATGTCCACGGCGACGAACAGTTCGAGCCGGGCCAGCGCTTCGCGCACGTCCGAAGCGTTGGCGACGGTGAGCAGCGGGTTGTTGCCGAATGTTAAAAGGGCGCGGATCGGGTGGGGCTCACCGGTCCTCATCGCACGGAAGAGGGCTGGAATATGCGCTGAGGGGACAATCGCCGCGGGCCCACCCAGCAGCTTGAAGTCGTTCGCGCCAAGCCGCCCCTTGACGGCCGCTTTGTTCAGACCCGTCCGCTGGAGTGGGTAGCTGCGTAAGCGGCTCTCCCCGAAGATTTCGCCGCCGGGATTGTCGATGTTGCCCGTCAAGGCCCGGAGGATGCAAAGGGCCCGGGCCGTCTGGAAGGAATTCACGTTCTGGTCGATCGCCACGCCCCACTCGATGGCGGCCGGTCCTGCCGTCGCGTAGCGGCGGGCCGCACGGTCAATGTCCTCCGCTGGTATGCCCGTCACCTTCGAGGCCCACGCCGGCGAGAACGCGGCAAGATGACGGGCCAACTCGTCAAAGCCGACGGTCCACTTCTGCACGAACGCCTCGTCGTAGAGCCGCTCGGCGATAATGACGTGACACATCGCCAGCGCCAGGGCCGCGTCGGTCCCCGGGCGAACCGGCAGCCACAGGTCACACAGGCGAGCTGTCTCGCTTCGCCTCGGATCGACTGCAATCCCAAACGCCCCCCCGCGCAACGCGTCGCGGACCCGGAAGCCGAGCTTCCCGTCGGGGTTCGAGACGACCGGGTTGCACCCCCAGATGACGACCGTCCGCGGCGGCGTCGCACCGTAGAAATCGCCGACGAGCAGCCCGCCGTACGTAAAATAACTCGCCGTGACTCGGGGCAAGAAACAGTTGGCGAGGCCCGGCTCGTACCAGTTGGGCGTACCAAGCTGGTTGGCAAATCGCCGGACGTGACAGTAGTGATGCCGCGCCGTGCCCTGCCCGAGCGCGATCTCCCGCGCCCCATGCTGGTCCTTGATTGCACGAAGCGCTGCGGCGATCTCCCCGAGCGCTTCATCCCACCCGACGACCTTCCAGCTCCCCGCCCCGCGCTCCCCCACGCGCTTTAACGGGGCTAATAGCCGCGATGGATGGTACATAAGCTCAGGCGTCGCTAACCCCTTCGCGCAGGCGTAACCGAGGCTGAACGGCGACTCCGGGTCCGGCCTGACCGATGCGAGCCTTCCGTTTGCGACCTCCATCACCATGCCACACCCACCATGACAGAGATGGCAAACGCTTCGCGAACGAGTAAGTTCACCGTTCGCACGTGCCGCTATGAGCGACTTGCCGTCATGACGTGATGATATCGTCTGCGATTCATGCATTGCCGAAGATACGCTCCACGGTGAAAAGCCGACGCCCTTCCATGCAATCGCAGAATCGCTTGCGGACCCAGTGACGTGTTCTATGACACTCGGGATTGCGTCGCATTATCCCAAAAGCATTTGCCATGCCCCGTGCGACAGGCGAGGCAATCCACGTCGCCCGGCATTGCTACAAGGCTTGTAGCGCGTTCAGCTTGAGCCAAACTTGTCAGCGAGCCGATTCTCCCGCGCACCGATCCCGGGCGAGTCGGAAAGCTGGTGAGCCTCTCAAGAAACCTTGATGTCCGGGCGCTGTTTTCGCGGTCCTGTCGATGTGATTGGTATGGACCTCTCGAATGCTCCGAGCGCAGTTCTGCTCATGCTGGCATACCGCCAGCCAGCAGCGAATCGAGCCGGTTCGCGCCCGTGTACGCCGGTCTCCGAACCGGGGGAGCACACGTCGATCAAGCAGCGGGTCGAGTACATCGCGCCTGAGGGCCGAGTTGAGGACCTGAAGACCGCCGAGCGGAGCAGCGTGGGTATAGCCGGTTCTGGGCGACGTTGTAATTGTTCTGTCTGGGACGTGTCGCCTGTGATGGCGCGCGGCAGGTCCGAGACGTTGACGATCGCTGCTGCGCACGGTCATCAACGAGAACAGCGCGAACATGCCAACCGCTTCGGCGCCGAGGAGTGGCGGAACACGTTCACGACCGAGGCCGAGCGCCACGACAACGTGGTCCTGTCAAGCTCGGCCATCAGATCAAGGCTCCGCGGGCGTCTGCACGCCCAGACGAAGGGGCGTTAAGAACCTCCCAGACATCCTCCAAAAGCTGGGCGCGTGAATATTCGGTAGCGATGGTTTCTCTCGCGGCCTCTCCCATTCTTCGACATGCGTCCTTATCATACCAGAGCGATAACGTGTGCTCTGCAAACTCGGCTGCGTTGTCGGCGAGAAACCCATTGATTCCATGTCGGATCGGCGACGACTCCGCCCCCCGGCGCAACGCCACGACGGCGAGTCCGTGCGCCATGGCCTCGACGATCTTGACTTGTTGCCCGGTGCCCCCAAAAACCGGGCAGAGGGCGAATTGGGCTCGCCGATAATAGGGGGCTAGGTTGGCTACGAAGCCTTGCGACCATAGAGCTGACGACCGGGGCATCAACCGATCGCGACTGACCCGCCCGGTGACTCGGCAGCGAAACCCAGGAGCCTTCCGAAGCAGCCGGGGCAGTACCCGGTGCCCAAAAAAGAGCCCTCCCTGTAAGTTGAACAGGTGCGCCCCGAGCACCATAATTGGCAAGTCATCGTGCGTGTTACCGGGAGCCGTCGGCTCCAAAGTCATGGGAATGGTCTTCACGAACGTCTTCTTCGTGGAGTCGGCAATGATCCGTCCTTCTTTCCGAGATATCGCAATCGTGCAATCGTAGGAATCATAAATCTCGAATTCAGTAGTCGACGCCGACCAATCTAATCCGTCAAAAAAACCATCATCCAGCAAGCAGTGCTCAGCGCAAAGGGCACCTGCCGTCCTGGCACACCTTATGGCGCTCGCAAGACTTATTTGCATCTGCATGTTACGGGTGATGAGGTCATGCGTGTCGACGGTCCTTCGAAGCGCGGCGTCGCGCGCGCCGGCCAAGAGGCCGTCCCAACACGCGTAATTCATCCACACGACATCGGGTCGGCGCCGGTCAAGGAGGTCGGTGAACCACCGTCGCATCCCAGGGGGCGATGGCAGGCGAGGTGTCAAGGTTTGCTTTGACCACATCGGTCGATAAACACGCTTCAGAAGCCGCCCGATTTCGAAATCAAAGGGGGCCAGCCGGTAGAGTTCGACCTCAATTCCGAGGTGCCCGAAAAACTCGATCGCCTTGGGCGTTGACCAGCGGCTGTTCGAAAGCATTGTGGACCCGACCAGCGTCACCGCGCAACCGAGCTCGGCTAGCGCGGTCAACATCTCCATGCAGCGGAGGTGGGATCCTCCCGTCGGCGGGAAGGGGCTGTGTGGAGAAAAAACAACGACTTGCTTGGCCATGACACGAGTCCTCGACGGCATTGCACTTGCCCGAAATCGGTAGCGTGCTCTTTTGACGATGTGTAAGACCATCGTTTTCACAGGGTAGCTCAGCCCGCCAACGGCGCCGGCCCACCGCGCCCTGGAGACGGTAAGCTGGCGTCGTTGGCGGGCTGAGCTACCCTGCGCGATTACGTATCAACCCCAAGGCAGCGCTAGTGTTTTATGCGCCCTACGAAGCGGCGACCCTGACCTTGGGAACCGTCCGTTCCGCTTTGGGCCTCTGGTGCGCTCACGGCTCCGGCCCTCGCGTTGCCGCGAGCTCAGGGAACTCGGACGATTTGCCGGGGCGATAATGTTCAACGACGACTGAGGAGCCCTCCCACCGATAATCCTGCAGGAACGATTTGGATGTCACCCGAGTGATCGGATACGGAAGAAAGGTCGCCAACCGGCCCTGCACCTTCTCGCCGTCTCGAAAAACCAGCCATATGCCACGGCACTTGCGGGAGGCTAGGACTCGGGCGGATATGAAGTCATCCAGTTTTAAGTGTGCGGACTTTTGGATCGAGCCGACTGCGGGGGCTTCGGCCATGAGAAAGTAAGGCTTTCGACTCTGGCGTGAATAGTACAGCGACTCGAGGAAGGTAGTTCCGTGCATGGTCACGATCGGTTCGTCGTCGGCGCCGTGTGCGCGCACGTACGCCATCGCGCCGCGCATGCCGGGATTGGCATGCGACCCGATCTCGTCCCAACTGGCGTAGCAGCCGTAGACGCTGCCGGCTAGTAACGCCGCCGCCCAGGCCCGTCGGTAGTATCGATTGGGTATATGGGTCACGAGTATCGCGAGACCGGCCAACCATGCCAACTGGACGAACGTAAGATAACGCGAATAATAAAGGTTCGGATGCGCAGCGGATGAATATAAAAGCATTAAGAGCGCTGGCATCAAGCCCGTCAAGGCCAGGAATCGTTCGCCCCAACCGTGGCGAGTCAGGAGGACGAGCATCGCGGCCGCAACGAGAGCGGTGGCCAGCCATGCGTAAGTCAAGTTGATACTCGCCCGATTGGCGAAGGTGCTGAACAGGGAGATATAGGTTTCGATCGCAACGCGTGTGGCGCTCAGCGGAGGCTGCCAGGAGCCACCCGACACGGTGGAGGTCTGGTTGACGAGAGCAGGAAGCCAACTCAGAAAGCCGATAGTGACCGCGAGAAGCACTCCGCCGGCCCATGTCACCTTGCCGGTCAGCCAGGTCCGGTCTGTAATCGGCGTGCCGTCTGGCGAGGTCGGCCCTTCATCGACGGCCCGGGGCGGCCACAGGAGGTAAAGTAACACGAAGAGGCCCTGGGAGACCGCCGAAAGCAGCGCCACGTAGTGGGTGTAGCAGAGGGCCAAGGTACAAACGCCGAATCCTATCCAATAGCCTGCCTGGCGTCCTTTTGAACGCAGGGCACGGACCAAGAGCCAACTACCCCAGACGAAAAGGGCCGTAGCCAGCGAGTATCCGCGGGTTTGGCGCGCCATATGAACTTGGAGCGGGCTCAACGCCACGAGCGTGGTGGCCAGGAGCGCTGTCGTACGCTTCCGGCCGCTCGACAATCCGGGATCCTTTGCGGGATCCGATAGACTCATCAACTCCAAAAGTAGCACATAGATGCCGATAACGGTGATGACTCCGCAGCATGCACTCAGTAATCGAAGGGCAACCTCGGAATCACCCCACACGGTCACCCAGGTCCTGAGGAGCAGGAAGTAGAGGGGTGGGTGTACGGTCCCCGTCCCCCCCGTTCGTGACACCATCTCGGTTACCGGGAACTGTAGCAGTCGCCACGATAGCACCTCGTCGAGCCAGAGCGTCTTGGCCCCTAGTCCGAAGAGCCGTAGGAACGACGCAAGCGCAACAATGGCGACCAACAACAGGTGACGTTTCATCGGACCAACTCCTCGTTGGGGATCTTCCAGCCCGTACCAGGAGGCCCTGGGCCGACTGAACGACGACCGGCGTCCCGTTGTCTGACGGCGTGCCGAGAGTCCAATTCCATCGGCATCGACCGCGAGGTATATCGAACGCGGCGCATTGTGGATCACACGACCGGTTGAACGAATGGGGCCCGGCGCCATCGCGGTTTAAGAGACGGAATATCACGGAGACAGAGCCTCAGGAGGTGAGCAACAGAAGACGCGACGACATTACGAAACGATATCGGCTAGTCTGAAATCGTGAGAACGTTGAGACTGCAGGGATTGAGCGACGGGCCGACTTATCGCCTCGGTCGGGGTGCGCTCACGGATCAATAGGCATCACCTGAAATCGTCTCCCCGCCGGCGATTGTAGCGAGCGCTTGCCAAACGTTGGGACTGACCGAGTACTTGACGGCGCGGACGGAGCCGTCCCCGAACAATACGTTCACGACGCCCGCATGCCGACTGCTGGAAGTCATGGCGACTCCGTTCCAGGTCAGTCCGTTGATGCACGACTTGCCGCCGGGGGGAAGAACGTGGTTATACCGTGTCCACGCCATGTTTCCCTCGAGCCAGGTCAGGCCCGCCCCCGCATTCGACGGCCCTTTTGGTAACGCCGTGGCGGCTTGGTCGTCGAGCTGGGAACACCAGGCGCGGAATTGGTCCTCGGTCCAGGGGGCCGCCATCCGGAAGAAGTCCGAAGTGACGTCCACCTGTAAGTAGTCGTCATGACCTCGAATCCGCTCGCTCATGGCTGCCGTGTTGGAGAGTCCATCGCGAACATCACCAGGCTGCACGTGGGTGTACTGCCCGAACATCCCGTTGCCTTGCCTGCCGGCCCATGAGCTGCCGTTGCATGAGCGGTAGTTCACGGGTCCCCACGGGGCTGAAGTCATGCGGTCGAAGTCCGAGGGACAAAGAAAGACGTCCAGCCGCGTCGTCGCCGCGGTCTTGTTCGGCCCGTTGCTGGTGAGGAGTGTCGGGGTACCCGTCGTGTCGGGGAAGAATGGTGGTACGCCGAAGTTGAGCTGGTTGAAAAGGGGCACCTGCTCGAGGCTGATGAGGATCTGTGAGTGGAGCGAGAAACGCCGGTTGGTTGGCGAAGCAACTGTCGGGACGCTACCGTCGCCGTCGGCACCGACGCCGAAGGGGTAAACGCCGACGATGGACTGGTAGGCGTTGAGCGCGGTTCCGAGCTGGCGCAAGTTGCTTTCGCATTTCGCGCGCCGCGATGCCTCGCGCGCGGCCTGTACGGCCGGGATCAGCAGCGCCACGAGGGCCCCGATGATCGCGATCACAACTAACAGTTCGACCAAGGTAAAGGCTCGTCGGGGGCTATTCACGGTTCTGTCCTTTCATGACTCGGGCGGACGTCCAGCGGGTGTGTGCGGTCGGCGCACGCGTATGGCCGCGCACGCAGCGGACCGTCACTCCCGCGGGCCCCGTCCCTTGGCGGCCGACCGGCGGCCGCGCGCCTTGGCCCTGCGCCAGAGCCCTGCGCCGGCCAATAGTGCTGAGCCCAAGAACGTGGCTTTCAGGCCCCATGACGTATCGGATTGGTGGACAGCGGTGCCGTTGGTGGCCAAGCCGGGGAGCTCTTCGGCCCGAATGCTGAGGTCCTGCCAGACGACGTCGAGCACGCGGCGTGACCCCTTGAATGTGACCGCGATCCGAACCCGGTCGATGTCTGTTGTCCCGAACGTCGCGTGCGAAACCTCCTGGAAATGATCACCCGTCCCCTGCGACGCCAGAAATGTGACCGTGGACCCGGTTCGGATGATGCGGAACCGGCCCGCCCTGGCGGACGCGGCAACCGAGTCGCCATGATAGGTCGGATTCCTTCCCAGCTTTCGACCGTAGACGCTCTCGATAACGGCTGACGCCCCCCCTTTGTGAAGGGCCTGTGACATTGCAACGAAATGGCCCCAGCCTTCGACAGAACGGACATACAGCTCGGGGCCGACGCCGCTTACCCCCTCTGGCTGACCGGTGGCGAGTACTTCGTAGGAGGCGGTAATCTCGAAATCGCCGCGTACGCCAAACCGGGTATAGACCCCTACGTTCTGCCCTTCGGTCTTCGGCGGTACCGTGAGGCGAAGGCCGCGGCGCTCCAGTTTCACCAGCGAAGACAACCCGGAGGTCGGCTCGACCGAGAGTCGCTGGAAATCGTACTCCTTATTACGAAAGTCGATGTGGTATTCCGCCTTGAGCCGCGCCGGGTCGGGCGCGGCCAGGGCCGTGGTCGACAGGCTTACGAACGCAATCAAACAGAGCGCTTTGCGGATTCGTCGCCCCAGGAAGAACCCGACAACCAGGAGGACTAGCGCCAACAGGGCACCCCAACGCGGGAATGTGCTCCAGCGCTCTTCGGGGAAACAAGAGAGCCGGTCTCGGACAGTGCGACCGCAGACCCGAACCGCGCCGGCACCTGGGTTGACGACCAGGACGTAATCCCTCTCCGTTGTTCCGATCCGCACCGCCGTCGCGCCCACGCTCGCCGGGACCTCCGCGGAGCGGACGGCCTCCTCCGTCAGCGACACGCCGTCGGCAGGCTGACCGAGCGTGATGCACCAGAAGAAAACGGCCGCGCGCCCTTTGCGCCTGGCGATTACCAAGGGTACGCGGTCCTGGGTATGACGACCGATCCCGGTGCCGGTGAAGTAGGTCGTCTCTGCGCCACCGGCGATCGCCCAACGGGATTGCACCCGCCCTTCCACGTCGAACGCAAGGTGCAACCCCGAAGACGTTGTCACGCGTCGCACGTCCTGGAGGTAGTTGTAGCCGGCGCCGGCTGGCGGTAGGACGGACTCACCGACGGGGGGCGTCACCATCCGGCCTACGTTGTGATAGGCGAGGTCGAACGTATGCTCCCTGTCCGCCTGGACCTGGTCGACGACAACGAGCAACCGGTGCCCGATCATTGCGACGGTCCGTCGGAACAGCACTCCGACATTGGCCTCTCGGGTGGCGGCGGTCAAGGCGCTAAACCCCTCCCGAGTGACGAACGCCTCACACGAGCCGCCTCCTCCCTGTTGCGACCGCCCGTCGACGATCAGTGTGTTATGTGCAACTGTAGTGCGGTACCAGCCGCTATAGTGGGGCGATCCGTAACTTACCCGGCCGGGATCGTTGGCGATGATGCGGTGACTTGCATAGAGGACGAATGACAGTTGGTCGGGATGGGTATGCCCACCGCGCGGCCCGTAGTCCAGGCAGAGCCACGTCGCATCGGAGGTCGGTCCCCCCACCAGGACCGCGAAACCCGAGGCCGTGTAGTTACCGCTCTGCCTCGCCCGGCTGGTGACCGACGGCGGCGCCAGTGACTCGCCGTTTAATAGCGCATCCCCGGACCGGCGGTCGGTTCCGGTTAACAGCAAGGCGTACGCCGGGTCATGGTATCGAGCGAACGCCATCTCGTACAAACCTGCATACTCAGGTAATGAGGTGTTCGAAGAGTCGCCGAAGCTCGGCAAATGATTGTCGGGCATCGCGAGCACCAGGGGAGCGTCGAACATGCGCTTGAGGCGCCCGTCGTACAGGTCGATCCCGCAGTGACGAGCGGCCTCCGCCAGACGGACGAGAGCAGTCAGGGCATAAAAGTGGTAGCTCCAGGCCCGTTCGTACCAGACGCCGTCCGTGGTGGTTCCCTTTGCCAATTGCCGGTGGAAACCGGCGGGCCCATCGATCGCCTCCGCCACCATGTCCGGGTCGTCCAAGAGCAGCCCCGTCAGTCCCATGGCGGCGTTATGCCAGCACTGAATGTTATGGATCCCCCGCGGGTTTCCGCGGATCACCGCTATGGCGGGCCTGAACAGCTTCTCCTCCAGGTGCCGGCGCTGCCCGGGGCCCAAGGTCTCCCAGATGCAATCGGCCCCTTGGACGACCCGGACCAGCCAGACGGCTTCGTCCAACGTTTGGGCTCCAACTCGGCCGACGTCGACCGCTGTCCCCTGGCAACGCCCGTGAAGCGGGTAATGGGTGTACCGCGCCGCGTAGGCCATCAACAGGTCCCGTTCGCGTTCGGCGTAGCGTAGGTCGCCCGTCAACTGGTAGACGATCCCCAGAACCACGAGTTGGTCGCCGATCCTGAGATGTTCGAGCGCGACAGCGTCGTCGTCGTACGGCGACCCGGTGAACCGCTCACCGCCGATGGGGCAGACATGCGTCCGCGGGCCTTCCGGGCGCAGGCCGCAGGCGTGGTTCGGGCAGCAGTAATCATGAGCCCAACCGCCGCCTCGATCGGGTACGTTCGGCGCGGCATTCAGCCAGTTGTCTGCCTTCCCCCGCAGCTCGGCAAGGTAAACCGTCTTCCATTTGAGGGTCGCGACCTGGCGGCGGAGTTGGGAGACGTCGTCGCGGCAGAGCAATAACCGGGGGTGGGGTGGCAGCTCGCGGGCCCCCCCGGCGGACGGTGCCCACCCGAGTTGCGTACACGTCAGGATGACCAGAAGCTGCCAGCACATGGTCTCTGTACCCTTCGGGCCGGGTCGCCGGACTCGCGTCTAAGCCGGTGGTCAGGTCTCTCCGACCACGGCGCTCCGGACACGCACGACGGCTTGCCGCCAACGCCCGTCGGCGGACAGCCGGGCGTCACCTCTGGCGGTACCACCGCCAGCCCAAGAGTCCCCCCACCGCCAGTGACAGCAGCAGACCCGAGAAACCGATCACCAGCCAGAGCGCACGCGGACTGAACCCGGTGTGACTCGCTTCGCCCGGCGATTCGGCGGAGCGGATGGTCAAGTCCGTGATCAATGCGCTCGCCGCCGTGGGCGACCCGCCGGGGTTCATCGCGACGCGGACCAGTTCGAGGTCGCTTGTGCCGATCGCGAATTGCTCAATGGGCACGAACTCGCCGTCATCACCCGCGGTCCGATAGCTCAGCGTAGACCCGGTGCGCGTGAGGCGCAGCTTGCCCGACGCCCCTTTGGCTGGCGCGGATTTGACCTTATGCTGTCGCTTTCCGTCCGGCCCTTTCGCTGCCCGGTAGGCGGTGTAGAAGTACTCGCCCTTCTGGGTCCGAAGATGGGACAGGCTCGCCGCCTCCTGCTCGGGCGAATTAACCACGACGTAGAGTTCGATCCCCGTCCCGCGCGTGGTCTTCGGTTCCTCGACCTCTAGCTCCGCGTACGAGACCGTGATCTCGAAGTCACCGTGTATCGAGTTGCGGTCCGAGAACCCGATCGGTGCCGACACATGATGGTCGCTCGGCAGCTTAATCCTCACGCCGCCCGGTTCCATCGTGATATGGTCTCGCGCACCAGGGCCGGTCACGCTGAAGTCGAACTCTCCCTTGCGGAAATCGCGATAGAGCTCGTTGGGGAGCGTACCGAGTGCCGAAAGGATGAGAAGCAGAGGAGCTTGCATCGAGTACCTCAATCGTCGTGTTCCAGGAGGCAGGGGTCCGACATCCTACGCACAGCCCACGGGGGGGTGCTGGGCTCCCGTGCGGCGGGTTGGTAACGTTTCGGTCTTGCATTCGGGCGCGCGTCACGTCACGGACCCCGGGTTCGACCGTCTTGTGCCCGGTTAGCCGGCACAACCAACATGGCCCATTGAAGGAACGAAGGGGGAGCCCCGAACGCGGAAGGGTGCTCTCGTCAACCGGCTCGAAAAGCACACCGCGCCGGGAAGGGCGCGACGGCGTGGACGCAGGCCTGGAATGTCGCACGAGAACCAAGGTGTACCCAGCCTTTCCACGCGTGTCGAAACGCCCCTATCGGCGCAGCAGTGAGTCAATAAAGGGGGGCTCACCCTCGGGGTACCGTGCCATGCCGAGCAGGCGAGGCGGTCAAGAGTCGTGCGCCGTTTGCGGCTGTTCGGTCGACCGGACGGACGTGGGCGCTCGGGACCACATCCACTCGGTGAGGTAACCAATCCCGTATCCGAAGTGAATGGCCAGCGCGCAGAGCGGCACGACGAGAGCCGCCCGCAGGTCCCGCAAGACCCACACGCCCTGGACCGCAAGTATTCCGATCAGTAACGCATAGAGCACGCCGGGGATTGAGAACCAGGCGGCGTGCGCCGGCCAGAGGAGCCCGAGGCCGAGACTCGCGAAACTATAGATGACGAACCCGGCGGGCATCGCGTGCAACGGTTCGTGCATCCGGCGGAGGCGTGCCAGGCGCACTCGGGTCCGCCCCTTCTGAAAGGCTTCACGCAGGATCTGGCAAATGCCGCGCTGCTCGTTATGAAGAACGACCGCCTCAGGGACGAAACGCACTTCGACGCCCAGCTTGTGAACACGATCACTAAACTCAATATCCTCACCATACCGGGCTCCCGAGAAGCCGTCGACGGCTTCGGCCAGCGACCGGCGAACGGCCAGGTTGCCGGCGCGCGGGAAGAACTTCATGTGGATGCGGCCGCGCGGGTCCCGCGCCCCGGCCGCCCCCAGAGTGCTCGACATCAGGAAATTAAGACAGCGTCCCCAGAGAAATTGCCCGCCTCGGTAATCGATCCGGCCGCCTACCAGTCCGACGGCCTGCGATTCCAGGGCCTCACTTAAGCTGCGCAACCAGTGCTCGTCGGGAACGCAATCGGAATCGGTAAACGCGACGATCTCTCCGCGCGCGTGCCGTAGTCCGAGGTTGCGCGCCTCCCCCGGCCCACATTGCCTCTGCCGAAGGTAGACGAGCTGCAGCCCGTCGGCCGGGGAGAGTACACGGGTCAAGTCTTCGGACGAGCCGTCGTCGCAGACGAGCACCTCGAACGTGTCATGAGGGAAAGACTGTCGGCTCAAGGCGGCCAGCAAGGCTCGCAACTGGAGCGAACGATTATGGACGGGCACGATTACGGACACGCGTATCCTTGGCGCGTGTAACTGAGAGGGAGGAGGAAGACCGGTCCGAGACTGTGAGACTGGCGAACTCACGGCTATCGTCCTTATTTGTGGCCAGGCACATCCTTGTCTGTCGAGCGTTTAACGATTCCTACGGATGTCATGACGTCAGTGCTGTTGCGAATGGAAAGCCGATCATACAGGAGCACTCTGACAGTCAGCAATAGCGTAGATGTCCTTAGCGATGTAGTTTGTGCTGGTGTAAGTGTGGCGCCGGGGGTCGACATTGCGGATCGACCGACACGGCGGGCATTGGCTTTCGGGTAGGGTCCGGTTTGGTCGCCCGTCGGTCCCCGTTCCGTCGTCCGCCGTCGTATCGGAGGGGTCTTTCCGAGGAGATCGCCATGCGCGAACGAACGTTAGGCCCAGGCGGGCTCTCTGTTTCGGCGATCGGACTGGGTTGTTGGGGGATGTCCGGCTCTTACGGTCACGCGGATGAGACGGAGGCGGTAGCGACATTGCATCACGCCCTTGATATTGGGGTGAACTTCTTCGACACGGCCGACTCCTACGGCGAAGGGCATAACGAGTTGCTTGTCGGGCGTTTGCTGAAGGCCCGTCGTCGGGAGGTCGTGCTGGCGACGAAGACGGGTTTGGTCAAGCGAGCCGGCCCCGAGGGCAAGACGCTCCTCGGCGTTGATGGCACCCCTCGGCATATTCGCTCGGCCTGCGAGGCGAGTCTGGTCCGGTTGGGGACCGACGTGATTGACCTCTATTACCTCCATCGGGCGGATCCCAGGGTGCCGATCGAGGAGTCGGTCGGCACCCTGGCGGAGCTCGTTGCCGGGGGAAAGGTCCGATTCATCGGGTTATCGGAGGTCTCGGCCGAGACGTTGCGGCGTGCCCACCGTACCCATCCTGTGGCGGCGCTCCAGTCGGAGTATTCGCTCTGGACCCGCGACGTCGAGGCGACGGCGCTCCCTGTGTGCGAAGAACTGGGGATCGGTTTTGTGGCCTTCAGCCCGCTCGGTAGGGGGTTTCTCACGGGAACCCTGTTGGCTCGGGGTCAGATCGGTCCCGACGACTGGCGAGTCACGAACGCTCGTTTCGCTGCCGAAAATTGGGACCGCAACACGACGCTGCTGGGCGCATTGAAGGAGATCGCCCAGACCCGGGTTTGCACGTGTGCCCAGGCTGCCCTTGCCTGGGCCCTGTCCCGGGGCGATCGGGTGGTTCCGATCCCGGGAACGACATGCCGACGTCACCTGGATGACAACGTGGCCGCGGTGAACGTCGCGTTAAATCCTGACGAACTGTCGCGGCTCGACGCGGCATTCCCTCCCGGCGCGGCGGCCGGCGCCAGGTACGCCCCCGAGCAGGCGCGGTGGTTGGGCCGGTAGCGGTCACGTGGGACCCGCGCGGGCCGGCCGCTCCTCGTTCAGCCGGGCGTTGCCGACGGGTGGAAACCTTGGTGGTGCTGGGACTCCGTCCGATGCGTTGCGCTCCGGTGAGCTGCCTGTGCGGCCTGGCGACGTTGCGGCGTCTTCGGGGCCCGCGCGGCGCCCACGGTCGTACCAGCAAGTTGTCTCGAAGGCGACGCGGCTTATAGCATCTCGCCCGATGATCGAGGCCTCCAAAGCGGTGTCGCCCGCGATCTTGCCCCCGACTCGGAGCAACAGCACGCGCGGCGCTGCGTCGGGATCGGAACGCGCCGGCGCGGTGAACCAGTGGGGGACGTGGGGCTTGATGTAGAAGGAGTCTTCAGGCTCGAGCACTGTGCGGTGGGCGCTGCCGTCGCATTCCCAGCCCAGGGTAACCGGCGCCGGCCCGTGGTTGTATCCGTACTCGTGGAGGCCGGTTGTGAGACAATACCGGTCCACGGGGTCCGGCAGAACCTCAAGCTCAAGGCTCTTTGCGTACGGGGTGACTCGAGACCCCGCAAGTTCCTTCACCCGGTAAGCCGGCCGCCCGGCGCCCGGCAGTAGCCAAGCCGGCGCCCGCTCGCCGGGTACGATCACCACGCCGTCGGTCGTGTCCAGGGCGGCGGGGACGAGCTCGCGCACCGGCACGCGCAACGCGTCGGCGAGCGCTTCGAGTGCTTCCGTGTCCAGCGTCTCTTCGCCGTCGAGGGCGCGCTCGAGGCGGTCTCTCCCCACGCCGGACGCCGCCGCCAGTTGGCCGGTCGAATAGCTCCCGTTCGCCGCGTGGAGGCGCAGCAATGCGGACTGGGCGCGGGCCGCGTCGTTCAGCGGCAAGACGTACTGGCGCGCGGCTTCCTCTCCCAGCGCCCCGAGCTCGTGCTGGGCGTCGCCCGAAAGCCGTCCGCCGTACGTGAGCGCGAGGATGCGCCCAGGGGATGTGGGGTCGCGCGAGGCAAAGCTGTGCTTCGCGAACGGCAAGCCGAAGACGGAATCCCCGGTCGCCATGGGCGCGCAGAACTTCCGGCCGTTCCACTCGTAATAGTAATTAACAGCGCCTATGAAGTAGGTGAACTGATAGAGGAAGTGTCCATTGTTCCAGCGTACCGTCGGGTTCTCCGGGTCGTTGTCGGTGACGACGTGGAGCATCTTGATCCACTCGGGGCGGATCATGACGAGCCGGCTCATCGCCGTGTCACGGTATTCGTAGAAGTCCGCCCCCCCCCTCTGAAACACCCGGCGGCTGGCAACCGACTCCGCCTTCCGCATCACACGGAGGCCGTCCGGGGCATCATCGTGGATCGGGAAAAAGTCGCGCTCGTTCACCGGCCAGATGGCCACGGCCTTCTCAATGATGTCACGCGTGACCGGCCGCTCGCCGGCGAGGATCCCCAGCACGACGGATTCGTCGACGCCGAGCTCGCTCGCCGCGGCGGCCTCGTTTCTTTTGAGGTCGTTGATCAGAGCCCGGAATGTCGCCCCGGCCCGCTGTTGAAAGGTCGTCGTACGAGACACGCGTGGCCCTCCCTCTCTATCTCCGGACGAACTTGCGCTCGAACTCCTGCACCTTCGCGTAACCGAGCACCCCGAACAGCTCTTCGAACGTCATCTTCATCTTCGTCCGCTCCCAGAACCCCTGGGTTGTGCCCGTCTCGCGGAGCTCCTTCATGATCTCGCGCACCACGACCGCCGCGCCCATCCATCCGGACAGCGGATAAATCACGATGTCGTACCCCAGTTCCTGAAGTTGATGGACGGTGAGCCAAGGCGTCTTTCCTCCTTCGACCATGTTGGCCAGCAGGGGGCCCTTCACCCTTCGGCGGACCGTGCGCAGCTCGTCCGGCGAGTGTGGCGACTCGACGAAGATGCAGTCGGCGCCTGCCTCGCGGTAGATGTTGGCGCGTCGGATGGCCTCATCGAGCCCATGAATCTCTCTCGCGTCGGTCCGGGCGATGATGAGGAAGTCCGGATCCTCCCGCGCCGCGACGGCCGCCTCGATCTTGCCCGCCATCTCCTCGACGGTGATCAGCTCCTTGCCGTCAAGGTGCCCGCAGCGCTTCGGGGTCACCTGGTCTTCGATGTGAATGCCGACGATGCCGGCATGCTCCAGTTCGCGGACCGTCCGGATGACGTTCAGCGCGTTTCCGTAGCCGGTATCCGCGTCGGCGATGACCGGGACGTCGACAGCCAGCACGATGTTCTTACCGTGAGTCGCCATCTCGGAAATGGTGGCGAAGCCCAGGTCCGGCGCCCCGAGGAGGCTCGCCGAACTCCCCGAGCCGGTCATGTGGATGGCTTCGAATCCGGCATGCTCGATGACCTTTGCCGAGAGGCCGTCGTAGGCGCTGGGCACGACGGCGATCCGGTCGCTCAGCAGCAGCTCCTTCATCCTCGTCGTCTTCTTCAACTGAGGTCTCCTCGGTTCGGGGAAAGGGCTGGTCCGTCCAGCCGTTCGGCCAGGCGGAGCAATCGGTTGTACTTGGCGATGCGGTCGCCCCTTCGGGGGCCTCCGAGCTTGATGTACGACGCGCCGACCGCGACCGCGAGGTCGCACATCACGGTGTCTTCGGTCTCTCCGGACCGGTGGGAAACGCAAAGGGCCATGCCGGTCTCGCGCGCCGTCCGCGCTGCGGCCAGCGCACCGCTCACGGTGCCGATCTGGTTCAACTTGAGGACGATCCCGGTTGCCAGGTCCGGTTGGATATTCGCGCTATCTGTGGCGAAGAGGTCATCGCCGACGACCAAGGTCGTCGGCCGCAGTCGGCTCGTCAGGGCGCGCCAGAGGGGAATGTCGTCGGGGTCGAACGGGTCTTCGAGGAAGCCGACGTTGTAGGCGGCGCTCAGTTCGAGGTGGCGTTCGAGCAATTCCGGTCCGTCGACGGTCACGTCTCCGATTCGGTAGCGCCCGTCGTCGGTGCGCAGGTGCTCCGCTGCGACGTCAATCGCCAAACGTGCCGCGGCCCTCGGATATCCGCTGCGCCGGATCACGTCGTCGGCCTGGGCGAGGGGCTCGACATAGTCCTCGAAGCGGTCGCTGAGCATCCCGCTCGAGGCCGAGTACCGGACGCCGCCGCCGGTCGCGCGCATCCGCTCCTCGACGGCCGAATAGACGGTGAGGGCCGCCTCGACGTTCGCGACGATGTCGCCGAGGTCGGGCGCGAACATGATTTGCTGGAAAGGAACCCTGCGCGTAGGGTCGTGGATACCGCCGCTGAAGACGTTGACGAGGGGCCGCGGCATCGCCGGATTCGTACCCCCCAGGTGCGCCAGCCGTTCCACCAACGAGATGCCGAGCACCGCTGCGCATGCCCTGCAGAATGCCACCGACAGCACCAGCCGGACGTCGGCCCCGAGGTCTACGGCCGCCGGGAGAGTCCCGAGGAACGTGTCGAATCGGGCCTGCGAGTCGAACCGGCGGCCTTCGACCGTGGCTCTCAACGGGGCGAAATCGGGTTCGTCGTCCAGGGGCCCAAGGCGGCGGATCTGCGACCGCCGGCGCTCGAGGCGACCGGGCGCGATCGCCACCGGGGCCGAGGCGACGCCGACGACGCCGTCGTCGAGCGTGAGCTCGGCCTCGACGGTCAACTCCCCCCGGGACTCGAGGATGCCCCGGAAGCTCACGCGCCTGACGTGCACCTCCGTCACCGGGCGGTTCCCCCTGGAAAGGCACCCGCGGGATGACTTGCTGCCGAGGCGCTGAGGAGCCGCTCCAGATGCGGGAGGAGATCCGCTGCGCGGCTGACCTCGAGGCCCCCGCGGGCCGCCTCGCGCTCGCAGAAGGTTCGGGTGCCGTCCGCCGCCAGCGCGCGGGCGGAGACCAAGGTCGGAACCGGATCCGCCGAGTGAATTCCCAACTCGCAGGGCGTCGTGTGGTCCCCCGTGATGACGTACACGGCGTCCTCTTCCCCGACCTCGAGGAGCCGCCGCAGGAAGACGTGGTCGAACCGTTCGATCGCCCGCACCTTCTCGTGGGGGAGGCCGTCGTGACCCGGCTCGTCGGCGCCCTTGATATGGATGACGACCACGTCCGACGGGTCCCGCCGCACCGCGGTGACCAACCGCTGGTAGTAGTCGTCCTCATCCTCACCGGGACCGAGGCGGGACTCGTTCCACTTCCCCCCGACCAGCTTGCAAAGGCCGTGTTCGGCGGGCACCTGCCCATAGAGGGAGAGGGTCCTCCCGTAGCGTTCGGAGAACGACCGCAGGGAAGGCATCTGCGCACCGGCGTCACGGAAGAGCAGCAAATTCGCGGGCCGCGCTCCCCTGCGCCGGCGTTGCGAGTTCACGTCACTCCGGGCCAGGACCTCGGCCGTCTCCCGGACAAACCGATTGACAACCTTCGCCGTCATCGCCGACCCTTCCGCATCGTCGAGCGGTAGGCATTCCTGGGGCTTGGGCTCGAACTTATCGTTCGGGACACCGAACGGGCCGACCTTCCGGAACCCTGGGTCGGTGTTGGTCACGTTCGCTCCCAGCGGGAAGGTTGCGCTTTTGAAGCAGACGATCCCGCGGTGGCGACCGAAGCCCAGGATCGCGTAGCTCAGGCCCGGGAAGTCGCGCAGGGGCCTTGCTTCACGGATCTCCGCCACAAGTTGCTGCTGTTCGTCGTACGATAGGTCGCGGGCGGTCCTCCGGTCGAGCGTCCCGTCATCGGCGTTATAGCTTGCGAAGTTGATGCGGAACCCGACCGCGTTGTCGCCGGGCTCCATGAACCCGAGGCCGAGCGCCTCGAGAGCCCCGCGCCCGGTGTAGTAGCGGAGCGGGTCGTACCCGAGCAGTGCCATGATCCCGGAATCCGACTCGGGGCAGATCTTGTCGTCGATGACCGTCAGCATCCCCTGAACGCCGCGCTCCGCCAGCGCGTCGAGATGCTCGGTCGCCGCCGCCTCCAACGGCGTCCTGTGCCCGAGAACCTGGATCGGGCGATCGCCTGCGCCGCACAACACGAGCAGGTAGATTTTCGGTTTCATAAGATCGATCCCAGTTATTGATTAAGTGAAAGCTCAGTAGTAAAAGTCAGTTCCCCACAAACAATTCGGATCGAGCGCAGCCGCCGGTCGCCGCCGCGGCTTATCGGGCCGCGCGCGCCGGCCCTGCGAGGGGACCGTCGACGCGAGACCGCCGGATCCGCTCGTCGATCCCCGAGTTGCGCAGCACTTGCGCCGTTGCCGGGGGGACCCAGCGCTCCCAGTCGCCGCCGTCACGCATCAGCGCGCGGATTCTCGACCCAGTCGTCACTTTCTCGTCCCTCCGCCAGAGCACGTGAGTCCGGTAGCCCAGCGCACGGAACCGTTCGAGCTTCGCGTCACCCCAGTCGTCGTAGATCGACAGCAAGTAGAGTGCGCCGGTCGGGGCGTAGTAGCGCAATCGTTCGGGGTAGCTGTGGGGGAACGGGACGATCCGGAACGCCTCGCGCGGGACTGAGGCGTCCACCATCGCCCCCTCGAGCATCAGGTATCGCTCGTAGTAGGTGCACGGATTCGACTCCGGCTTGCCTCGTTCCACGTCGGTGTCCTCGTCCCCCAACAGCCAAGGGTCCGGGCTCGTAATGCCGATGATCAGGAGCTCGCACGTCTCTTTAGCCGCGAGGAGGTACTCCATGTGGCCGATGTGCAGCGGCTGGAATCGGCCGTGGATGACGGCCACCGGCTCCTTGACTCGACTCATGGCGGCTCCGGCCCTCAAGGGAGTGTGCCGTCAACCTCAGGGAGGCGGGCGGCTCGAAATCGCGGTCCTTCAGGCTGTTCAACGTCCGGGGTTTACGGGCCCGGTCGCTTCGATCGCGGGGCTACCAAGGGACAACCACGGTCTTGACAACGGACATCTCGCGGACGGCGTAGCGAATCCCTTCGCGACCGATACCGCTCTTCTTCACACCGCCGAACGGGATGTGCGGGGAATCGAACTGCGGGCCCTCCATGAGGTTGACCGCCCCCACACGCAACCCCTTCGCAATCCGCACGAAGTCCTCGAAGTTACGGGTCACGACCCCGGCCTGAAGGCCATAAGCGGTCGAGTTCGAGACCGCGATCGCGCTCTCGACGTCACGGACACGGAGCACCGGCGCGACGGGGCCGAACGTCTCGCGCACCACGATCTCGCTCTCCGGCGACACGTGATCGAGGACCGCGGGCGCCATGGCCGCCCCCGCACGCTGCCCGCCGAAGACGAGGATCGCACCATCCCGCACCGCCGCCGCGCACCGCCGCTCGACACGCCGCGCCGCCTCCTCGTCGATCAGGGTTCCGATGTCGGTCGCGGGGTCGAAGATGTCGCCGAGCTTCAGTTTCTGCGCCTCGTCGGTCAGCAGGGCGACGAACCGGTCGGCCACCTCCGCCGCCACGAGGATCCGCTTCACCCCCCGGCAGGACTGCCCGGCCGTGGCGAACGCCCCGGCAGCGGCGAGCGCCGCCGCCTGTGCCAGGTTCGCGTCCGCCAGGACGATCAGCGGGTCGTTCCCGCCGAGTTCCATCGTGACCTTCTTGAGCCCGACCTTGGCCATGATCCGTTCGCCGGTTTCCACGCTCCCCGTGAACGTGACCATGTCGATTGCGGGGCTGGTCACGAGCGGGTCGCCGATCTCGCGCGGATCTCCCGTGACGACGGCCATCATGTTCCGCGGAAGTCCGCACGCGACCAGCAGCTCGGCGAAGGCGATCGCGGTGAGCGGCGTCTTTTCGGAGGGCTTGACGACGACGCCGTTGTTGGCGGCGATCGCCGGGCCTACCTTCACGACGACCTGGTTCAGGGGGCGGTTGAACGGCGTGATGGCGCAGACGACCCCGACGGGCTCGTAGATCGTCATGGCGACCTTGTCCTTGCCGCGGGCGGTGATCCGGAGCGCTTCGCCGTGGATCCTCATCGCCTCCTCGGAGGCGACGACTAAGTTGCCGCAGGCGCGGTCGACCTCCAGCCCCGCCTCCTTGACACAGGTCCCCGCCTCCTCGGCGATCCGTCGCGCAAACTCCTCCCGGCGTCGCGCGAGCTCGTCGGCGGCCGACCGTAAGATCCGGCTCCGCCGCTCCGCCGTGAGCGTATGATCGTAAGAACTGACCGAGGCGATCGCCGTCGCCACGTCCTCGGGGCTGTCGCTTGCCGCCGACCCGACCACCGACCCGGTGTAAGGATTCCGGATCGTCAGCCGTCGCTGGCTTTCGCGGACGGTTCCATCAACGTACACGGGGGTTTCCTCGAAGTAAGGGGCGGCCGCCCCTGCGTCGTTTCTTAACCTCGTCTCACGTGAGCTGGGCCGTTGCGGCGACGGTCGCGGCGGCGCCGGGCGGTCGGGCGCGTCGTCCGCGCGACACCAGACCTGGCGTCAGGTGGCCCGTCGCCGGAGGCAGGCCGGTCTCGAGCACCCGACGGACCCCTTCCGCCGTCCGTCTTCGCTGGCTCTCCTGCGACTCGGCGGAGAGAAACGCCCGGTGGCTCGAGACGACGACGTTCGGCAGCGTCACCAGTTTGGCGGTCCATTCGTTGTCGTGGGGGTTCTCGGGCGAGAAGACATCGATCCCAGCGCCGGCGATCTGCCCCCGGGACAGGGCGTCGCACAGCGCGTGGGCGTCGACGAGCCCGCCCCGCGCCGTGTTCGTGAGCAGCGCGGTCGGCTTCATCGCGGCGAACGCGCGTGCGTCCAACATGCCCGCGGTCTCATCGTTCAGGAGGCAGTGCAGGAGCACGGCGTCGGAGTGCGCGAGCAAGCTCTCCCGGTCGACCTTCTTGACTCCGTAGGCATCCATGAGGTCGCCTGCGACGTAAGGGTCGTACGCGATCACCTGGCCGTAGAACAGACGCAACCGCATGGAAACGGCCCGGCCGATGCACCCGAACCCGATGATGCCGGCCGTGTGGTTCCGCAGGCGGCGAGGGGTCCCTCCGGCGTAGATGTCGAACTTGCCTCGCGAGAGTCCCAGGTGCTGCGGTACCACGCCGCGCTCGAGCGCCAGCAGGAGCGCGAGCGTATGCGTCACAACCTCGTCGACGCAGTAGTCCGGGATGTTGAAACCAACAATGCCCCTCGACTCCAGGAGTTCGGGGGCGACGTTGTCGAAGCCCACCCCTTGTCGCGCAACGACCTTCAGCGTCGGGCCGGCGACATCGAGCAACTCTTCGGTCACGCGGCAGCGGTAGATCACCAAGGCGTCGGCCCCGTTGACAGCGTCGCGGAAGGGACGGCCCTCGAGGTGATGCCGCCCGCCGTCCGCGGGCGTAAACCGCAGGCGAAAGCCGTCGCCGAAAACCCCGCGCTCGATCGTGGCCAGCGACGGGTCGACGCGTCCGTCCTCCCCGATCAGCCACGGCAGGTCGGTATATACGACGGTAGATTGAGACATCGTATGGCCCATTCCAAGAAGATCGGCAAATTGTAGATGTGTACCTAATCAGTGTAATTATCGGCACCGCGCCCGGTGGCCCGGGACGGCGTTTCGGGCGGCCCCGGGTCAGTGAAAGTAGGGGCGCACGATCGGCTCGAGTTCTCCCCAATCCACCGATGTCACGCGCCCGTTCTCGAACTGGTCGTCGAGCCACTCGCGAACCTTCTCGACGCGGGGATCGTCCTTGAGCAGCTCGATCCCGAGGTGCTGCTTGATGACGAACAACACTCCCGCTGCGCCTGAGTCCTTGGTCAACGATACCTCCAGGTCGCGCCCCACCAGCAGAGGGGCGTTGAAGGGCGCGTACATCCACCAGAATTTGTTGATTCCGTCCGCGTGGATCCCCGCCCGAGTCACGTAGGCGTCCCGGCCGAAAAGGGGGTACTTCGGGGGAAGGGTCTCGCCCATCCGGGCGTACAGTTCGGCGAGGTCGTTGAGCACCCGGAAGTCCAGCGCGCCTTCGCTCCAGTAGCCCATGCCCACGAGGTGGAGGAGAACGGCCTCCACCGGCGCGTTACCCGTTCGCTCCCCCTTGCCGAGGCTGGTCCCGCTGATGACGCCGCAGCCCTCACGGATCGCGGCAAGACAATTGGCGACGACAAGCCAGGTGTCGTTGTGGGGATGGAACTCGAGCTCTGGGGGCGCAATCCCCATCTCCCGCATCGCCCGGATGAGCAGGGGAACGCTCCGAGGCAAATCAACGTCGTCGTACGGCAGACCAACCCCCAGGGTGTCGCAGACCCGGAAGCGCGGTCGCAAGTCCGCCCCGTAATGGTCCGCGCGGTCGAGGACGGCCTCGACCAACCACCGCACGAAGTCGATCGGCGCACGGGTCGCATCCTCGAGGTGGACGCGTGGTCGAATGCCCGCTTCCAGGGTCATCTCCACCGCGTTCAAGTACAACTCGGCGGCCTGCCGGCGGCCTCCGGGCTTGAACTTGTGGAAGGTGTGGTAATCGGACGCGGAGCACAACATCCCGGTCTCCCGGATCCCGATCCGTCGGATCAGCGCGACGTCGTCGCGACAGGCACGAATCCAGGTGGTGGGCTCGATCGGCGCCCCGTCCCGATGGCGCTCGATGGCCCACTCGAGCGCAGCACGGTCCGAGGGCCGGTACGGGAAGAACTCCGCCTGCCGGATTGCGCCGGATCCCCCGGTGAACCCGCAGAGGATGTCGTAGATCCGGCAACTCAACTCGGTCGTCAGGGGCAGTCCCCCCTGCTGTCCGTCCCGGTGCGTCGTCTCCGAAATCCACACCTCCTCGGGAAGGGACGCGGGCCGGTTCGTCCACACGTAGCGGGGGAACCCGTCGCGCGGAAAACTGGCGAGGTAGTAATCGGGTCCGCCCGCGCTTGGGTGCTCTTCAGTCATGAGACCTCCTGGTCGAGCCCAGCGCCGGGCGGTAAGAGGGTCGCCGCCCGGTGGTGTGCTCGCCCACGGCCGCTTACAGCCCGGGCCCGAACGATGCGCCGGCGACGTGCCGCAGCGGGCAGGCCGCCACGATTCGGCCGGCTGTTCCCGGTCGCGGCTCGGGCTCCCGTTGCCAGGGCGTCAACAATTGTTGGGGATCCGCGGAACGTCAGTTACCATCATCTAGCACATTTCTTTCAGCAATTGTGGTAACCGATATCTCTAGCCATACGATCTTGGTTTTGCAATAGAATTGTCAAAAAACTTTTCAGGTCGCGAGATGTCCCTCGCTGCCGGCCGCGGGCACGACTCCGATGAGCCCGCGGTCGCGGCCGCACGGCTCGGGAAAGTTGAAAGTTGTCGACAACTGAAGTTGACGTTGAGGTGCCCAGGGATCATTAAGTTCTGTCTTGATTTTGGCGATGGGCATGACTCAAATGGCTCGTCGTCGATTGAGCGGGGGCCGCCGGTGGGGCCGCGATCGCGGCAAGAGACCACGGCGTCAGTTCGGGAGGATCGACCATGAGTGCTCCGACGAAGGAGCCCGACTCGCGGCGCGGGGTGCCTGCCGGGATCGTTCCCCGGGGGCCGGGCGACCGTGCTCCGCTGTCGTATGCGCAGCAACGGCTCTGGTTTCTGGACCGATTGGCCCCGGGCAATACGACCTACCATCTCCCCCTTGCGCTTGCGCTCGACGGGCCGTTGGATGTTGGGGTGCTGGAGCGCGCCGTCAACGAGATCGTCCGCCGGCACGAGTCATTGCGGACGACCTTTGGTTCTGCCGACGGCGATCCCGTCCAGGTCATTGCCCCGCGCCTGTCGGTCGCGCTGCCGGTTTTCGTGTGCGACCCCGCTTCCGGCGTCGCGCCGGACGAGCAGGCCCGGCGGGTGGCGACGGAGGAGAGCGAGCGGCCCTTCGACCTGGCGCGCGGTCCTCTGGTGCGGTGCCGGCTCGTGCGCCTCGCAGAACAGCGGCACGTGCTGGTCATGGTCTTGCACCACATCGTCGCGGACGGCTGGTCGTTGGGGGTCCTGCTCCGGGAGCTCGCGACTCTCTATACGGCCTTCACGCGGGGGGGCCCTTCGCCGTTGCCGGAACTGGCTCTCCAGTACGCCGACTACGCCGCCTGGGAGCGAGAGTGGCTGCGTGGCGAGAACCTTGCGGAGCAGCTCGCTTACTGGAAGGCGCAGCTCGAGGGTGCCCCGGCGGAGTTGGAGCTGCCGCTGGATCGCCCGAGGCCGGCGGAGCAGCGATTCCGCGGCCCCTCCGAGCCGTTCGTGCTAGCCGCGCCGCTGGCCCAGGGCCTGAGGGCCCTCGGCCGGCGGGAAGGCACCACCCTGTTCATGACGTTGCTGGCCGCGTTCCAGGCGCTGCTGTACCGATACACCCGGCAGACCGACCTCGTCATCGGCACGGCGGTCGCCAACCGCAACCGCGTGGATGTCGAGGGACTGATTGGCCTGTTCGTCAACACTCTGGCGCTGCGCACCGACCTGTCCGGCGATCCCACGTTCGGCCAATTGCTGCGCCGGGTGCGCGAAGTCGCGCTCGCGGCGTTCACCCACCAGGACCTGCCGTTCGAGAAGCTGATCGAGGAGCTGCGCCTCGTACGCGACACCGCCCGCACCCCGCTGTTCCAGGTCATGTTCGTGTTCCAGGATGGTCCCACAATCCGCTCCCTGTCGCCGGAGCTCGGGCTCAAGCTGCTCCCGGTGGAGACGCTGGCGGCCAAGTTCGACCTGATCCTGTCGCTCGAAGAAGACGGGGCGGGTCTCAAGGGGGCCGTGCGCTACAACGCGGACTTGTTCGAACGGGCGACCATCGTCCGGATGATCGGCCACCTCCGGACGTTGCTGGAGGGGGTGGCCAACGAACCGGCACAGCCGCTCTCGGGGCTCCCGTTGCTGACGGCGGCCGAGCGACGGCAACTGCTGATCCAGTTCAACGACACGCGCTGGGACTATCCGCGCGACGCGTGCATCCACGAGTTGTTCGAGGCGCGGGCGGATGCCGACCCGCTTGCGGTCGCAGTGGTCGACCAGGGCCGGCGTTGGTCGTATCGCGCGTTGAACGAGCGCGCCAACCGACTTGCCCATCATCTTCGCGAGCAGGGGCTGTCGCCGAACCAACGGGTTGGAGTGGTCATGGACCGCTCGGCCGAGATGATCAGCGGCGTCCTGGCGATTCTCAAGGCCGGCGGTGCCTACGTCCCGCTCGATCCGACCGACCCCCCCTCCCGGCTCTGCTTCCTGCTCCAGGACACGCGCGTGGCCGGTGTGCTCACGCAGCGCAAGTGGGCCGCGGCATTCCGCGTCGAGGACGTACCGGTAATCTGTATCGATGAGGACGACCTCGCGATCGCCGCCCGGCCGAGCACAAACCCTAACGTACGCGCCACCGCCGGCGACCTCGCCTATGTCATGTACACGTCCGGTTCCACGGGCCAACCCAAGGGGGTCGAGGTGCCGCACCGGGGCGTGGTGCGCTTGCTGTTCGGCGTCGACTACGTCCCATTCGCGGATAAACTCACGGTCTTGATGCTGGCCCCGATCAATTTTGACGCGTCGACGTTCGAGCTGTGGGGGCCGCTGCTCCACGGCGGCACCTGCGTGGTCTCGGCCGGCCGGTTGCCGGACCTCCGCGACCTGGAACGCACGCTGCGCGAGCACGACGTCAATTGTCTCTGGCTGACCTCGACGCTGTTCAACCTTGTCATCGACGAGCGTCCTCAGGCGCTGTCGTCCGTGTCGCACTTGGTCGTCGGTGGCGAGGCGCTGTCCGCCGCGCACGTTCGTAAGGCCCTCGATGAGCTGCCCCGGACGCAGATCGTTAACGGCTACGGGCCCACCGAGGGGACGACCTTCACCTGCTGTTACCCGATTCCCAGGCCGCTCGACTCCGGGCTGCGCTCGATCCCGATCGGCCGCCCCATCGCCAATACGCGGGTCTACGTCCTCGATCCCGATCGCCAATTGTTGCCGGTTGGCGTACCCGGCGAGCTCTACATCGGCGGCGACGGCCTGGCGCGCGGCTACTGGCACCAGCCCGAATTGACGGCCGAGCGGTTCGTCGCCGATCCCTTCGGTGGTGGGCCGGGAGCCCGGCTCTACAAGACGGGTGACCGGTGTCGCTGGCGAGCCGACGGCACGATCGAGTTCCTCGGCCGCCTCGACCATCAGGTAAAAATTCGTGGTCACCGCACCGAGCCGGGCGAGGTGGAGGCAGCCCTCCTGACACACCCGGCGGTGCGTGAGGCGGCGGTGGTCGCACACGAATTCAGCGCAGGCGACTGGCGCCTGGTTGCCTACCTGGTCGGACCGCCGGCCCTGGACGGGGCGGAGCTGCGGTCGTTCTTGGGACGCAGCCTGCCCGATTACATGGTGCCTTCGGACTTCATCCTGGTCGACTCCCTCACCGTGACCCCTAACGGCAAGTTGGATCGCCGCAAGCTGCCGGTGCCTGCCCTGGGAGGTCACGGTTTGGGGACAGCCTTCGTGGCCCCGCAAACGCCTGCCGAGAAGCGTCTGGCCGAGATTTGGAGACCGATCCTCGGGTGTGGGGAGATCGGCATCCACGATAACTTCTTCGACCTCGGCGGCCACTCGCTTTTGGTGGCACGACTGGCCGATCGGGCGGAAGACGCGTTTGGTCGCGCACTGCCGCTCAATATCGTTTTCCGACGGCCAACCTTGAGGGGCATGGCGGAATGGCTCGAGCGCGACGTTCCCGGCAAGAGCTCCCCAGCGCGACCCGGTGAAGCGGCCTTTTTGCAGACGCCGTCGTTCTTCTGCCTGGGCAAAGGGCCGACGCTCGCCAGCTACCTCGGGGAGACGCGAGTCTACGGGTGGGACCTCGAGCGCGAACGATGGACGACGCGCCCGCGGATCGACGAGATGGCGCGGTTTTTCGTTACCAAGGTCCGTGCCATCCAGCCCCACGGTCCCTACGTCCTGGGCGGGTACAGCGGGATGGGAGTGGTGGCGTTCGAAGCCGCACAGCAGCTCTATGCTCAGGGCCAAGAGGTCCGACTGCTCGTCCTCTTCGATGCCACTTCGCTCCCGTCGCGCAAGGGCTCACCGCGCCTCGTCCGCGGGTTCTCGGCGGTGGCGCGCGCCCGGTACCACTGGAGGAACCTCGCAATGCGGCGCCCCCTGTTGTGGCCGTCGTACGTGGTCGACCGGCTCAACACGAAGCTCCTGAAGATGGTGTACGGCATCCCCGGCCTCAACCGGATCTGTCCGATGCCGCATGCGATCCGCATGGGTGCCGAGATCAAGAAGTACGCCCCGCAGGACTACCCCGGCCGCGTCGTGTTCTTCGCGGCGAGCAACCGCGATGATGAGGACTCCGGGCACAATTCGTACCGAGAGTGGTGTGAACGCGCGCACGGCGGATTCCAGGCCCACGTCATTCCCGGCGATCACCACACGATGTTCGAGGAGCCTAACGTCCGGGTCCTGATCGGCCACCTGGAACGACTCATCCGTTGAAAACGACCAACCCGGCAGCAATACCCGCGGCGCCGCCGACGGCCCGCGCGCTCGCACCCCGCCGGGGGGAACGAAATGGTTGGAATTCATGCCACATTTTTCCGGCGAAATCGCGGCGATCATCAGCAGGCTGCGCAGGTTCTTCGGCCGGGGGGAGCCACTGCCGACCGACCGCCGGGTGTCGTTCAGTTCGTCCGCGGCGACCGGCTTGTCACAGTTCGAGCACCCGCCGGGCGACCCGATCGCGGGGACCGAGGCCGCACGCCTCACAGCGCCCCGGACGCCCGTTGAAGAGGTGTTGTTCGACCTCTGGGCGGACGTGTTGCGGCGCGAAGACTTCGGCATCCATGACCGGTTCTTCACTTTGGGGGGCAACTCGCTGGCGGCGACCCGAGTCGCCGCGCGGGTTCGTGAGCATCTCGGCGTCGAGGTGCCGCTGCGGCTGTTCTTCGAGGCTAACACGATCGCCGATTTCGCGGCGGCGTTGGCAGCCGATCCACGGCAGGGCGAACACGCTTCACGGGCCGCCGAAGCGCTGCTGCACGCGGCTCGGTTGACCGATCAGGAAGCTCGCGACTGGTTGACCACCCACGGGGAGAGGCCTTCCGAGGCAGGGCCATGAAACGGATCCGGATCACGCACTTATCCGAAAACCAGCGCGCGGTTGCGGCCGCGATGGCGCACGGCGGCTGCGAACCCGAATATCCAGGCGTCACGCGCCGGACCGGCAACGATCGCCTCCCCTTGTCGTTCCCGCAGGAGCGGCTCTGGTTCCTGGACCAGTTCCAGCCGGGTGTGCCCGTATACAACATCGTCTGGCAGGTGCCCTTGCCCGGGGAACCGGACAGCGCCGCCTTGGCGACGTCGCTCCGGGAGATTCTCCGCAGGCACGAGGCACTCCGTACAACCTTCCGTGTCGTCGACGATCGCCCCTGTCAGGAGATCCGTCCCGTCGAAGACCCTTGCATCGCGGTCGACGACCTGCGCGCCAGCCCCGAGCACCGCCGGGCCGCCGCACTCCAGTCACTTGTCGACAACGAGCTCTGGACGCCCTTTGACCTCGAGCGAGGGCCTCTCTATCGCCTGCGGCTGGTCCGCCGGTCGCCCGCCCGATCGCTGCTCTTGGTGACGGTGCACCACATCGTCGCCGACGGCTGGTCTGTCGGGGTTTTTCGGCGCGAGTTGGAGGAGCTCTACCCGCTGTTCGCCTCGGGACGCCCCTCGACATTGCCCGAGTTGCCCGCGCAATATGCGGACTTCGCGCTCTGGCAGCGAGACTGGCTGCGTGGCGAACGGCTTGAGAAGTTGCTCGATTACTGGCGAAACCAGCTCGTCGGCATCCCCCCCCTCCTCGGCCTTCCCACCGATTTCCCCCGCTCGAATCAACAAAACTTCGAGGGCGCCGCACAGTCGTTCGTCATCCCGGCGCCGTCCGTTGCGCCCCTGGAAGACCTGGCGCGATCGCGCCGGGCCACCTTGTTCATGGCCCTGTTGGCTGTCTTCGACGCGCTGCTCTACCATTACACGGGACAGGACGACGTCGCGGTAGGGACGCCGATTGCCAACAGGCCCCGGCGCGAGCTCGAGGACCTGATCGGCTTCTTCGCGAACACGCTGGTGTTGCGCACCCGCCTCGACCCCCGCGAGCCGTTCCTCGCGCTGATCGATCGGGTCCGCGAAGTCACACTCGGCGCGTACGCGCATCAGGACCTCCCCTTCGAACGCGTCGTGGAAGAACTGCAACCGGAACGTCGCCTCAGCCACAATCCCCTCTTCCAGGTCATGTTCGTCCTGCAAAACCTGCCCGACCTTCCCGTGGCCGATGGAGAGCCCGAGCAACGGGCCGAGTCCTCGGCGCCGGCCCGGTCGCTGGCGAAGTTCGATCTTTCGATGTTCCTCAAGTCCGGCGCCGACGGGTTGCACGGTGTGGTGGAGTACCGTACCGACCTGTTCGCCCACGAGCGGATCGCCCGGCTGATCGAACACTTCCGCCGACTGATCGGCCGGTTGACGGAGCGTCCCGAGGCCAGGGTCGCGGACATCGACTTCCTCGGCCCTGCGGAACGTTCGCAGTTGCGGGGGTTCCAGACTCTCGACGAGCAGCGCTGCGAGCCGTGCCGTGGAGTCGAGGCGATGTTCGCAGAACAGGCGGCGTGTGCGCTGGACGCGGTCGCGGTGGAGGACGCCGACGGGGGATGGAGCTACCGGGAGCTGGCGGAACGCGCCGGTCGCCTGGCGTCCCAGCTCCGCAGCCTGGGCGTTGGCCCTGAGAGCCGAGTCGGCGTCAGCGTGCCCCGGGGCCGGGAGGTGGCCGTCGCCCTGCTCGGCATCCTCCGGGCCGGCGGGGCCTATGTCCCCCTCGACCCCGCATTTCCCCCGGAGCGATTGGCGCTGATGAGCCGCGACGCGGGCGTGGCGGTCCACCTGACCACGACAATATTGCGAGGCAGCCTGCCGGCCACCCCGGCGACCGTGATCTGCCTCGACGTGCCGTGGTCCGGTGGCGCCTTGGCCGTCCCCCCCGTCCCGCCGCACCCCGACCAGTTGGCCTACGTCATCTTCACGTCGGGATCGACGGGGCGCCCGAAGGGCGTCGCCGTTACCCACCGGGTCGTCTCCCGCCTCATTGCCTGGCAGCAACGCGCCTCGGCGGCCGCCCCCGGCGCGCGCACCTTGCAGTTCGCACACCTGGGTTTCGACGTTTCGTTACAAGAGATGCTCGCCACGCTCTGCACGGGCGGGACGCTCGTCTTCCCCGGCGAAGAGACGCGCCGGGACATGAGCGCTCTATGGGAGTTCATCGTCGACCGGCGCATCGAACGCCTCTTCACTCCTCCCCTGGTGTTGCGGGAACTGGCGTCGGCCTCGGCTACCTCGTCCGCGGGTGCGCCGTCGCTCCGGGAGATCATCGCCGCAGGCGAGGCCCTGCGGATCACCGAGCCGGTGCGGGCGCTGGCGCGGCCCGCCCGGTTGTCGGGCTTGGTAAACCAGTACGGCCCTTCGGAGACGCACGTGGCCACCGCATACGCCTTGTCGGGGGACCCGGGCTCCTGGCCCGACCTTCCCCCGGTTGGAAAGCCCATTGATGGCGCACGTGCTTATGTGCTGACGCCGCACGGACAACTTTCGCCGATCGGGATTCCCGGGGAGTTGTATCTCGGCGGTGAGTGCGTAGCCCGCGGTTACGTGGACAACCCTGCCGCGACCGCCGAGCGCTTCCTCCCCGATCCCTTCGGACCGCCGGGGACCCGGATGTACCGCACGGGAGACGTGGCCCGCTGGCGCGACGACGGCGCGCTGGAGCTTTTCGGGCGCTGCGACGACCAGGTGAAGATCCGCGGCTTTCGGGTGGAGCCCGGTGAGGTCGAGGCGGCTTTGCGGTCGCACCCTCAGGTGCGCGAGTGTGCGGTCGCTGCGGCCCGGCCGCCCTCCGGCGATCCCTTCCTCGTCGCCTATCTGGTGCCCTCCGGCGAAGCTCCGACGACGCAGGAGCTGCGCCGGTACCTCGCGCGCCGTTTGCCGGAATACCTCCTGCCTTCGGTCACCGTTGTGGTCGACTCGCTGCCTCGCACGCCGTCGGGGAAGGTGGACCGGAGACGATTGCCAGAGCCGGAGCGACTTCAGGCTGCCAGATCTGAGACGGCACACGTCCCGCCGCAAACGCCGTTGGAGTGCGCGCTCGCTGCCATCTGGTCGGAGGTCTTGCAGAGGGACCGGGTCGGCATCCATGACAACTTCTTCGACCTGGGTGGCCATTCCCTGCGGGCGACCCAGGTGGTCGCCCGGGTCAATTCGCGCCTCGGCCTACGTATGGTCGTGAGCGAACTCTTCGAGGCGGCGACCGTGGCCGCGCTCGCCGAACGGCTGGCACCCCGGGCAGAGCCCTCCGAAGGGCTTGGTGGCCTCGACAGCGCGGACAGGTGCCGGGGACATACGGCCGGCGGCTCGAGCGCTGAGTAGGCACGGCGCCACCCTGCCGTCGACCCGGCCCCCGGGCGACGCGGCTCAACCGACGCCGAGGGATTTCCGGAGTCTCGCGAGTAACCCCCCTTCGTGCGCGATCTCGATCATTTCCGGCGGGACCGGCCGAAACGGGAGGGCGCGGCCCGCGTGCCGGATGACCGCGCCGGCAAGGTCAATCTCGAGCGGATCGCCGTCGGCGGCTCCGAAGTCGCGGACTTCCAGGGCGACCAGGCCGAGGTTCCAGGCGTTCCGGAAAAAGATCCGGCCGAACGCCGGCGCAAGCACGGCCTCGACACCCGCGGCGAGCAAGGCGCTCACGGCCTGCTCGCGCGAGCTGCCGACGCCCATAAGGTCGTCGCCGACGAGAACGTCACCGGGTTGCAAGGGGCCGGACAAGGGAGGCGCGAGGTTCTCGAAGAGGTGTCGGGCCATCTCCGACGGGGCGACGCTGACGTACTTGGATCGGGCCGGGAGGATGTCATCGGTCGAGATCACGCCCGAGACCCGCCGGGCTCGCAGAATGCGTCCAACGGGGATCATATGAGTTCTCCCGGCTGAGGAATCCGGCCCAGCACGGCGGTCAGAGCGGCGACGAGCGGGGAGCCGAGCCAGATCTCGGCCTCGGGGTTTCCCATCCGCCCTCGGAAGTTGCGGTTCATTGTCGAAAAGACACGCGCGTGTGTCGCCGGGACGCTCCCCTGGGTGCCGATGCACGCGCCGCAGCCCGGCGGCGAGACGACTGCGCCGGCCTTCAGGATCGTTTCCAGGTGGCCTCGTTTCAGGGCCTCGAGATAGACCGGCAGGGAGGCGGGCGTCACGATACACTGGACCCGGGGGTGGACCGTCGTGTCGGTCAAGACACGCGCGACTTCGGCCAAATCTTCCAGACGTCCGTTGGCGCAGCTTCCGATGAAGACGTAGTCGATCTCCTGGCCGGCGACCTCGTCCAGGCCAACGGCGCCGAGGGGTGAGTGTGGCCGGGCGACGAACGGCGGGAGTCCGGTGAGGTCGAGGCGGAGGACCTGGCCGCGGCCGTCTGCCTGGGGGCGGAGTGCCACCATGTTCTCGGGACGCCCCGCGCCGGGCGGTAGGAACACGCACTTCGCGCCTTGCTCCACACCCATGTTGGCGACAGTCGCCGCGCCATCGAGGCTGAGCTCCGAAATCCAGTCGCCCAGCCACTCGATGGAATGGTAGAGAAACGGGCGCTGGCCGAATCGCGCAAGTGCGTAGAGGAGCACATCCTTCGGGCGAGCCCAGGGGCCGGGACGGCCGACGGTCTCGATCCAGATCGTCCCGGGCACGCGGAGCCAGGTCGTGCCGGTGACCATCGCCGCGACGACGTCTGACGCGCCCATGCCGAGGGCGAGACACTGGACTGCGCCGCCCGTGCAGGTGTGCGAGTCGGCGCCAACGACCAAGCCGCCGGGCTGGAACCAGCCCTCCTCGAGGGCCACCACGTGACTGATGCCGGCACCGCGCCGGTATACGCGGAGACCGAACCGGGCGGCGAATTCCTCGGCCTCGGCAAGGCGGTCCGACATGGCCCGGTCTGGAGTGAGCACGGCGTGGTCGAAGAAGACCGCGATCCTGCCCGGGTCGAAGACCCTATCGAAACCGTGCTCGTCGACGAGCTTCCGGATCGTGGGCGTGTTACCGTCCTGCAAATAAACGGCATCGACGCGTGCCATGACGATGTCCCCGGGCGACACTTCGTCTCGGCAGGCGTGCTGGGCGATGATCGATTCCACGAGCGTCATGACGGTTCCCCGCTGCCGGTTGCCCCGTGTGAGCGTCTCCGCGCCGCGTGCCGCAACACCAGCCGTTCGACGTGCGCGGGCACCTCGGGGTTCATCTGGACGAAAGAGTGATCGCCGGGGAACATCCGCCGCGAGAACGTACCGCTGGTGTGGTGTCGCCATCCCTCGAGGAGGGGTTCGGAAACATTCCGGTCGTCCCCGCCGCCGATCGCATGGATCTCGGACACGAGCGGAGGCTCGGGCACGTATCGGTAGGTCTCGAACACGGCGAAGTCGGCACGCAGCATCGGGAGCATCAGCTCGAAGAACTCCTCGTTGTCGAGCGCGCCTTCGGAGACGCCGCCGATCGCCGCGAGGTGATCCTTGAACGCCTGGCTCGGGGCGTCGTGATAGCAGGGCACGGTACGCGGGTGGTCCGGCGGGGGATAGGATGCGACGATCAGGCTCGCGGGCGGGCGCGCTCCGACACGTCTCAGCTCGCGGGCGACCTCGAAGGCGAGCAGCGCCCCCATGCATTCTCCGAAGAGGACGAGCGGGAGGCCGGCCAGTTCGGCGGCAACCCCGGCGACCTCGCGAGCCAGCGGCCCCATCCGGTCCATCACGGGTTCGGTAAATCGCTCGAGCCTCCCAGGCAGTTGGACAGGGCAGACGTGAATGTCCCGGCAAATCCTGTCGGGCCATTCCGCAAAATCCTGGGCCGTGCCGCCGGCGCGGTGGAGGCAGAGCAGCCGCACGACGGCGCCGTTCGGCGCGGCCCTCATCGTCAACCAAGGGCTCATGGTTCCGCCCCTACCGGGTCCTCCGCGCGCCGGGTGCCGTCGCGGCCGGAGCCGCCGCGCCCGTGTGGGCGCGGATGAATTCCCCGATCGTCGCGATGGCCGCCCTGGCTTCCTTCAAGAGAGGGAAATACCAATGCCATACGTGGATCATCCCTGGCCATTCCTCGAGTGTCGTCGGAGTACCCGCGGCCGCGGTCCGTCGCGCCAGCTCCCGGGCGTCGTCCAGCAGGATCTCCTCGCTTCCGACCTGGACCAGCAGGGGAGGAAGACCCTCCAGGTTCCCGAAGATCGGTGACGCCAGGGCGCTTCGCGCGTTGGCACCGCGGAGGTAAAGCGCCGCCATTTGACGGAGGATGTCGGTCCTAAGAACCGGGTCGCTCTCCGACTTCGCGCGGTGTGACCCCCCTGCGCACGTCAGGTCGACCCACGGTGAGATGCAAACCCCCGCGGCGGGGAGCCGAATCCCCGCGTCCCGGAGCGCGAACATCATGGCTAGCGCGAGCCCTCCGCCCGCCGAGTCACCCGCGACGACGAGACGCGAGGGGTCTTGGCCCTGGTCAAGGACCCACTCGTAGGCCGAAACGGCGTCCTCGACCGCCGACGGGAACGGGTCCTCAGGGGCCCGGCGATAGTCCAACACCAGCACCGAGGCGGCGGCGGACTCGCCGATGGCCGCGGCCACGTGGCGGTGCGACCGCGGGGAGCCCAACACATAGGCGCCTCCATGTAAGTACAGGATCCGCGTTCCGTCCAAAGCCCCGCGGGATCGGACGAGGTCCGCGGGGCATCGGCCGATGCGCAAGGAGTCGACGTCCGCCGCGACCGCGGTGGAGAACACCTCCTGGGCGCGATCGTACTCCCTGCGCTGCTCGTCCAGCGGGAGGGCGTGCCGCTGTCCTTGGATGGCGATCAACTCCCGGATCAGGCCGATCTCGCTCTCGTCCACGTTGGGTCCTCGGCTACGG
>JARLIH010000397.1 GCA_031291845.1 Isosphaeraceae bacterium | reverse complement strand
TCCCGTGACTCTGGGGGGGGTTGCGTGGCCGATCACGGACCGGGACCCACTCTCCGGCAAAGACCGGCCGGAGCTTCGATGCAGTGATACAGGTATTACGAAGCACAACCCGGCACCGGGTCACCCGATGTCGGCCACTCGAACTCTATACACCTACCGAAAGGTCCGTTCAAGACATCGCTGCATTGGGCGCACCCGGAAAGTTCACCTCAAGCACGTCCGCACTCAGATCGAATGAAGCGGCCGTGCGCGCGAGCTGATGGCGGGTCGCCTGCTCAAGGGGAATGCCCGTTGCGACACGCGCGGCTTCGGTGCGCGCTTCCAGCTCGCCCGGTAAAAGGATTTCGCCATCGGGGACGGACGTCCGTGCGCTTTTGAGGAACGTGATGAGCCGATCGACTTCACTGCCGAAGGGACGCTCGCGCGGTACGCGACCAGGGTCGAGCACGATCGTGAGCATGCCGTTTGTGAGCCTTGCCGCTTTCGGATCGCTGCAGCCGTTCCCTGTGAACGCTTCGGCCAGAATCTCGGTGATCACACTCAGGCCGTACCCCTTGTGACCGCCGAACGGCAAGATCGCGCCGGGGTCCGCATAGAAGACCTCCGGGTCGTTCGTCGGCCTCCCCTGCCCGTCGATGATGCACCCGTCAGGAACGCGCTCGCCCCGGTTGAGGGCAACGCGAATCTTCCCCTCGGCAATCGAGCACGTCGAGATGTCGAGGACGATGGGACGCCCCCCCTCCACGGGTATTCCGGCCGCAATCGGATTGGCCGAGAGCCGGCGATCGATCCCTCCAAAAGGCGCGACCAGCAGCCCGGCGCCACTCGTACTCACGAAATGCAGGGACACCTTTCCCGCCTCTGCGGCCATCTCGGGCCAATCGCCGATCCGCCCCAGGTGCCCCGCGTTCCTTAGGGCGATCACCGCAACCCCGTGTTCCTCCGTCTTGGCAATTGCAAGCCTCAGCGCAAATTCGCCCGCGGTTTGACCGAACCCAAAGCCCGCGTCGACGACCGCGAAGCTCCCGCCGTCGAAGACGACCTCGGGCCGCTGGTTCGGGACGACCTTCCCCGCGCGCATCCAGTCGATGTAGCTCGGTACGCGGATCACACCGTGCGAGTCGTGACCCACCAGGTTCGATCTCACGAGACGTCGCGCAATACGCGCGGCCTCATCGTCATGACAGCCCGCACGTAAAAAGATTTGCTCGACCAGTTGTTGCAGAGGCTGGTAGGCAACGCGGTTCATCGTCACGGTGACCCCGGTCGGACCCAGTCCAGGGCAGGCCATATGGATTTCGGCGACCTACGTTGATCGCAGGACCGCCGATCCTACTCGTGCCGAGCACGCGATTCCAGGGCCTCGGTCACTGAGCCGAGAGACGCCGGGCGGAGTGCGGTCTCCGATGAAGCGCCCATCATGAGCCGCCGCGGGCAGACAGCTCCACCAACGAAATCTCGGGCGGACAGAGGAACCGAATCCGCGGCGCTTGGCCCCTTTCGCAGCCGACACCCCGGCTAACGTAAATGGCGTTGCCGCCGACCCGATGAAGCCCGCCCGCGGCGACTGCGCGAGGCACGTTCGTCAGCGTCAAGGGGGGTCCATACCCCGGCACGACAATCTGCCCGCCATGCGTGTGACCGGCGATGACCAGGTCGATCCGCGACCCGGTGCACAACTCGAACACAGAGTCCGGCCGGTGGGACACCAGGATCCGTACGTCGTCGTCGCCCGGCGCCTGCTCCAACTGCGCGACGACCGCGCGAGCACCAGGCGACGATACCTTCAGCGCGACGCCCCCGATGGTCACGCGCCGGTCGCGCACCTCCGTCCGAACGATCTCGTTGCGCAGGACCTGGACTCGCGACGCCCGCAGGATCTCGTCAAGGTGCGCCCCGTCGCCGTCCGTGTCGCCGAGCACGAGGTAAACGCCTCCCGGCGCGGAAAGACGCTCCAGGAGGTCCTTCAAGTCGTAGCGCGTTGCATCAAACTCCTGCCGTTTGCCCTGGAACACATCGCCCGGAAGAACGATGACGTCGGGCGCCTGCGCCATCAGTGTCGCCACCGCCAAGCGTTCGTAATCGGTCACGCGGCCCGTTTGGAGGTCCGACAGCACTCCGACGCGTATCGTCGATTTTCCCTCCCGGCGCGGCGCCACAACGGCCCGAACCGACTCGACCTGCAAGCGAAAAGGCTCGATCCAGGACGCATAAACGCCCACCGGAACCATGATCAGGCTCGCTGCCGCCGAGGCCCGCGCCAGCGCGGTCAGCTTCCACGGCGTCCGCTCCCGCCAGGCACGCTGCGAAAGGACCAAAAGCAGCAGCCCCGTCACAGGGAGCAGCACGGTGAGGTCGACGTAAACCAAGTGAATGACACCGAACTCTTTGACCCCGACCGCGCGCAAAATCAATAGCTTGGCCGAGATCGCCAGGCAAGTCGCTGAGGCCGCGCGCAAGATATGCAACAAGCTCAGGTCGCGATGGCCAGCGCACTCGGCCCTCCGACGGACCAGGTGAAGACTGGTCCCCGCCAGAAGGCCGTCCGCCACGGTTGACCCGATCACGACGAGCCCGAAGGGTATGTGCACCATGCCGGACGCGCTCCCGATCGGTAAACTCACGCCGCGCCACCTTGTTGGTCGTTAAGAAAGCGGATGGGTACCTGCTAGGAATTCGAAAGCCGGCTCTCCCGACCGACAGACCAGCCGGGCCCGTCGGTTAATGTTCCGGGAGCGGCGGCGAATACCGACGAACGAGTTCTCCGCAGGAAAAGCGCTGGGAGCGATACCATGAACGGCATCTCGCGATTCGCCATCGCAGTTTTGGCCTGTGTCTCGCTTGCAGGAACCGAGACCTGGGCCGCAGGAGACGGCGGGCAGAGTTGGGAAGGGTCGCTCAAGGTCTTACCCGGGGTCGACCTCCGACTCGTACTTCACGTGCAGGAACGAGAAAACGGTGTGCTCACCGCTTCGCTCGATAGCCCCGACCAGGGGGCAAAGGACCTGAAAATCGACACCGTGATACGCGACAAGACCCGCCTCGTGTTCGAGCTCAAAGGGCTCGCGGCAAAGTTCGAAGGCAAGCTCAACGACGCGGGTACCGAGGCCAAGGGCACCTGGACTCAGGGCGGTAACGCCCTGCCGTTGACCCTGAAGAAGAAAGACACGGCCATACCCGAGCCCAAGATCGTCGGCGCCGAGCAGTTCTGGGAAGGCAAACTCCCAATAGGTCCAGGCCTCAGCTATCGACTCGTCCTCCGCGTGTCCAAGACCGACAACGGCGGTCTCGTCGCGCAGCTCGATAGTCCCGATGAGGGGTTCCGCGGACTGAAGGTGGAGCCCATCACACTTGACGCGAAGCGGTTGCGCTTTGAACTGAAAGTTTCGGGCGCGCGGTATGAGGGAACGCTGAACGCTTCGGGGACCGAGGCGGTCGGCGAATGGGCTCAGGCGAGCGCGAAGGTGCCGCTCACCTTCAAGAAGACCGACCGACCGAGCGTGGTCCGACGCCCGCAGACGCCAAAACCACCGTTCCCTTACAAGGCCGAAGCGGTCGTCTACCAGAACGTCAAAGGGGGCGTTACGCTCGCTGGAACGCTCACCAAGCCCCAAGGTGCGGGACCGTTCCCGGCCGTAATCCTCATCAGCGGCTCCGGCGCCCAGGACCGCGACGAGACCATCTTCCAGCACAAGCCGTTCTTCGTCCTGGCCGATGCCCTCACCCGACGCGGCTTGGCGGTCCTGCGCGTCGACGATCGGGGTGTGGGCGGATCGACCGGTAGCACGGCCAAAGCCACGAGCAACGATTTTGCGGAGGACGTGCTCGCCGGCGTCGCCTATCTGAAGACTCGACCGGAAATTGCCGCCCGGAAGATCGGCCTCATCGGGCACAGCGAAGGAGGACTGATCGCACCTCTCGTCGCCACTCGTTCGGACGACGTCGCATTCATCGTGCTCATGGCCGGCACGGGCTTGCCCGGCGACGAGATCATCCTCATGCAGGCCCGACTGCTCGCACAAGCGCTCGGAGCCGGCGGCGATGGCCTCGATCGGCGCATGGAGATTCAGAAGCAACTTCTCCAGATCGCCAAGACCGAACCCGATGATCCGACGGCCCTGGCCAAGATGCGAGAGACGGCCCGGGGTCGCGCCGGCGCAAACAACGAGCAGGACGCGAAGGCGGAGAACCGACTGGACGCACGCCTCGAAGGGCAATTCAAGGCGATGCGTTCCCCCTGGTACCGTCATTTCCTCGCCTACGATCCCCGGCCAGCCCTTGCGCACGTTCGCTGCCCGGTGCTTGCACTGGTGGGCGAAAAAGACCTTCAAGTCCCTCCGAAGGAAAACCTCAGCGCGATCGAGAAGGCGTTGAAGGAAAGCGGCAACACGTCCGCCACGGTCAAAGAGCTCCCCGGCCTGAACCACCTGTTCCAGACCTGCCGAACCGGCTCGACGGCGGAGTACGCCGAGATCGAGGAGACGATCGCCCCCGCGGCCCTCGAGTTGATCGGCTCCTGGGTCGAGTCGCACGCGAAAGGCCGCTAAGGCGCTGTCCAAAAGGCTCGTCATCGAACGCGAACCCCGCGTGCGCGCACGCGTTCCCATACTCTCGTCAATCTCGAAACAGCTTGCCTATTTTGCTTCCAGCCTGTTCAATGTGAGACGTAGCAACGGGGGATGCCGCACGCCCCGTTACGACGGACCCACACGACGTCTCACGGAGGAGGAACCGAAACAGCCTGAAAAGGCTTACACCCCCGTGGAAGAGGCGTGTCGATGATCCTCGACCAGATCAACTACGAGAACCTGCTCGTCCCGCTCAACAAGTTCTACGACCTCTATACGGGCGGACCGCGCCGGCCGATCTTCCACGACATCGCCAAGACACGTCCGGAACTGCTCGAGCTTGACCGCAACTTTCCCGCGATTCGCGAGGAGTTGCTCGGGATCCTCCCCGACAAGCGCTCGATCCCCCGCTACCACGAAATCGACCGGATGCAGTACCCGATCAGCGGACGGGTCGATCCGACCAAGGACTGGAAAGTCTTCCCGCTCAACATCATGGGCGTGAAGCCACAGGCTTATTGCGAGCGCTGTCCGCGCACCAGCGCCATCCTGGAGACGATCCCGGGGCTCTTCGAAGCGTTCTTTTCGATCCTGGAGGGAGGGAAGTCGATCCCGCCGCACGAAGGACCGTACCGGGGTTATCTACGGTATCACCTCGGCCTACTCGTGCCCGAGAACAACCCCCCGTCGATCCGCCTTCGGGACCAGTTGTACACCTGGAAAGAAGGCGAAAGCGTGCTGTTCGACGATAGCTGGGAACACGAAGTGTACAATCAGTGCGAAAGCGATCGGGTGGTCCTGATCGTCGACATTCGCCGGCCGATGCCCCAACCGTTCGACGCAGTGAACCGGGTGGCGCAGAGCATCATGAAGCCGGTCTACGGACGTCACATCCTCAAGAAGCTCGCTGATGTCCCCCCGCTCCCCGCATCAGCCAACGCGACGCCTGCCGACCGTGAAGACGAGCCGGCCGTCGTCCAGAGCGCTTGACGCAACCGACTGCTCCGATTCGTTGCCGGCCGACGAAATCGGCATGAACCGCGACCGCTGCCCTGGTGGAGCTTCCGCGAGACGGGCGGTTCTGCGCGCGTCGATCGGAAACTTCCCCTCTACCATCTCCTTCCCTATTCGTCCAGCGGCCGACATCAACCCAAAGTCATACGCCAGAGTAGCTTTCGTCGCATTGGGGCAGTGAGGCCGCGTTCAGTTCCAATTTCTCTGCCCGGTTCAGCCTCGCGATTGCAACGTTAATGGTGTGTCCCTTGGGACGCGGCGGCGAAAGCAACCTGGGCGCGTTGGTTCGATCGGACCAATCGTCCGAGGCGCTACCCGCGGCGTCACCACGACGACCCTAAAGAACGGCAGGTGCGCCGAACGCACGGCTTTCACCGCCAGGCCGGCTGGCCCGGAACAAGGCCGGCTTATCGCCCGCCAGACGCGACTCGTTCGCACCCGCTCATCCCCCCCTACGGCCGCCAAGACAGTCATGATTGGTCATATACGCTTCAATTATCGCGGTGCGCCAACGCTGGCCGTACTTCAAGATGACGGTCGTTGGGAGTGCACCACGTCGCGCTCGATCACCGACAACCTGAAACGCGACTTCAGCCCGATCGGCAAGCCCTCCGCGAGTGGCAACTGGGGCCACTGGGAACTCCTCGCGGCGGCCTATTCTCTCCGAGGGCTCGCGCAGCTCGGCCCTCCCGCGCCGTAAGAAACGCTCGCTATCGGCCGGGCGCCTGGCACACTCGGCAACAATGTACCAGCCGGCGGGCGTTGGCGATTCCGCACACACTCCTCGCTGCGCTCTACCGGCCATCACCCACGTCTCGGCAGGCATACGCCGGAGGCGATGTCGGCGCGTGGTCGCATGCCCACAAAGACGTGGACTTGGCGTCCATCACCGTTCCTACTTGGCGGTTGGAGCCGACACCGCTCGTCGTGGTGGAAATCCGCGAGAAGTCTCGGTTTTTGCGTAACAACCCTCTTGATTCCCGCGCGAACGTACGGCATCTTGATCGCACCGCCAGGTGAACGGATGCTTAGGAGGTAGGATTTCTCCCGACGCGAGGACGAGCTGGCCATGGGAACGGTCTGGAGCACGGAGCAGATCCTGGCGCTCGCCCCGGACGCGGGCTCGGCCAAGTCGGGCAGGGAGCTTGCTACGACACGGAAATGGGTCACCCTCGCCTTCCAGGGAGAGACCCTGTGGGGCGAGTGCCAGGGGAGTGGCGCAAAACCCTATCAGACCAAAGTTGCCCTCGAAGGCCCCGCGTTTCACTGTTCATGCCCGAGCCGGAAGTTCCCGTGCAAGCACGCGCTCGGCCTCTTCCTTTTGTGGACCAGCCAGTCGAGCGCGTTGCCGCAGGCCGAGCCGCCCCCGTGGGTCGCGAGCTGGCTCGAGGGCCGCGCCCAGCGCGTCGAACAGAAGGCAAAGAAGGAACAAGAGCGGCAGGAGAAACGGGACAAGGGCGAGCCGACCACGGACGTGACCGCCCAGAAGAAACGAGAAATGGCGCGTTGGGCGAAGGTCACCGCAGGGGTCGATGACCTCGGTGTATGGATCGGCGACCTGGTGCGGCACGGACTGGTCACGGTTCAAGGCAAGGCCTCGAGTCTCTGGGAAGACCAGGCCCGGCGGCTGATCGATGCACAGGCCCCAGGTTTGGCCCGGCGCCTCCGGCAAATGGAAGGTATCCCCCTGTCGGGCGACGGCTGGCAAGAACCTTTGCTCGATAGGCTCGCCCGGATTCACCTCGCGGTCGAGGGATGCCGACGGTTCGATACGTTGGCCCCCGAGCTGCGGGATGAGCTCCGCGGCGTGCTCGGCCTGCCCGTTGATCAGGATTCGATACGCGCTCTGCCGGGCGTCCGCGATGTTTGGCAGGTCGTCGGCCAGCGCGTCGAGAGCGAAGACCGTCTCCGCACCCAGCGCACCTGGCTGCTGGGACGCGAGACGGGCCGCCCCGCCCTGGTGCTCGACTTCGCCTACGGCAACAGCCAACCGCTCGATGCGACACTCCCCGCGGGCTCCCAGATTGACGCCGAACTGACATTCTTTCCAGGTACCGTACCGTTACGCGCGCTGGTCAAAGTCCGCTACTCGCCGCTCGACGCGCTCGAGGCTCCCAAGGGGTACGCGACGATTCCCGAGGCGTACGCCGCCTATGCCGTGATGCTCGGCCGCAGCCCGTGGATGGAATCGATCCCCCTGGTCCTTCATAACGTCCAGCTCTCCCCTCGGGGCGAAACGTGGCTGGTGCGAGACGCGATCGGCCGCGTGCTTCCCCTCGCGCCTCGCTTCGCTCTCGGCTGGGCATGTCTCGGGCTTTCCGGAGGACAACCGCTCACGCTGGCGGCGGAATTCAACGGTGCGACCCTGGAACCCCTGGCCTGTTGGTTGGACGGGCGATTCTGCCGGCTCGCAACCGACTCGAGCGAGATGGCAAACGAAGGGGCCCCACCGCTCGCCGCGCCGGGCGGGCTAGCGAACCTTTGGCGTGAGACCGCCGCGAGCGCGCTGGTCGGCACCGAGCGCCGGCGGCCCCCGCCATCGCCGCAATCAGCCCCGTTCCGCGACTCGGTTACCGGGCTCGATTTGCTGGACCCGCCGGCACAGTTGCTGGGGCTCGCGGCCTGCGTGACGCAATACATCCGCGTCGGCCACGAGCCGCCGATCGACCCGGGCGCGCCGCCCGAACCGTGTCCAGGCGACGATCGGCCCGAATGCGGCCCGGCCCTGGCGGAACGGCTGCGGAGAATGCTCGCGGGCGAACACGCGACCGTCCTCCGCGAGTGGCTGTCGTTGGTGGGGAATGCGGGTCTCCGGGTTTCCAGCGACAGGATCGCCGAGCTCTTGGCTTTGGCGCGGCGGCAAACGGAACTCCGCGATCCACTGCGTGACGCACTCGGGAAGCGAGGCCGTTGGCTCGCCGCGCTGAATCCGGACTGGGGGTACGTCGGCGGTACGGCCGACCAAGTCGACCCCGAGTCTATCTGGGAGACGGGGACCCGGGCGGAGCGGCTCGTCGCTCTGCGAGCGCTCCGCTCCGTTGCGCCCGCGCGCGGACGAGAGCTGCTGGCATCGACCTGGGGCTCGGAGACCGCCGACGACCGCGCGGCGTTCGTTGAGACGTTGGCGGTTGGACTGGAACCCGACGACGAGCCCTTTCTGGAAGCCGCGCTGGACGACCGCGGCAAATCGGTCCGCCGCGAAGCCGCGGAACTGCTCGCCCGCATACCCGGGTCGCGTTTCGCCCTGCGAATGGCGGAACGGTCGGCACTCCTCTTGACCTGGGATGGCAGCCGCCTGTCCGTGGAACCGCCGGTGCGCTGCGACCTGGCCATGGTGCGGGACGGACTTGTTGCGAAGCCTCCGTCCGGGGTCGGCGAGCGCGCGTGGTGGCTCCGGCAACTGGTCGCCGCCTCGCCCCTGTCATCGTGGGAGGGAGTCGTGGGCTTGCCGGCCTCGGTGCTGGTTGCAGCCGCGATGGAGACCGAGTGGGCCCTTGACCTTTGGCTGTCCTGGGGTCGAGCGACGGTTCGCACCGGTGACCCTGCGTGGGGTTCCGCGCTGCTTCAGTGCCGTCCCACGGCCCTCGACGAAGACAACGTCCTTGGTCAACTTCTGGCGGTCCTCGCTCCCGAGGAGCGCGATGCCTACTTGCTTCGCCTGCTCGAAGCGCACGCGGGGCCCCTCCGCACCGATCATCCGGTTTGGCCACTGATCCGCGGCATCGACTCCGCGATCGGCGACGGGTTTGGCGAAGCCTTGCTGCGACGACTGCGAGAGACCGTGGCGCACGACGAAGCACTGGCGCCGAGACCACGCTACGATTACGAGCTCACGCAGTTCCTCGCGCGCCTCGGCGGCATACTGCCGATCCGTCTGGCCGTCGTTGTGGATCAGCTCTGGCCCCGCGACGACTCCGAGCGGACCTATTACGGTCCTGTGGCCGAGCAAATGAAGTCGCTGCTTCACTTTCGTCACGACATGTGCCAGGAGTTCGTCCGATGAGCGCCAAGGCAAGCAGTAAAGCCGTCGAAGGAGCCGCGCCCGGTTCCTTCAGCACGAACGGCAACGGTGTGGGACGCGTGCTCCGGCGCCATGCCGAGGACCAGTTCGCCGAGGAGTTGGCCGAGCTCGAAAAGGCCGATGCCCGCGCGCTGCCCCCGCGCTGGCGGCTTTCGCCATGGGCGGTGGCCACCTATCTGCTCGCCGGCACGCTTGAGAACGGCTTCGAAATCAGCCCCAAGTACATCGGCAACCGGCGGCTGATTGAAGTGGCGGTTTCGACCCTTGCCACCGACCGAGCCTTACTGCTGCTCGGCGTGCCCGGAACAGCGAAGAGCTGGGTCTCCGAGCACCTCGCGGCCGCGATCGCAGGCGACTCGACCTTGCTCGTCCAAGGGACCGCCGGCACGAGCGAGGAGGCCATCCGTTACGGCTGGAATTACGCCCTGCTCCTCGCCAAGGGACCGTCCGAGGACGCGATCGTCCCGAGCCCGCTCATGCGGTCGATGAAGGACGGCAAGATCGCCCGCGTCGAGGAACTGACGCGAATGCCCGCGGACGTGCAGGACACGCTCATTACGATCCTTTCCGAGAAGACGCTGCCGATCCCCGAGCTGAATTCCGAGGTGCAAGCGACCCAGGGGTTCAACGTCATCGCCACCGCGAACAATCGCGACAAAGCTGTCAACGAGCTATCGAGCGCGCTCAAACGCCGCTTCAACACGGTCGTCCTTCCCACACCCGAGTCGGCCGACGAGGAAGTCGAGATCGTCCGCCGCCGCGTCGAAAGCCTCGGCCGCGCCCTGGAACTGCCGGCCGAGCCCCCTGGTCTCGAAGAGATTCGGCGCGTCGTGACCGTCTTCCGTGAGCTGCGCGACGGCGTGACCGCCGACGGCAAGACCAAGATCAAGCAACCAAGCGGCACGATGAGCACGGCCGAAGCGATCTCGGTCCTGAACCAGGGGCTTGCCCTCGCCGGCCATTTCGGCGACGGGCTGTTGCGCGCCGGTGACTTGGCGGCCGGCTTGGTTGGCGCCGTCGTCAAGGACCCGGTGCAGGATCGCGTGGTCTGGCTCGAGTACATGGAGACTGTCGTCAAGGAACGAGAAGGTTGGAAAGATCTGTATCGTGCGTGCCGGGATGTGATTTGAGGAGCGCATCATTGGTTCCGAAGTCGGACCAGACTTCCGGGCGCGCGAATCTAGGGAAGTCGTCAGCCTGAGGATCATGACGAGGGATTGCGCACATGGCCGCGCCGGCGACAAAAACCGCGACCGTCCACATCCTCGGCGTCCGCCACCATGGCCCCGGCTCTGCGCGCAGCGTTCGTCGGGCGCTCGAGACGCTGGAACCGGATATCGTCTTGGTCGAGGGACCGCCCGATGCCAACGACCTGATCGCCTGGCTGAGCCACGCCGAAATGGAACCTCCCGTCGCGCTCTTGCTCTATCGTCCCGAGAGCCCGAAGGAGGCGGTGTTTTATCCGTTTGCGGCGTTCTCGCCCGAGTGGGAGGCGATCCGGTACGCGCTCGAGCGCGGTGTGCCGGTCCGCTTCATGGACCTGCCGATCACGCACCAGCTCGCGAGAGACCCAGCCGGTCCCGAGCCCGAAGTCACCCCGTCCGTTGATGAACCCGTCAGCCCCGCCGTCCGGCTGCGCATCGACCCGCTCCAGGAGCTCGCGCAGGCGGCGGGGTTCGACGATGGCGAGACGTGGTGGGAACACGTCGTCGAGCACCGGCGCGACGGCGCGGACCTCTTCGCCGCGATTCTCGAGGCGATGGCGGCCGTCCGCGAAGAGCTGAACCCGCCCGAAGACCTACGGGAGCGCCGGCGCGAGGCGCACATGCGCCAGACGATCCGGGCCGCACAGAGCCAAGGGCACCAAAAGATCGCCGTGATCTGCGGCGCCTGGCACGCCCCAGCCTTGTCCCCCGATCGCTGGCCCGCCGCCCGCGACGATGCCGCGCTCCTCAAGGGCCTGCCCCGCACCAAAGTCACCGCCGCGTGGGTCCCGTGGACGCACGGACGGCTCGCCTACGAGAGCGGTTACGGTGCCGGAGTCGCTTCACCAGGCTGGTATCACCATCTGTGGACGGCTCCCGACCAGGTCGCCAACCGCTGGATGACGCGCGTGGCCCGCCTGCTGCGTGACGAAGGGCTCGACGCCTCCTCCGCCTCGATCATCGAAGCGGTTCGCCTGGCCGAGGCGCTGGCGTCTCTGCGCGAGCGGCCCCTGCCGGGCCTCTCCGAACTGAACGAGGCCGCGCGGACCGTTTTCTGCTTCGGCGATGAAACGCCGATGCGCTTGATCGCGCGCCGGCTGATCGTGGGAGAGGTGCTCGGCCGGGTTCCGGCCGAGACACCCACGGTCCCGCTTCAACAAGACGTCACGCGTCTGCAGAAGCAGCTCAAGCTTCCCCCTGACCCGTCTCAGACGACCAAGGTGCTCGACCTGCGCGAAGCAAACGACCTCGAGCGAAGCCGCTTGCTCCACCGGCTCAACCTGCTTGGCATCCCTTGGGGACACATCACGCACGCCGGAGGCAAGGGCACGTTCAAGGAAGCCTGGCAGCTCCAGTGGCTCCCCGACTTCGCGGTCGGGCTGATCGAGGCGAGCCTCTGGGGCCTCACGGTGCTCGACGCGGCCACCGGAAAAGCCCGCGACCTCTCGACGAAGGCCGACGACCTGCCGGCGCTCACCCGCTTGCTCGATCAGGCCCTGCTGGCCGACCTTCACGAAGCCGTCGCGCACATCATGGAGCGGCTTGAGTCGCAGGCAGCCCTGGCCGGCGACGTGCTCCAGTTGATGGACGCCCTTCCGCCCCTGGCCAACCTCATGCGCTACGGCAACGTCCGCAAGACCGACGCGACGCTCGTCGGGCACGTTGTGGTCGGAATGATCGCTCGCGTCTGCATCGGCCTGCCGCCGGCCTGTAGCTCGCTGGACGACGCAGCCTCTGAGGCGATGTTCGAGTCGATCCGCCAAGCCGACGCGGCAATTCAGCTCATGCTGGATGCCGAGCATCTCTTGGCCTGGCGATCGACGCTTGCAAAACTGGCGGAATCCGACAGGCTGCACCAACTCGTCGCGGGCCGTTGCTGCCGCATTCTGCTCGATGCACACCTCATCGACGCGTCCGAGGCCGCGAGGCGCATGAACCTGGCGGTCTCGACCGCCTCCGAGCCCGCCCGTGCGGCCGCCTGGGTCGAGGGCTTTCTGAAGGGAAGCGGCGAAATGCTTTATTATGATGACGCGCTTTTCGGTGTCTTCGACGCCTGGCTCTCGTCACTGCACGCGGAAACCTTCCCCGAACTCTTGCCGCTGTTGCGCCGGACCTTCGCAACGTTCGAAGCCCCGCTGCGCCGCAACTTGGGGGAAAAGGCACGCGACGGGGCAAAGGGGAATGCGGATCGGGCCGCCCTGCCCACCGCGGCCGACTTCAGCGCGGAACGCGCGGCAACGGCCCTGCCGGTGCTCGCCCAACTGTTGGGCCTCGCACCGGTCTCTGAAAGCGAGGGGCGATGATGAATGGCGCAGCGGGCAACGACGAGCGCCTCAGGCGTTGGCGGCTGGTCCTCGGAGGGGCGGAAGACGGCACGGGCTGCTCGCTCCAAGGGAACGACGCGCTGATGGACGGCGCGCTCGGCCAGCTCTACGATGCGCAGGAAAAGAAAGGGCGAGGTGGCATGGGGAGCTCCGCGCCTCGCGTGGCCCGTTGGCTCGGAGACATCCGGAAATTCTTCCCGAAGCCGATCGTCCAGATGCTCCAAAAAGACGCCATGGAACGACTCGACCTGCGGCAGATGCTGCTTCAGCCCGAGCTCCTCCAGGCGGTCGAGCCCGACGTCCACCTCGTCGCGAACATCCTTGCGCTGAACTCGGTCCTGCCGGCGAAGACCCGTGAGACAGCGCGGCTCGTGGTGAAGCGGGTTGTCGACGAGCTGGAACAGAAGCTGGCGAACCCGACGCGCCAGGCCGTACTCGGCAGCCTGAACCGCGCCGTGCGGAACCGCAGGCCCCGGCATAACGAGATCGACTGGCACCGCACGATCCGGGCAAATCTGCGGCATTACCAACCGGAGTACCGGACGATCATCCCCGAGACGCGCATCGGCTACGGACGCAAACGCCAGGCGCTCCGCGAGGTCATTCTGTGCATCGACCAGAGCGGCTCGATGGCCACGTCCGTCGTCTATGCGGGCATCTTCGGTGCGGTGCTGGCAAGCCTGCCGGCGGTCGCCACGCGGGTCGTCGTGTTTGACACCGCGGTCGTGGACTTGACCGATGAGCTGCACGACCCGGTGGAGTTGTTGTTCGGCACGCAGCTCGGCGGCGGAACCGACATTCGCCGCGCCTTGACCTATTGCCAGGGACTCGTGCGCCGGCCACAGGAAACCATACTCGTCTTGATCTCCGACCTCTTCGAGGGAGGCGACCGCGCGGCGATGCTGCGGTTGACGGCGGACTTCGTCGCCTCGGGCGTGCAGATGATCGGCTTGCTTGCGCTCAGTGACGACGGCGCTCCGGGCTTTGACCATCGCAACGCGGGGGCGATGGCCGCGCTCGGCGTCCCGGTCTTCGCGTGCACGCCCGACCTCTTCCCCGACCTGATGGCCGCCGCCATCGGCCGCCAGGATCTTTCGCAGTGGGCCGCCGCCCGGGACATCGTTGTGGCCCGCGCCGGTGACCCGGCGTGAGGGACGGACTCCGAGCGCAAAAAGCAGGCGCCAATAGGTTGACCTGGACTTCGTCTCAACCAGAATGAGATGCTCGGTTCTCGACCCGAAGCGGCCCGTTCGGAGCGTTCAGGCCGAGAGCATTTGACGCGAAGGAAGTCCTGTGATTCGCCCCACCGTTTTCGCGCCCCTGGGCCTCCTGGTTCTGTCGCCTTGGGCGCACGCGAAGGAGCTTCCCAAGGCACCTCCGGCAGCGGTAGGACTCTCCGCCGAGAAACTGAGCGCGATCAAGCCCACACTTCAAAAGCTGGTCGACCAGGAAAAACTCGCAGGAGGCGTCGCGCTCGTCGCGCGCCACGGCAAGGTGGCGTACCTCGAACCGTTCGGCTACCGGGACCTGGCAACGAAGGCGCCCATGACGGCGGACACGATCTTCGCGATCGCATCGATGACCAAACCGGTCACGTGCGTCGCGGCCATGATGCTCGTCGAGGAGGGGAAGCTCTCCCTCGACGACCCGGTGGGAAAATACCTTCCCGAGTTGAGCGAGCTACGGGTGCTCGGTGATCGGAAGGACGATCTTGGAGACAAAGTCGCCACCGTCCCCGCGCGGCGGCCAGTCTCGATCCGGCACCTGCTGGCCCACGCATCGGGGATCGCGTACGGCGGGATCTTATCAACCAACGCGCGCCTACGAACGGTCTACGAAGGCGCGGGGGTACAGGACCGACGCCTCAAGACGATTGCTGAGCAGGTGGCCCGGCTTGCAACGGTCCCCCTGGCGCACCAGCCGGGCGAGGGCTGGACGTACGGCCTCAGCCATGACGTCCTCGGCCGCGTCGCCGAGGTCGTTTCCGGCGAGCGCTTCGACCAGTACTTGCAAACGCATCTCTTCGCGCCGCTCGACATGCGGGACACCGGCTTTCGCGTTCCCGAGGACAAACGGGAACGTGTAGCAACCCTTTACCGGGCTGAGCTCGCCGGAGGACTCACACCGTTGCCGAAGAACTACGGCACGGAAACGTTCTTCTCTGGCGGTGGCGGACTCTTCTCGACCGCCCGCGATTACAGCCGGTTCGCCCAGATGCTGCTGAACGGCGGTGAGCTGGACGGCGTGCGACTGCTCAAGCCCGAGACGATCACGACGATGACGACGAACCAGATCGGGAAGCACAATGCCTTGTTTCTGTTCAAGTACGGACTCGGGTTCGGGCTCGAAATGACGCGCACGCCGGGGGACCGCACCCCTCGCCTGAACCGGTACTTCTGGGGCGGCGTCTTTTCGACGTACTTCTTCATCGATCCGCGGCAGGAGCTCGTTGGCATACTCATGACCCAGGTGATACCGACCAATTCCAGCGGTGCGGAGCGAGAGTTTCGCCGCGTGGTTGATACGGCGATCGAGAATTGAATGCATCGGAGCCCGGCCTCCCGTGAATCTGCCCCGCGACGGCTCGGCCGATGGAAGAATCCGCGCAAGTTTTCGGCCGAAGGTGCTACCATCGAGCAAAGGGCAGCGGGCCGGTCGGCACCCGTTGGACCGAGCTCGTGCCCGAACTCGGTGTGAACCAAGAGGCTGTCAATGAGGATTTCTCGGCGAACTTGCCTGGTTGCCGCGATCGGACTCCCCGCGGCCGGCGCGGCTGCGACGCTCGCCCTACGTAAACGGGCTCAGCGCGGCCCGACGGTCATCCACGAGTACTTGATCGATCACTCACGTGTGGTGGAGTCGAACGGGCTTCCCGGACACGCCACGGGAGACTTTCCGAACGCGCACGACCCGGTCGGCATCCGGTCTCAACACTACCATTTCGAGATGCCGCGGCGCCCATCGCCGGCAAAGAACCCCGTACCGCTCGGCTTCTGGCTGTTTGGCGTCGCGATCAACGGAGTGCCTTTCGATCCGTCCGGCCCGTTCTGGAATCGCGACGCGCGGAGCGGTTGGCAGTTCGAAGTCCTGTGTCCCACAAACGCGGTGGCGCTGGGTATCGACGTGAATCGGGCACACGTTCAGGGACGGGGCCGTTATCACTACCACGGCCTGCCGACGGGCCTCCTCTGGGACGTCAAGCGCCGCGATCCGGCCCGCACGATGGCCCTGTTGGGTCACGCTGCCGACGGCCATCCGATCTACGGCCCGGAGGCACCGTCGCGTGCCGACGATCCCAACAGCCCGCTCACACGCCTCCGCTCCAGCTTCCGTGTCCGTTCCGGCCGGAGGCCCGGAGGCCCCGGCGGCCGTCACGACGGTACGTTCGTCGAGGACCACGAGTACGTGCCGGGCCTTGGCGATCTCGACGAGTGCAACGGTCGCCGGGGACCGACACCCGAGTATCCCGACGGAACGTACTATTATGTTCTCACAGACGATTTCCCTTATGTTCCGCGCTCCTTTCGCGGCGCGCCCGATCCCACGTTCCGTCACGGACCGCCGCCGGGTGTTTCGCCTCCCCTGCCAAGTGAGCTGCGGAACTATCGTGGCGTCGGCTGACTGGAGAGCCTCACTCCAGGTCGCAAGCGAAACAAAGACCCGGCGAATCGCGAGAAGGTGGGGACGACCGCGGAACCGCCCTGGCGCGGGCAAATCCGCTTTAAGTTGAAGCTCGTCGCCGGGCTCCCGAACAGCTCCCCGGTTTGCGGTCGGCGGAACGATGAGACGTGAATCATGGGAGAACCGACGTGCAGCACCTCGTTTTACTGGGAGACTCAATCTTCGACAACGCGGCCTACGTGCCCGCGGGGTCGGCCCTCATCCAACAACTCCGGGAGTACCTCCCTGCGCACTGGCAGGCGACGTTGTGTGCCAGGGATGGAAGCGTGATTAACGACGTTCACGCGCAGCTCGACCGGCTTCCCGAAGGTGCAACCCACCTGGTGATCAGCGCTGGGGGCAACGACCTGCTCAGCGAGGTCGGCGTTCTGGGGAAACCAGTCCGCACTGTCGGCGAAGGGCTTCGGCTCCTGGTGGAGGTCCAGGTGCGGTTTGATCGCGATTACGAGCGAATGCTTCAGACGATCGAGCGTCTCTCGCTGTCGACCGTAGTTTGCACCATCTACCACCCACGTTTTCCGGACCCGATCCTGCAGCGGGAGGCCGAGGCCGCTCTTTGCCTGTTCAACGATGTCATCATCCGCCGGGCGCAGCAGTTCGGGCTGCCGGTCATTGAGCTCCGCGCGGTCTGCACGGCCGGCGAGGACTACGCCACCCCGATCGAGCCGTCCGTCAGCGGAGGAGCCAAGATCGCCCAAGCCATCGCCTCGGCGATCTTGCATTACGAATTCCGGTCGCATCAGACAATCATCATGTAGGGTGGATCAGCCCCCCAGGGCACCGACCCACCGTCCCCAGCTCGTGGTGGGTTGGGGCCCTGGCCCTCCCTACAAATACGTCGCGCATGCCCGGTAGGGCGATGGTCGGACGAGCGCGCGGTCGAGTCGCTCTGATCGACACGGTAAGCGCGCGTTTTCACTGTGAGAGTCCGCGGGCCCGGCCTCACCGAACACCGAGTACGACTTCGGCCAAGCGGCTGCGTGTCGGGGTTTGCCACGTAAAATACTGGGGAGCCAAACCGGAGGCGGGCCCCCGCACACGTTGCGAGCGAACGGGCGATCCTTGGCGGGCAATTCGCAGCAACTCTCCCGGACCGAGCGCGGGCGCCGTGGCTTTGAGCACGGTGACGACCCCCGCCACATAGGCGGCGGCATTGGAAGAACCCGCGGAAACCACGCCGTCCGTGAAGAACGCCCGCGAATCATCAAGAATCACGTCCGGCTTGACCCGACGGTCGAGCGTCGGGCCGATGGACGTCGAGGGGTCGGAATCACCGACCGTGAGCACGAGCGGGTTGTCGGCCGGAGGATAGACCTCCCCCTCCCCCGTGGCATCCACGAACTCGAACGCCTCGCGCACCGTCCCCGCAGGCGCCATGTAGGCATCGCGGCTTGCCGTCACAAGCACGCGCAGGCGATCGGCCGAAGTGAACGCGCCGCGGGTCGCTCGAACTCGGATGCGATAGCCATAATCCGGGTCGGAAGGCACGTCGGGGCAGGCCGCCAAGTTCTTCAGGACGACCCGTTCGCGTGGGTTTCGGCTCTCGTTCGGTCCGGCGGGACCGTCCGTAGTGACCTGAGTTTTCTCGCTTGTCCCGACGCGCCGACCGGCCGAGTCCTCGACGAACAGGTCGAGGTCCTTCGCCGTGCCCGCGTCTTCCGCATCTTTGTAGTCGTTCCAGGTCAGGGTAATGCTCACGTCATTCTCGTCTACCCGGTTCCGGAACCGCAGCGCGGCCACATCCAACCCGTCGCGCAGGCGAAGGTAGCCGTCGGGCAGAATGCGCACCGGGCCATTGTAGACACGACGGCCGTAGTTGCCCGCGGCATTGATCCAGACGATGTTCGCGGCGAGGGCCTCGTCCACGATCCGATTGATCGGCCCACGTCCATCGCCGTTTCCACCCCCCTCGAAGGAACCGCTGAAAAGGACCACATCCACCTTCTGCTCGATCGCATACCGGACTGCACGCCGGAGCATCGTCGGGCCGTTCGCATTGAGCAGGTAGAATTTCGGCCCATCCCGGTGCGATCCCGTGACGGCCCAGATGATTTGAGCCATCACCCGGCCGTGACGATTCGAGGGCTCGAACCCCTTTCGATAATTCGGATCTCCCAGACCGTATTGGCGCACGAACTCCGGGTCGTAGTGCTCGACGACGACGACACCCTCCGGCAAGTACGGCTGTGCCCCGCCGTTGCCGTCGAATCCGTAGTCGAGCACGGCGACTTTGATCGCACTGACGCGGGCGACGCTTTCGTAACCAGGTACAAGTCCCAGCCGCCTGCGCACATCCTCGGCATTCGCCAGGCGCGAAGCGGCGGGGCGATCTCCGGCGGCAATTTGCCTGGCAACGGGTCCGTCGCCCTGAGCCCAGGCGAATCGGCCGCAGGCCAGCAGCACCAGCAGACAACGAGCCGCCCGAACACCCATCACGACACCCCCGCTCCGATGTTTAGCCTCGAAGCGTCCAGTCCACCGAGCGCCGTTCCGGGTCGAAACCTTTGGGGAACCCAATCCCTCCCGCTGCCTCGTGATTCAACGGGAGTACCGCTCGCATTCTCCGCCCCGTATCTACCAGCACCAGCGTCGATAGCCGTAGCTCACGTAGGGTGCGTAATAGGCCACCGGCGCGTAGCCATAGCCACCGTAGCCCAGGCCATAACCATAGCCACCGTAGCCCAGGCCGTAACCATAGCCGCCGTACCCAAACCACGGGTAGCCGAAGCCACCGTAACCGAGGCCGTAGCCGAAACCGCCATAACCCAGGCCATAGCCGAAGCCGAGACCGTACCCGAGGCCACCGCCAAAACCCCATCCGCCATAGCCGAAGCCACGTCCAAACCCGTATCCGCCATAACCGAATCCGTGGCCAAAGCCGCCCCCGCCGAATCCGTGGCCAAAGCCACCCCCGCCGAATCCATGGCCAAAGCCACCCCCGCCGTGAAATGCCTGGACGGGAGTTTCGGCATCCAGCTCCGATGTGCGGTTGGAACTCGCCTCCTTCGAATTCACCTGGACCAGCGTCGAAGAACGCTCGGACTCGGCAACTGCACCAGCGGTCGCGTTGGCCAGCGACTTTTGACCAAATTCCGCGTCCAGTTCGCTCGCCCGAAGCGATGAGCCCATGAGCAGAGAGGCCGCGAGAATTCCAACGTGCCGCAACATGGGACCCTCCTCATGGCTCGAAAACGTTCGGACACCAGTCAACTTCATTCTACGCCACCTCACGGCCGCGGAGAACGAACGTCTTTTTCGAAATTTGCCAACGAGTATTCTGCACTCGGGCCGGCGGCGCGATCGTTCTGGTAAAACCAGCGTCGATTTCTCTCGGTGGATTCGCGACCTTGAGAAAGGCCGCGGCGCTCTACCGGATGGCTACGCGGTACCAGCGGGCTCTGCCACGCGCAGCGTGCCGCCGGGCGCGGTGGCCGGAGTAGCGGCGTTGGCTACCGGAGGGTTGTTGCGGTGCCTCGCCGCAAGCCGTAATACAGCGTTGTGCCCCAGTTCAGCCGTCGGCACCATGATCCATGCGAGGGCCGGCGCGATGAGTCGGTTGGCGACAAGCACGACGGCGAGAAGTGGCCCCCGGTGGGAGGCACCGCCGATGCGGGGCTCCGCCAGCGAGAATCGTTGGCGATCCTGGACGGAATCAGGCTCTGACTGTCACTAGACCGATCGTGCCGACAGGCGGTCCCACATGCTGGCCCTGGAAAACAAGACCTTTTCGCACGCGGGCGCCGGCACCTCGGACGATTTCACGCGAAAGAAGGGTTAGCGTGCACCGGGCTGAACCACGGCCGTGGGATTGGCGGTCGAGGTGCCCGAGGCCGCGCCCGTACCAGTGGTAACACCCACCCGTAGGAACTGGATTTGCCTGGCGAAGAAGGTGTACTGCAATCCCGAATTGATGACCGTCTGGAAAGGTGCTGCCAGGCGGTCGATGAAGATCGTCGCGCGAACGATCGGGTCGCGATACACGACCAGGCGATCGCCGGGCATAAGCTGGTAATTGGTCGTCGGGTCACCACCGCTGATGATCGCGGCCAGGTTTACCGGGAACTTCTGTTCGCAACAACCCCCCGGCGGCGCCGGCCGCACGAGGCGGATGTTCCGGGGCGCGGCGGTCGGGATCAAACCGCCGGCATTGTTTAGGGCGTCGAGCACCGTCTCGTTACCCGTAATCGGGAAGCGGCCCGTGAGCGAGACGTCGCCGTGAACGTAGTAGAACTTGCTGTTGTATGAACCAATGTCGACGTAAACGGTGTCGGAGTCCTTCGGATCCACCGGCACGTAGTTGCCTTTATCGTCGAGCTTCCAGAGGCCGAGGACTTCGTCGCTCAGGTATTTGCGGAGGTGAAGGACGATCTTCTCCTTGACTTCCGGTAGGCTCAGCCCCGTGACGTAGACGTCCCCGTAAAAGCCCAGGGTAATCGTCCCGTCGGGTCGGACCAGGCGTTCGCCGCTGATCGGACGGCCGGGAAGCGACTCGAGAACTTCAACGACAAGCAGGTCGGGTGGCTCGACCACATAGGCCGGCATCGACGTCATGTTCTTTTCGCGCGGGATGGAGCTTGAGGCGATCTCTTCCTCGGGAGTCTTCACGGTCTGACATCCCGTGCCCGCGAATGCGCTCAGGACGATGAGCCCCAGCGAGATCCGGTGCCAAAGTGACCTGACGCGTTCCATGCGATTCTCCCTCAGCCGCAGCCAGATCCGTCGGAATTCGCTCCAGACCTAACTCCGGCCAGCAAGCCCACCCCCGGTCGGATCATCGGGGTGCTGACCGCCGGTTTCCGCCCGCGCGCCTGTCGCCCGCCCAGAGGCTCCGAACCGCCCGACGGACCGAAGTTCAGCGCGAATCCTGACGGGAACAGAATCGGTCGGCCAAAAACCCTGCCTGGAGTAATTCTGATAAACTTTTCCGTGTACACCGGTCGTGTCCGTGGTGCCGGTTCTCCTGACGCTGCTGGTTGTGCGGCCCCTTCGTGGCGTAATCTGCTGGGATAACGACGCTTAGGACGCGCGTCCGCTCCGGTCCCCGCAGGAGACGCAAGCTGTCGCACCGCAGCGATTTCTTCGTTCGGTCGGCGATCCTGCGGGTAAAGGAGAGGGCTTGCGGACCCGCCGGACCGAGAGTTTGCCGAGCCCGCTTCGATCTCCGAACGCGGGCGGGACGCCGCGACGCATCAATTCGGCGTTTCCCCGACATGCCGGCACACTCTAGAATAGAGAGCTCATAGAACGGGTACGAACGACGAACGCGGCGTCAGGGGACGAGACCTTCGCAGGCCAAGGCCGAGCGGCGGATCAGGGGAATTGACCGGAGGCAGGCCAAAATGAGTGCTGACTTCGACATTCCCGACGAGCTCGAAGCCGGTCAGCCGGCCCGGCCCGAGTTGCCGGCATCGCGCGCACCTTCGGCCCCCGCGCCCGAGGCCCCGGCACCGCTCGTGATCGTGGAGTACCGGTATCGGGGAGCTCCGTCCTGGTTGGTCCTCGTGCTCCTGATCGTCCTGGTCGGTTTGGGAGCCGCTTACTACCATCGCCACTCGAATACAGGGCGGCGATCTTCCCGAGACCTGGTCGCCTCTTTGCCCCGAGTCGCCCCAGTGCCGGAGCGCCAGGGCGAGAAAACCGCCGGCGCCACGGATGCCCTCAGCGAACCGCCGACCGTCCTGAACGGCCAGGGGATCGTGCCGGATCTGCCGGAGCAATTGACTTCAGTGCCCGCCGCTGCAGCGGCCGCCGAACCGGCCACACGCCCAATGCAACCCTCCTCTGGTGATGCCACCCCGTCACCGGAGGCCCCCCAGCTCGCCCCACCCACCATCGCCGAAAGTCGTCCCGTCGCGCCCCTGCCCGATCCCGGCGCCAAGGAACGTCCTCACGCCGAAGCCGCCGGATTGGTTCCGCCGGCGGGCGCACCTGCGGCCGTCTCTCCCCCGATGGAACGTGCGGCGACCAACGGCGACCAGCCCTCGGCGCCAGCCGAGAACGAAGCCCCGCCAGTTCCGGCGGCCACGCCGCCCGAGAACCCGGCTCCGCCACCCCTCAGCCCCGAGGAGGTCGAGCGCGCGATTCAGCGCGAAGCCGAAGAACGCCAAGCGGCAGTCGATCTGATGCGACAGGCCAAGGGAGAAGCCCGCCGCACCGAACAGATCGAAGGCGCGCAACGGGCGTACGACCAGAGAGTCGCGTTCCACCGTGAACTTCGCGACGTCCTGCGCAACGCGGGGGCCGACGCGGGAAAGCGGATCGACGAGTTGTGCGACCAATACGGCCGAAGCCTGCCGCCTGAACTGCGCAAGGCGGTCACTCGCCGGCTGCACACGCTCCCCGACCGCTCAACGCATCAAGACCGCGTCGCGCTACTCCGTGCCCACGACATCCCCGAACCAATTATTCTCGACGATATCGCGCGTCACCTGGACCGGCGGCTGATGAACGCGCGGGGCGGCGTCCGCACACCGGACGAAGTGCGTGTCAGGGCCGCCAGGCAACTGCTCGCCTTCCCCGTTCCGCCCCAACGCGGTGCGGGCCAAGCGGGACAGCCGTGACCGGCAAATCCGTTGAGAAGGCTCTTCCAGCATTCCGGTCGGTCGTATCGGAATGAGCCTTCGGAGAGCAGAACCTGTGTCATTCAGGGTCGTCCCCTGACCAGGTGGATGCACGCTCGCCCAGGATGGCAAGGTCACGTCCCAAAGCGGGGTAAGATATCTCGCGCTGTGCACGGAACTCCGCCCGATCGAGAGTGGATTCTCGACCGGCCGCGCGCGTTTTAGCAAGAGTCCTCCGGGGCCAGTGCAGTCACGCGCGGACGGTGTACGGGCTGTTGTGACTGCCCGGCTCGCTCGCGTCGTACGGCAGCGATCTCGAGCACGGCCACCACCCCGACCGAGCAGACCGCCTGCCCCACGACGGTCGCGGCACCAAAGGCGTCCACGCGGTGCAGAAGCAGGGTTCCGAGCCCCGCCCCCAGTGAGACGAGCAGGATCGCCCGGACCGCCTGCGGGGGCGTCAGGCCGCTCTGAAGCAGGCGGTACGAGAAGTGCTGAGGGTCAAACAGCACGGCCGGCGCATCCCGCTCCCGCCACCAGACGAAAAACACCGAAGCGGACTCGTACAGCGGCACGGCCATCACAAGCAGCGGCGCCAGAACGTTGTACGAGGAATCGTGCTCGCCATAACGGAAATACGTCCCCGCCACCGTGATCGCACCCAGCAAGAAACCGAGGAAATTCCCTCCCGAGTCGCCGAGGAAGAGCCGGGCCGGATAGCGGTTGAAGACCAGGAACCCGAGGAGCACCCCGGCGAGCACGAACATGACGGCCGGCGCGAAGAGACTCCCGACCTGAACTTGTGCCGCGGCAAACAGCAACGCGGCGACAAGCCCGATCCCGGCGGCCAAACCGTCCATGTTGTTGAGAAACACGAAGGCGTTGGTCAGGAGCACGACCCAAAGGACCGTCACCAATCCGCCCACCAGCGGGGCACTAAAGGGCCCGAAGAGCGTGACTCGAACCCCCGAGGCCGCGAGAATCGCCGCCAACAGGACCTGCGCGCCCAGCCGAAACCGCCAGCCGAGGCCGACCGCCAGATCGCCGAGAATCCCGACAGCCAGCGCTCCCGTCGACAGCGCGAGGATTACCGCCAGTTCCCCCGCCCGAAACCAGAGGCCGTCCACGTGGCGGCCAACCGCGTCCGGGAGCCACGGGCGGCCAACAACGAGGATGACCGCCTCGGTGCCAAGCACCAAGACCATCGCCAGCCAGATGGCCACTCCGCCCGCCCGCGACACGCCGGTCCGGGTGGCGAGGGACCCGCCAGGAAAATCAACGAGTCCTAACGCCGGCCCCCAGTGTCGCGCCCACCCACACACGAAAAGCCCAACCAAGAACGCGAGACCAGTGAGAAGCAAACCGGCAATAACCCAGGTCGTGATATCAGCCACAGTCCCAACCATCACCGGCACCCCTCATCAGTCAGCAATCAGCAATCAGTCGTGCACGGCCCGGGGTCGCATGCCAGGGCGCCTTGTCGGCCTCTCCACGTGAATCGATCCCGCGGTCGTCAGCACGAACCTAATGGCCCGTGTATGCCAGGATACCGATCCGAGGCCACTTCCAACAGTCAGGAACCAGCCCAGTCAGGGAGCCGGGCTCCTCGGGCCGCGACCTCCGCAATTCGGTCTTCGGACGCCCAGCTAACACCAGTGGGCCGCGAATAGCCGGGTGCCGAAGCTTCTTGGAAGAACCCGGAACTCGTTGGTAATTGAGGCATTACGGATTCGTGGTAAAAATCTTCTCATGGAGACCGTCAAATCAGGTAATATTAAAGGATGGTCGTGTGCGCCCGTGCTGTCGTAATCGGACGGCTCGGCGCGTCACCCGAGCGGTCATCGAACCGTAAACGGTTCGGCGACACGCGACTCTGTTGCCGTGAACGCCCGCGGCCATTCGGACCGCCGTCGCTCACGATTGGTCGAGCTGTTAGTGCTTTAGAGAGCCGGGCGGCTGGCACAAGCGAAGTTTCGAGGCATTCCCGAGTAAATCCGCGAATGACTTTCGACGATTTCGGCGAACTCAATCCCTGGGACGCAGGAAAGTTGCATGCGCACCAGCTCTCGGCCTACTGCTCAACGTCGGTGTTGAAATGCCGGCTTGAGCGAGCCCAGTCGTGTCGACATGGATGGCTCTGCCGGGTCTTGAGCAGCCGGAAGGCGTTCTTGGACGGCCTGATTGACGGCCTGCAACGCGAATTGAGCCGGCGCAAGCACGACCATCCGGCGCATTGAGCGGCGCGGAACGAGCAGCGGGTCGAAGGTGGTTCAGGACGTGCGCGTCAACGTGTGCAGGATCCGGCTCCACCGGCCCTGTCGTTCGCGCTCGAAGGCCGCTAGTCGCTCGCTCACGAATGCGTGTACCTCCCGCGGGTCGCGGCGAACTCGAAGAGACTCGGGGTCGCACGCGTCCAGATCGGACCAAGGCGCCGCTTCCGGTTCCCGAGGTGGATGGTCCCTGTCGGACGGAGCTACGACCGGCCCATCGGTGACCCTTGGGGAGGGTGCTTCCACGGGTCTCTGGAGCATCTCCGCCCGGAGCTCGTCGATGACCCCGCTCAAGCGCCGAACTTCGGCGAGCTCGGATGTGAGAACGTCCATCTGCTCGCGGTGCATCCCGCCGAATGCCTTCAACATCAGCATGATCGCCTGCTGAAACTGGTCCTGCATGGCATCCTGCCGCCGCTCGAGCGCTTCGAGGCGATTGACCGGCTCCCAGTTCAAGGCGGCGGTCGCCGAGACTGATCCGCAAAATGTCCCGGTCGGAAACCATTCCGCGGGTGCCGAATCGATCGGTGACTGCGCACGTTCCGGGGTGTTTGCTGACGTGGTCGCCGCGGCGAGCGAGGCCCCCTCGCGCCGGCGCGCGGGCACCCTCGCCTCGGACTCGAGCAGGCGGATCGAGAACGGTCCGATGCTGAGGAAATCTCCAGGGAGAACAGGGCACGAGCGGATGAGGGAACCGTTGTGCGCGGTCCCCCATTCGGTGAGCAGGTCGACGACCCACAACCCCTCGGGCACGCGCACCAAACTACAATGATACCGCGCGACCCGGTGATCCTTCAGACGCAGCCGGCAGAGCGATCCATGACCGATGAGGGCCAGCGCTCCGCCCATTCGCCAGACCCGGGGCGGTGCGCCCGCAATCGCGACCTCAAGCCGAGCCGGCGGCAGCTCGAACCGCGCTTGCCCGAAGTCCGGGTTCAACGGGTCGGACGGTTCCGTAGCGTCCTCACCTTCGCGGCTGCCCCGGCTGCCCGAGAGGAGGCGGAGTCCGAATGGACCAATCCGGACATCCTGCGCGGGATCGATCCAACCCGCCTCAAGCGGCTTGCCTGCATGCACCGTCCCCGTCCGGCTCCCCAGGTCAACGCCGTAGAGCCGGCCGTCGAGGAGTTGAAAGTAGGCATGCCGGCGACTGACCTGCGGGTTGTCCAGGCACACGTCGCCCCTCGGCAGCCGGCCGACGACCAGGAACGGCTGCCGCAGGCTCCGCGGCTCCGTCCCCGCGTCACGAACGCCGGATTTCACGATCAGCGGCCCCTCGCCGCCGCACGCCGCCAAGAACGGATCGACACCCGTCCTGTTCAAAATCACACTCCCGGTGCATCTCAATGATGATTGAGGATTCGAGCGATCTTCGGGACGCACGAATCGAAAACCTTCGGCGCCGACCGCACCGCGCATCCGGCCAGGATCGCCCGGCGCAGCGCCACGCGCTTGCACTTACAGTATTATATTCCCTGTTTGCCTCGCCGGAGAAACCGAACCGGCGATTGCCGGCGGCGACTCGGGCGCGACACCCTTTCCGCCCGGCCATTCGAGGTTCTCGGTCGTTCAGTAGTTCACCCGGTAAAAAACGGACTTCACGACCTCACGCAGGTAGGCAGTCCGCCCCGCGGAGCTCAGGTACCAGTTTGACTCGTCGAACTGGTCGGCTCGGGACGCCGCCACGCGCACGTCGACATCCTGGCCGCTCAGAACGCGGCGGAACGTCCAGCGCGCCCGCCCCGTATGGAAGGCCGTCGTGACGACCGTGATCCTTCGGAGTGGGTGTTCCCGGACGAACTGCGCAACGCGGAGGGCCTCGTCGTGTGTACCGCGGACCGGACCGAGGACCCGGATCGCGCATGCGGGCACCCCCGCTTCGAGGAGCGACCGACGGTTCATCTCCGTGTCTGGATCGGTGCTCATGAGCACGAGGGGCGCAACGCCCGCTCGGTAGAGCTCCGCGACCCTTCGAGGCCGGTCCACGTCCCCCCCGAGCAAGAGGACGAGGACATCGCTTGGTGCCGGGTCGTCGACTCGGAAGAGCCGAGCGAAGCTGGTCAGAAGGGGATGACGGGCGAGCGCCAGGGCGACGGCGAGCGCAGCCGTGACCAGCAGCCAGCGGCGGACCCGGCGGCGTGAGAGGGGGAGGTTGGAGGGCATCAACTGCTCGCGGGCCTGCGCGTGCCGGTCGTCGGGACGACAACTCGGATTCGATCCACGTCAAGGTCCCGTTGTGGCCGCGAACCGCGCGCGTTCGGCGTTCTGGATCACGACGAACATCAGCAGAGCAGAGCCGATCAGCGCGACCAGCAGAAAACTGACACCGATCAGGGCCCGGCGATGCTTCTTCCAGAAAGGACGATGGGTCTTCGACCGATGGGTTCGGCGTACCGGCTCGGTGATCGGCTTCTCCTCGCGCGCGGGCCGGGGCTTCTTATGCCGCCGCAGCCACCGCTCGTACGAGGCAACACAGCTCGAGCAAATCATCAGCGGCGAGCCGTCGAGCGGAATTCCCTCGCGCTCGATCGCGAGCACGGTGAGCGCTCCTTCGATACGATGACCGCACCGCTGACACTCTTCGTCATCCACGTTTGTACGCTCCGTTGAGCGGGTCCGTCCTAGATCCAGCCCCTGAGACGATACCAGGCCAAGCCGAGCCACTCATGAAGGGCATGCATTCCGTCACGCGCGGCCCCAGGGGTCGGGACGAACGACTCGAGTTTCCAGCGGAACTCGGTCGCCAGGTGGTGGCACGCGCCGGGGACGACGTCGAGCCCCTGCTTGCGGAAGGTGGCGACCGAGCGCGGCATGTGGTAGGCCTCGGTGACCAGGACCGCCTTGCGCACGCCCAGACCGTCCAGTAGCCGCTTCACCTCGCGCGCACTCTCGCGCGTCGTGCGGGCCTGGTCTTCACTGATGACATCGTCCGGCCGGACCCCCAGCCGGACGAGGAGCTCGCGCATGTAAGGAGCGACCGGTGGCTCCAGCGAGTTCGGGTCGAGCTTCCCTCCCGTCACGATCACCGGACAGGGTGAGCCTGCATGATAAAGCTCGGCCGCACAGAGACAGCGGTAGAGCGTGTCCTCGGTAAGCTCGGGACGGGGCCGCACCGAGTCAGCGCGCGCGATCCCACCAGCCAGCACGACGATCGCGCCCGCGTCCGTCGGCCGCCGCTGGAGCGGCGGAAACGGGGCTTCGAGCGGCTTCAATTCCAGGAACGTGACCGCCGGCACGCAGAAGAAGCTGAGCGCACCGAAAGCGAACGTCAGCAGCCCCAGCCGCCACTTCGATTCCAGCCCCCTGCGCCAGAGGTTGGCAATGACGACCCCTGCGATCAGCAGCAGCAAGGGAAACGGCTGGAGGAAGATCTTGGTCAGAATGAAGTACATGGTTTCGCTCGCATCTCGGCAAACCCCGGCTCGGCCGCGACGCGTCGGGCACGAAAATCGCGAAGATCGGCGATGTCAATGTGGATAAGACGTGTTTGGCTCGACCAGGCTTGAAAGCGCATGTCGGCCATTTTTCTGTATTTTCTTGCGCCTCTCGGAGCCCCTCCGGCGAGCGCCTGCGTTCATCGCGACCCGATCCGAACGGCTGGAGCTAAAAAGACTTGGGGTTGAGCCGCGCGCCGGACCGGGGATTATCCTGTATTTCTCGTATTTCTTGGAGGCCTACACGACTGGCCACCCTTCTCCGGACCCCGCTCAGAACGGGGCCAACCCATAATAGACGTTGGGAGGCGAGGGATTGTTCGAATCGGCCCAAGATTTTTTTGAGAACGGCTGCAGGACTGACACGTGTTTGCGCGCCCACGAGGGAGCTTTCCGATCACCTTTCCCGGGGGGTGAGGATTCCGATTCGTGCGCGGCACGCCCGCACCACAGAGCACAAAAAGCTTCGTAGGGTGCATGAAAGACACCGTCTCATGGGTGCCAACGCGGAAGGTGCTGTTCATGCAGCCCACGACGAGGACCGCTGAACCGTGAACGGCTCCAGGCTTTCAACGCCGGGCGGCCTCGGTCAGGATCTCACGGATCTTGGGGAGCCAGACTTGGGCGGAGTAGCGTTCCTCGATCGTCTTGCGGCCCGCCAAGCCGATACGGGTGCGGAGATCGCGGTCGGCGAGGAGGGTGGCCAGGCTCTCGTCCCACTCGGCGTCCGTCTCGGCGAGGAGGCCGCTGACACCGTGCTCGATGTAGTCGGGAAGGATTCCGATCCGGGAGGCCACGGTGGGGATGCCGGCGGCCATGTACTGCAACACCTTGCCATGGCACCGCCAAGGGGTCCAGCCCGTGTTCGGGAACGGCGCGAGGCCGACGTCCATCGCGTGCAAGTCGGTCGCCTCGGTGTCCGCCCGCCAGCGACGCGCGACCACCGGCGCGGGAAAGCCCTCAAACTGAAGCTGGTCGGTGTGCGAGATGACCAGCAGCCGGAACGGATGCCGGGCCGCAACCCGCGTGAGACTGCCCATGGCCATCTGGAGAAATGGGAGCGTGCTGTGGCTTCCCGTCCAACCAAGCGTCGGCAGACCGTCGTCTTCAGCGGCGGGCTTGACCGGATAGCGCTCTATGTCGACCGTGCTGGGCACGACGTCCACCTGCGACGCGTGGCCGGCCGCCCAGCCGGCGAGCAGCCGGTTCCCCACGATGACTCTCGTCGCGAGGCGGCAGATGGCCTGGGTCTTGCTCTGCCACTTGAGCCGTGTGAACAGCGCATTGGTCGGGCTCTGGTACGGCATCCAGATCGGGTCGTCGAAGTCGTAGACGATCGGCACGCCGTGCCGCGCAATCAGCGACTCGACGACCGCCGGCCCGATGAGAGCCGCCTCCCGATGCAGGAAGACGAGGTCGTAATCCTTGACCGTCTTGACGACCGAGAACCGGCGGACACATGCACGAATTAATGCGACCGCCTTCTTCACGTAATTCCCGGGCGTATAGATGACCCGGTGCAGGACCTCGTCCTCGAAGGGCACGAACGTGAACCGGTATCCCTCCGGCTCCAAGTGGCGCGCCCACTGCTCGATACGAAACCTGAGCGCAGGAGCGGTGTCGTAGAGGGCCGGCGAGAGAACGAGGACGTTCATTAGCAATCACAGTAGTTTCGTAATTCTGATGAATACGCATGGGAGGCGTACTGGCCGATTCTTCACACCGGAAGCTGCGGAATAGGACAGCCCGGGCAAATTCCGCGACGACCCTGCATCGCGCTTCCCCTCGCTTTGGAGTCTGGTAGCTCGCCGCTGCTATCAAAGAGTACACGCACCCCAAGGACTGCCTGTGCGTGATGCGGCCGCAAACAGTTCTAAGGTGCCAGTGAACCTGAGACCGCAGCGCATTCGCCTGAATCGGAAACAGGATTGAGCGGCTTGCGGCCGGAACCGACCCACCCGCAGAAAGGAAACACCCGGATATCTTCCAGTCCAGCCCGCCGGAGCCACGCTTCGACCTCGGCCTTGGTGTACCGGTTCTCGATTGGCGCGGAGAAGCGGTCGAACTGGTCGTTCACGCAGACCCGGAACGGATAGTCGGCGTACTGCCGCATCGGAGTATGTTCGGCCAGCTTCCGCAAGCCGGGAATTCGCCTGAACACTTGATAAGGCCAGACGAACGCGGCGAACGCACCGAACGCGGCCGGGTACGACAGGGCATACAGCAAGCGGTGCGGCAGGCGAGTGGTCACCGCGCGCAGCGCCGACACGCCGTACAACAGGACCCGTTTGACGGGCCGGCCCTCGGGCTCCCAGTACAAGTAGACCTGGATCTCTCCCCCGGGCTTGACGAAGCGGAGCAGGTTGCGGAAGCCTGCCTCGGGATCGGGCAGGTGATGGAGGACGCCCAATGAATAGACGAAGTCGAAGCTTTCGGGCGCCAGCGGCAGCGCATAGAGATCGCACTGCACGATCAGGGCCGACGGGAACTCGGCCGTGTTGCGCCGGGCGACCTCGACGGCCGGCCCGATATCGGCCGCCACAACCTCAGCGCCGAACTTCGCGGCAAAGTGCGCGTGCCGGCCGCTGCCGCACCCGGCGTCCAGCACCCGCTTCCCCCGGAAGAACTCGGGCAAGCGCGGGGCGAGATAATCGAGGAAGTTCTGCTCCCATTCGCGGTGCATCTCGGGAAAACGGTGCCACTCAAACCCGAAGCTCTCAGCCGTCGCCGCCTTATGCGCCTCCGCCCGATCGGCGGCCACCGCCCCTCCCAGGGCCTCGCGCAGGGGCGAGAGCAACATGCGCGGGACGCCATCGACGATGGGGAACGATTCCCCACATTCAGCGCACAGCAGCACCTCATCCGCCGAGGTGGCCGCGCAGTCTGAGCCCGTCGTGAGCGCCCCCTGGCACCCAGGACAACGCAGCTTCGCGACAAGCTGATCACGCTCGATCATGGAATTGGGGATGTTCATCAAAAGACCGTCAATCACGAAACGAACTCCCTCAACCACAGCTCGAGCCAGAGCAACGACCAGATGCGATACGTATGATCGCTTGCGCCGGCCACGTGCGCCTGCACCAACTCACGCACGCTATCGTGCCGGAGCCACTGACCAAGGCGAGACTCGGAAGAGAGGAGAGCGTCTTCGAGGAGCGGTCGCAGTTCCCCGCGGAGCCACTCGCCCACGGGCACGCCGAAACCCATCTTGCGACGGTTCAGGATCTCAGTAGGAAGAAAATCCTGTGCGACCTTCTTGAGGCCGTACTTGAGCACGCCCCCACGGATTTTGAAATTGTAAGGCAACCTCGCGCTGAATTCCATCAACTTGTGGTCGAGAAATGGCGACCTCGCCTCGAGCGAGCTGGCCATCGTCGCGATGTCCATCTTCACGAGCAGGTCATACGGCAGATACGACCGGACGTCGGCAGCGAGGATCGCGTCGAGCCCCTTCAGCCCGCCGCGGCCGAGCGTCTCGAACTCGTCGAGCAGCCACCGCTGCCCCTCGTGCCCGCGCAGTTCCGCCCGGAAGTCGGACGTGTAGAGCTCGCCCTTCTGCTCGGGCGAAAAGTAGGTTACCCAGCGCAGGTAGCGCTGGCTCGCCGGCTGCGACGCCGCTTGCAGGAACCGCTTGCCCCGCCCCAGGCGGCTGCGTCTCGGCAGCGAATCAGGCACCAGCGCCGCGAGCGGCTCGAGCACCCTGCGCCGGAGCACCCGGGGCAGCTTGCCGTACTTTTCGGCCAGCCCGGTCGCCCAGTAGCGTTCGTACCCCGCGAAGCTCTCGTCGCCCCCATCGCCGTTGAGCGCCACCGTGACATGCTGCCGCGTCATCTGCGCGACGTAGTAGCTGGGGATCGCCGATGAATCGGCGAACGGCTCGCCGTAATGCCGCACCAATGTCGGCAACACGTCGAGCGGCCGCGGGCGCCCCATCAGCTAGTGATGCTCGGTGCCGTACCGCTGCGCGACCAAGCGGGCGTAAGGCAGCTCCTTGAATTAATAATAAAAGAAACCCAAGGAAAAACTCTTGATTGTCCGCTC
>JARLIH010000039.1 GCA_031291845.1 Isosphaeraceae bacterium | reverse complement strand
GCAATGAGAAGCTCGAGGGCTCGCTCCGCGCTCGAATAGGGCGCGCCAAGGATCACCGCAAGCTCGGAAGTTCGGACGCCCTGGGGGCGCTGGGAGAGGGCGAGCAGGCAGCGCAGGGCGAGCGCGGACGTGACGAGGCGTTGCATGACCACACTATCACGCTGACCGCGTGATTCGTCAACGTCAAGCAGGCCCTGGAGCCCGCGGCGTGCAGGACTCCAGGGCGCGACCGGCAGTACGTACGTCGCGGCTATCCGCGGGGTCCGGTCCGGCGGGGGCGGCATCGACTGCAACGGGGAGGTGACGGGCCGTTCGCCCCCTGAAAGGCCTTCGTCGACGAGGTCGCGGCGGCCGTCGCCTTCCTCGCCTCGGACGAGGCTGGCTACATCACGGGCCAGGTCCTCGGCGTGGACTGCGGCCTCGCGATGATGTAGAACCGGAGCCGGGCTGGTGTCCCGCGCCGCCCTATCGCGCCGTGACGACCACGTTCCGGTCCAGAACGCGTACATCTGCCCGACCGAGTGTCTCTGCCGGCGAATGGGGTGGAGCAAACCGCGTCGAACCTTCCAGGGCCTGGTGGCGGCTCTGGTCGTCTCACGCGTCGCCGATTGGCGAGCGAGGATGGTCGGTGGGCGATCACCGAATGCAGCGTCGCAGCGCCTGACTATGGCCCCCCGACCACCGTCCCTGGCGACAACGAGCTGCCTTCCGCTCCCGTCACCAGGGACCCGGAGAACCGGTCAAGGTGGATCCTGAGGGCGCCAAGGGCTGCCGTGGCTGATGCGCCGATCCCGAGGCCCCGAATGCTGAGCAGCTCCACGTTGTTGGGGTCTGATCCGCGGATGCTCACCAGAAGGGCGTTGGGGCCGAGGCGCGCCACGGTTGCGCCCAGTGAGCCAGGGGCCTGGACCGACGGCGTGCCCACGAACCCCACGGTCGACCCGTTGCCAGCGCCATCGGTCAGCGTGACCCGGAATGACCCCGCCGCCGAAGGGATTGCGTCGACGCCAACCTCGAGGAACGCGAGGACGAGTGTGTTGCCCGATGTGCCCCCGCGGGGGATCTGGCCGACGCCGATGACACTGGCCCGGAGCTCAGGTCCTGGGATGCGCGTAGGAGCAATTGAGGGCGTCGGCAGCGGGGGCAGGCTGGTTGTGACCGCGGCGGTCGGTGTCGGCACGGGCGACCTTGGCAGGAGAACGGCAACCGCGACGATGACGGCCAACGCGAAGGCTCCGACCAGAACCGACGCCACGACCGCTCGGAACGTACGTTCGTCCATTCGTCCACCGTCCTCATGGACGCCCCGGGTCGTCGCTACATCCCATCGCGCATCGACAGTTCCGCGCGACGCAACACCCAGCCTCGAATGGAGTGTGCGCTTCTCGTCCGCTGCGCGCCAGAGCCATGGGCCATCGCCCCTCATCAAGACCGGCACTCCGCTCGGGCGCCTGGCCTCGGTCGTCGAGGTCGCCTCGGTCGTCGCCATCCTCTTCTCCGATGAAACCGGCTGCATCGCGGGTCAGGTTCTCGGCGTCGACGGCGGCCTCGCGATGTTGCGGGAGTACGACGCCGGGACGCCGCCGCTTGAGCGCCGCGAATCGAGCGTCCGCGCTATTGTTCCTGCGCGGACCCGGGGGTGCCGCACCAACCGGACGGAGAGGGGGCACACTGGACGTGCACAGGTTTCTCGCATTCACCGCGTCGCTCGTCCTGCTCGTCGCCCTTGTGTCGCCCGCGGACGCGGCGCCGGGAATGCCGGTCCTGCCTGTCGCTGGCGCGCCCACGTTCCAGTCGATCGACGCCGGCAAGATCGATCCCCAGCTCCTACCGTTCCTCCTCGATCCGACCCGCAAGGCGACGGTCGTGCTGGAGCTCGCCGGCACACCGGTGTCGCTTGTCGAGGCCGCCACCCAGAAGCGCGGCGTGATCCTGTCCGGCGTCGAAAGTGCTTCCGTTCGATCGGCGCTCGCGGCAGCCCAGGACCTGCTGCGCCCGCGGCTCGCGGCCCTCGGGGCCAGCGTCCTCGCCCAGTACCAGGACGCCTACGACGGGATCAAAGTACGGGTCCCGCTGCGCGATCTCGCTCGCCTCACGGCCCTGCCCGGGGTGGAGCGCATTCTGGCCGTCCCCCAGTACCAGATGGCGAACGTCACGAGCTCGCTGTTCACGGGCGTTCCCGCCGCCTGGTCAGCCGGCACGGGTTTCACCGGGAAGGGCGTGAAGATCGCCGTCATCGACACCGGCATCGACTACACCCACGCCGACTTCGGCGGCTCGGGCAACCCGGCGGCCTACACCGCGAACGACGGCGTCACGCTCGCGGGTAGCGGGTTCCCCAACGCCAAGGTGGCGGGCGGGTTCGACTTCGTGGGCGACGCGTACGACGCCGGTGGATCCGGCGACGCCGTCATTCCGCACCCCGACGCGAACCCGCTCGATTGCGCCGGGCACGGGACGCACGTTGCGGGCACGATCGCCGGGTACGGCGTGACGGCGGACGGCCAGACGTACCGCGGTCCCTACGACGCCCAGACGCTGTCGTCGGAGCAGTTCCAGGTCGGGCCGGGAGTCGCGCCGGATGCCCAGCTCTACGCGCTCAAGGTCTTCGGCTGCAGCGGGTCGACCGACGCCGTGATCGACGCGATCGACTGGGCCGTCAAGAACCACATGAACGTCATCAACCTCTCGCTCGGCGCGCCCTTCGGCTCGCTCGGGTCCCCGTTCGGCGGCCCGGACTCGCCCGACGCCGTCGCGGCCGACAACGCGGCGCAGGCTGGCGTCGTCGTGGTGGCCGCCGGCGGAAACAGCGGCTCCGCGGCGTACACGGAGAGCACGCCCGGGGTCGCGTCGCGCGCCCTCGAGGTGGCGGGCGTCGACGCCGGCCCGAGCCTGCCCGGTGCGGTCATCGGGTTCGGCTCGGGCATCCGCG
>JARLIH010000396.1 GCA_031291845.1 Isosphaeraceae bacterium | reverse complement strand
TGCGATCATGCCCAGCGACACGCGGCCCGAAGCCTGGGCCTGGTGGGCGGAGAAGGACGATGTCGTGATCGCCCTGGATAAGCCCGATACCGCGGACGCCGTCATCGACGTGATCGACGGCAAAAAGGCCAGCGCCGTCGACCAGCCGACGCGCATCGAGCTGGCGAAGACCGACAACGGCTTTCTCCCCGTCGGCCTGGCATTCCTCGACTCCGCCGGCGTCCCGGCACCGAAGGGGGCCGGCGAGACGGCGAGGGCGCAGCTCGCGGGTGTGCAGCGGATCGATTACCGGTGGGGCTTCGACGGCGACGCGCTCATGACCGCCTGGCGGCTCGTCGCGCCCGGCCCGCGCCAGGGAGCGCTCGCGCTGGTCGACGGCCCAAAGTTTAGCCTGAAGGCGCTCCCCCCGATGACCGACGGGGTCGAAGGGTTCACGGCCGTCTCACTCGACCTGCCCGAGACGTATGACAGGCTCATGGCCCTGGCGAAGACCGCCAACCCGGAGGCCACCGAAAAGGCCGACCAAGCGGTCGCCACCCTCAAGTCCAAGTACAAGATCGACCTGCGCAAGGACGTTCTCGCACAACTCGGCCCGAGGATTGCGTACTTCGTCGCCCCTGGAAAGCTCGCCGCGACGTCCGCGGCCGGGTCCGAGAAGGCTGACGCGGGGGCGGGGGGCGGCATTCCGAACCCGCTGACGATGATGCTCGCCGCCGTGGAGGTCCCCAAGTTCGCCTTGGTGGTGGAGGTGAAGAACGCGACGGCGTTCGGCAAGAAACTGGACGAGCTTATGATCGCCGTGAACAAGATCCTGCGCGAGTCGGTCAAAGCCACGGCGGCAGCCGCGGGAAACACCGGCGGCGAAGGAGACTCAGCGCCCGCCGAGCGTAAACGCGGCGGCGGACCGGGCGTTCCGGCCCCCAAATTTGAGATGATGGCGGGCAAGGCCAAGGCGTACGCCCTGGTACTTCCGGCCGAGATGGGAAAGCTTCCCGCGGGCGTCAAGCCGACCATCCGCGTCGGTGAGAAGTTCGTCGCCATCGGCGTCAACCCGGCCGTTGCCGGCCAGGCGCTCGAAGCGAAAGAGGGCTGGAAACCGTCCGGCGAGTTCACGTCGGCGCTTGCCAGCACGCCGGAAGGCCTCGTGCTTCTGAACGTCAGCGACCCGAGGGGCACGATGCCCCAGGAGCTTGCGTCGTTGCCGCGCTCCCTTCAGACGGCGATCAACTCCGCCATTCAGACGGCGCTGTCCGGCGGCATGCCAGGCGCGGCAGGCGCTCAGCCCGGCTCCCCGGGCGGGTTTCCCGGTTCTTCACTGCGTCCCAATTCACCTCCGACCATTCCGCCGCCGCAAACGAGCGCCTCGTCGCCGCCCCCCGGCGGCTCGAGCTTCCCGGGCGCACCGAACGGCGCGGCGGGGTTCCCTGGGGCGCCGGGTGGGGCGAACGGGGCGCCCGCGATGGGGATTGTGCTGAAGGTCGACCCGGCCAAGCTGCCGTCCGCCGACGCCCTCAAGGCGCTCCTCTTCCCCGGGTACGCCGCTCTGAGCGTCAACGACCAGGAGATCCGGTACGTGACGCGAGAGGCCTTCCCCAACATTTCGTTCGGCGGGGGCACAGGCTCTCCCGGGGCGTCGATGATCCTGGGGCCGGCTCTTCAGAAGGCGCGTGAGGCAGCCACGAAGCAGATGGCGGCCCAGGCCAAAGGCAACGTTACCCCCCCGCCCGCCACTGCGGGTGAGAAACCGAAGTGACAGGCAATTCCGGCCGCCCCGGCCGGATCGGCCCGGGCGCGCCTACAATATCTGATGGGAGTGAACCCGTGCGTTGGTCGACGACCGACACGGCGCCCCGCGATCCCCCCACGGGAACGGTGGGAGCCCAACGTCCCGAACGCTGCGGGTCTGGTTGGTGATCCGTCTTTGCAGTAGTCCCTTGTATGATTGGAGGCGATTCGATGGAGTTCGTCCACGAAGTGACTGCCTACCTCGAAAACAAGCCGGGCCGCCTGGCCAAAATCTGCTCGGCGCTCGCGCACGAGAAAACGGAGATTCGGGCGATCTCGGTCATGGACACGGCCGACCGGAGCGTCCTCCGCCTGGTCACGAACGAGTTGGAGGCGACCAAGCGCGTTCTGACGGCCCTGGGTACTGAGTTCACGACGTCCGAGGTCATCGCCGTCGAGGTCGACAACCGCGCTGGAGCGCTGGCACGGCTGCTCGAACGGCTGGCCGAGGAACACATCAATATTGAGTACGCCTACGCCTCGAGCGCGGCGTCCCCCGGCAAGGCCTTGGGCATCTTTCACACGTCGAACCCAAAGCGTGCTCTGCAAGTCTTGAGCGAGTCGGCCGCATCTAACGGCGTCGACCGTTCGGGCGGCCGACGGCCGCTCCACACGCGCTGAGGTCGAGTCCGGGAGACCGAGCCCGTTTGCCTTGCTCGCCCCGGACAGGGCGGAACCTCGTCCCTCTCCCCATCGTCGGGGAGAGGGCCAACGTGAGGGGCCGTAGCGGGACCAGACCCCAAGTGCGCAGCCGCCCCTCACACTCGGCGCAAAACCCTTGGTCCGTCAGCGCTTCGTCTGCCGGATTAGCGCGCGGAATTCCGGTCGGTCCCGGTACGGTGCCCAGTCGGGATCGGACGCGACCCCGGCCGCCGGGTAGCCAATTTCGATCGCTTGTTTCAGGCCGGCGAGGGCCCGGGGGACCAGCTTGGGCTCGCCCGCGGTCACGGCCAGGACGGCCAGGGCGCAGGCAGCGTTGTACACGCGGTGGGGGGTGGGCGTCAGACGCAGGCGGTCGACGTCATCCAGCGCGGCCAGGTCGCCGCAGCGGGCGCGGAGGAGCATGCGGAGCACGAGCGCGTCGATCAGTGCGGGCTCGGCGTCCAGCGCGGCGTTGACGTGAGCGAGCGCCGCGCGGGGGTCTTCGCGATAAAGCAAGCGCGCCAGCCCATACCGGGCACGGGCGTTCCCCGGGTCACGCCGAAGCACGTCCTCGAGATCGGAGCGCGCCCCCCGCGGGTCGCGCGTCAGCCGGAAGATGCCCCGGGCGGCCAGCACCATCACGTTGCCGGGCTCGCGAGCCAGCAGGTCGTTGTACAGCCGCTCGGCCTCTTCGACCCGGCCAAGCCGGTAGTCGACTTCCCCAAGCGCAGCATACACGCCCGCATCGCCCCGTCCCAGCGCGAGCGCTGCACGCAGGTCGCGCTCGGCATCGTCGAGGCGATCCAGCTCCAGGGCCGCCAGCGCCCGGTTCACGAGCGCCTCGGCGAAGCGGGGATGGTCCTTCAGGGCCAGGTCGTAGCACTCCAGGGCCTCGGCGAGGCGGCCTGCCTGGGCCAGCGCCAATCCGCGGTTCATGTAGGGCCAGGCGAACCTCGGCTCGAGTGCCTCGCAGGCCCCAAAGGCCCCCGCCGCGTCCGCGTACCGGCCCTGGTCGTAATAACAGTGCCCCAGCGTGAACCACGCCCAGAACGATCGCGGGTCCAGGTTGACCGCCCGACGCAGGTCCGCTTCGGCGCGCGCGAGCTCGCCAAGGGCCAGCAGCGACGTACCCCGCAGCGCGAAGTCGCGGCTGGTCGCCGGTGGGGTCTGGGCGCTGCGCGTCCGGTCGGCGGCCGCGTCCGCCGGCAAACCCAGGTCCGCCAGGTAGAGCGCCCGGTCCGAGAACAGGGCCGACGACGGGCGAGGGTCGAGGTACTCGGCCCGGTCGAGCCAGCGCACGGCCCACTCGCGCGCCTTTCGCCACTCGTCGGTCCCGCGCGAACGGCCGGCCAGGTACGTCTTCGCCCGCGCCTCGAGCAGAATCAGCTCGGCCATCCGCGCACGGACCTCGGCCTGCTCGGCCCGATCCAGCCGCTCGACCCATGGTCCCGGCTGCCACCGGCCATGTGCATCGAACCGCTGGCCCGCGAGCACGTCATCGGCCAGGGCGACCCCGCGCCCCAGGTGGTCGCGCGGCCCGCTCACCGTGTTCAGGAGGAACTGACACTCGTTGAACTCCGCCCGCAGCACGTGCAGCCTGAGGCGCGCGGAGGTCTGTTGGAGGTTCCGGGACAGCACCCCCATGACTGCTCCGAGCGCCAGGAGCAGGAAGACCGCGACGGTGGCGATCGACGACACGCTGCAGAGTTGCGGGTTGCGGCGGGCCCACTTCGCGAAGCGCTCGCGTACGCTCGGCTCGGCGGCGAACTTCAGCGGGAGGTCTTCCAGGAACCGCCGGAGGTCCTCGGCCAGGTCGCGCGCCCGGCCGTAGCGCTGGTCGGCGTCGGGGGCGAGGCACTTGCCCGCGATGGAGTCGAGGCTCCAGGGCACACGCGGGGCGACCGCGCGGAGCGAAGGAGTCCGTTGCCGCTGTGCGATCATGAAATGCGTGATTTCCTGGAGCGGCAGGCTGGCCGGCGGCTCCGGGAACGGTTGGACGCCGGCGATCATCTCGAACATGATCAGGCCAAGCGCGTACAGGTCCGAGCGTTCGTCGACCCTTCGCGCCAGGTCCGGGTCGCGCTCCTCGAACGCCTTGAGGTGCTCCGGCGACATGTAGGGAAGCGTCCCGCCGAGGGTCGCACGCGCCCCGTCGGCGGTCCACTCCGGGACCAGCTCCGTCGAGAGGTTGAAGTCCAGCAGCATCGGCGTGCCGTCGGCCGCAATCAGGATGTTGGACGGCTTCAAGTCGCGGTGCAGGAGCCCCCGCGAATGCGCGTGGTCCAGCCCCTCCGCAAGCCGGGCCACGATCCAGACCGCCGCCTGGATCGAGTCGGCCGAGCGCAGGAACTGCCGCGCAGGCTGGGCGTCGGTCTCTCCCCCCGGCGGCGGCGGCTCCGCCCGTCTCCAAACGGGCAGGTGGTTCCAGAACGAACGGGCCTTCACCGGCTCGGTCAGCGTCGCGTGCGACGCGTCCAACCACCGGCTCCGCGTCCACGGAGTGGCGGGCGAATCCTGCTGCGACAGGGCCTTCGGCCCGGCATTCGAAGGCGCGTGTTGCGCCGGCTCGGAGACGAACCGATTGCTGACCTCGTCGAGCGCCTCGACGAAGCTGCGCCCCGTCAGCCGGTCCGCCACCCGCGTCCCGGCCGCCTCCAGCACTTCCGCGAGGTTGGCGCCACCGAGGTACGGCATACAGATCAGCCGAACCCGGGTCTGCGGGTCATCGTGGACCGAAAAAATGGGCACGATGTGCGTGTGCTGGAGCCTGGCGAGCATCTGGGGCTCCTCGCCGACGGCCCGCGACACCTTCAAAGCCACGAGCCGGTGGCTCAGGCTCGGCTGCTCCGCGAGATAGACCCGGGCGAACGCCCCCCGGCCCAGCTCGGAAACGATCAGGAACCCGCCAATCAGCTCCCCCGGCTTCGGCGCAGCGAGCGACACAGCCGGAAAGGGAGCCAACGGCGCTTCGGATGCATTGACTCCCAGGTCGACCGTCTCCGCCAGGTGGGCCGCCAGCCCCCCTTCCCGACCTGCCGGCGCTTTGGCCGCCTCAACCACCCCTTTCGCCGGCGGCGGAGGCAGAAACAGCGAGTCGCTCGACAGCGACCCGTCCGCCGAATCGGTCCCGAGGGTCCAATCGGCGACCAGGTTCTTGCTCGGCTCCGGCGACGGATCAGGCAACGCAGGATACCCTGACACGGCGGCCTCCCCCCGCGACGCACCCCTGCGCGCACGGAGAGACCTCGATATCCCCGAAGAGCCTATAGTCCACACGTCCGAACGTGTCCAAAAACAACCCGTTCAGGGAACTTGAGACGTGGGCGGTTGGAAAAAAAGGACCCGCCGCAGCCGGTCGCGAGCAGGTTCGTGACCTACGCTTGTCACGGGGTTGAAATCGATAGGGTCATGAGTTCGGGGGCTCCTTGAGCCGAGGGTCCGTGCATGTTGAGTCAAAACGCGATTCTGGAAACCGCTCCCTCCCCCCCGCAGCGCGACGACTCCGCAACGGGGGGTGACGGCCAGGTGCTCGCCCGCCGGCTGTCGCGTGAGTTCAACGCGCCCGTGGGAGTGCTCGACCCAGCGCGGCTGGCCTGGCAAACATGCGTCGGGATTTCCGTGGAGCAGCTCCCCCCCGCCAGCCCTCACCTGGTGGCGACCCTGACCACCAGCGGAGTCAGCCAAGGGCGCGTCGCGCTCTGGCGGGCACCCAGGGCGGGGGGACCGGTCTGGCTGGCCCTTCCCATCCCTCGCCCCGGCGCCGGCGACCTGATCGCGATGATCCCGTTCGCGACCTCGCTCGAGACCGAACAAGCCCTTTACGGCCCCCTCTGCCCCGAGCCCGCGCTCCGGGCCTGGGGACAGTCGGTCGCCGACCAGTTCCGCCGCGCCAAGGAAACGCACGCCACGCCTCGGGCGGCCGCCCCCTCGCCCGACTCCGATCAACATCTGCTTATCGCCCGGCTGACCCGCCGGCTCAAGATCTCCGACGCGCCCGATAAGTTTCAGAGCCTCGCGACGAACGCGCTCCGGCACGCCCTCAACGTCTCGGCCGTCGCCTGGGTCCCCTCGCAGCACAACGAGCTCGTCGTGGTCAGCGGCGAGGTCGACGGGTTCGAGGGAAACGCCTACCGCGCGATCCTGCCGGCGGAGAACTCGCCTCAACTGCACATCGTCAACCACGTCGACAGCCCCCCCGGCGTCGGCCTGTCCCGGTTCGTCGCCGTCGCCGCCGACAGCCAAGGGGCCACCGGCTGGCTGATCGCCGCCAACCCGCTCGACGGCCGCCCGTTCGCCGCGACCGAGGTCGAGATCCTCCAGCCCGTCGCCTCGTTGATCGCCACCCAACACAACAACGCGCGCCTGTATGCCGACCTGAAGGAACTCCTCTTCGGCGTGATCCGAGCCCTGACGGCCGCCATCGACGCCAAGGACCCCTACACCTCGGGCCACTCCGAGCGCGTCGCGCGCATCGCCGTCCGCCTCGCCGAGGAGCTCGGCATGCCGGCCAACCAGCGCAGCGACCTCTACCTGATGGGCCTGCTGCACGACGTGGGCAAGATCGGCATCGACGACCACGTCCTCAAGAAGACCGGCCCGCTCACGCCCGACGAGTACCGCCAGATCCAGGCGCACGTCGAGATCGGCGTCCACATCCTCTCCGACCTGAAAAAGCTGCACCACCTGCTGCCGGGCGTCCTGCACCACCACGAAAGCCTCGACGGCTCCGGCTACCCCACCGGCCTCGCCGGCGACAAGATCCCCCTTGAGGCCCGCATCCTCGCCGTGGCCGACTCGTTCGACGCCATGTCCAGCACCCGCCCGTACCGCCGCCGCATGACCCCCATGCAGATCGACGACATCCTGCACAAAGGGTCCGGCAAGCAGTGGGACCCCAAGATCATCGACGCCCTCTTCGCCTGCCGCATGGACATCGAAGCCATCCGCCAAAAGGGCCTCGGCGAGAGCCTCCAGGTCGTCGTCAACGAGACCCTCGGACGCATGTAACGCCGCTCGGGGGGCAACGCCCCCCTTTGCGTGCATCTCGTCGCCTCCGTCCTTCGCATCGCGGGAGCCTCCACCGCGATCCTCTCCCCCGGGAGAGCGTGGCCGCGCAGCGGCCGGGTGAGGGCACTCTCCGATACTTGCCCACTCCGCACCCTCACTCGAGGCGAGAGGTGAGCCGAATAGCAAACGTCGTCCGGCCCAAGCATTGAAGGCGAGGGTGCCCGCTCGTCTTCCGTTCGATTCGCCGAGGTAGCCGGCTCCCACCAGATTTTCTCGGAGTTTCTCGTCATTTCCTGCGCACACCCACCAGTCCGGCGACATCGTCCCATCCCGTCCCCCCAACCTCGCCACGTCCGCCCCCACATCCCTTTGTGAACTCAACGGTTAAGGCTCGCCGGCGCGACCCTGTGGTCCTGAGCGTCGCGGGCTGTCCCGGCGTTTCAGAGCATTTTTCTGTATTTCTTGATTTTCCCGCGGCCACCTCGCCGATCGCCGCCCCGCGTTGCCGTTTCCTGGAACGCCGGCTTGAGGGAAAAGGGTGAAATCGAAACCATCGACCGGCCCGATCCTCAGCGCTCGATCCTTCCCCATTTTCGGAGCCCTTCGCCGAACTCCTCCCTCTGTACCCTTATATGCTGCATCAAGTGGGTACTTCACCCACCTTGGGTTAGCCACAAGATCTGCTCGCAGCAGGGCATCGAACGAAATCGAGGTGGGTTCATAGCCGCACGATGGAACCGGTGACGCAGACCCGGTCTGTGCACGGCGCTCCCATAAGATCCTTCGTAGGGCCGGCAATGGTGCGCCTGTCGACCCTGCCCACCTTTGAGCGCCAGCCCGCGCGACCCGCCGGCATCACGCGCTGAGTTGGGCTTGCCCGAAGGCGCGCACCTCTACGCTTGCTCCAGCAGCTCCTGAAATTCCACCCTGAGTTTGACGCTGTGCCCGCCGGGATCCTCGGGGCCTCCCCGTACTGATCCGAGAACGCCGGGCGCGGGCCGCCGCCGCGCTGCGGCGCGCGAGATTCCTGGCCGTGAGGCCGGGCGTCGCCGATCCGATCGTGTTCTTACCCGGTGTGGACACAGCCCGTTACGACCGCCTGCGCTCGCTGGCCGACGTGGTCCTGAGCCCGTATCCCTACGGGGCAGGCCTCACGGCCCACGACATCCTGGACCTGCCGCTGGCGACCTTGCCCGGGTCGTTCGGCGTGGGGCGCCACGGCCTGGCTTGCTACCGCAAGATGGGTATGTCTGAGCTCGTCACCCCTTCGCGCGAACCATACATCGCGCTGGCGACCCGCTTGGGCCGGGAGCGCACGTACCGGGACGGCATCGCGGGGCGGATCGCCGCGAAGAGCCACGTGCTCTCCAAGGACAACACGGCGGTCCGGGAGCACGAGCGCTTTTTCGCAACAGACCGCAACACAGTTCGAGAAGGATCAATCGCCTGCGCTTCGTGCTGGTACGGGACCAGCTACCAGCACGAAGCGCAGGCGCGTGGTCATTCCCTCCGGAAATCTTGCCGTGCCGCGGGCCGTTGTTCTTTTCACACGCGCACACCCAAAGTGCCATACCCATCGGACAGGCTGGTCACATGCCATAACGTCAAGTCCGACGGGAGGATTGGGAATCGCTGCCAAGATCGCAAAATCAACAATACAAATCATGTTAATGATACTAGTTTATGATCTGTAAGAAAAATGGTGGCAGTGTATTGACACTCCGTTTCGACCGGAGCACAATCCGCATGACGAAGGTTCGTTACGTTCGGTGATTGATTGACTGTACGTAATGAGTAAGCTCGTCATCATAAAACGTTCAAAATCGTGACCCCGCGAGCCGGCCTCCCCCTTTTTACGTAAGGCCGGACCGGAGCGTCAGTTCGGATCGAAAGCCGAGCCATCGTGCTCAGTGGTCGAGGTGCGCGCCGCGCCCTCGGCGCCGGGCGGCGATGTCGTTCGTCGTGTCACCACGCCTCTGAAAGGTGCTGCTATGAGCATGCCGCGTCAGCGTGGGAGGTGGGATGCACCGGGGTTTGCGCACCGGCCGCGAAAGCGCAGGGTGACTCGGCACTTGCAGCCCGAGCTCGTTCCGCTCGAGGACCGCGTGGTGCCGTCGTCTTTCTCGCAGGCCAGCTTTTCGGCGCCCGGGTTCCTCGAGCCGACCGGCGGCAGCGGCGGGCCCCCCGCCCCCAGCGCCGCGGCGAGCCCGACGCGCATCCTGAGTGCCGTGAACGGCCAGCTCCAGGTCACCGACACCAGCGGCGGCTCACAGCAGGCCGTCAGCCTCTCCACGTTCTTCAGCAGCGCGACGCACGGCGGGCCCATTTTCGACCCCTCCGTCCTCTACGACCCCTACGCGCAGCGGTTCTGGGTCATCATGGCCGAGGGGGGGCCGGCCAACCCGTCGGCGAGCTATATCGACATTGCCGTCTCGACGGCGAGCGGGCCGACGCTGAACGCGAGCGACTGGCATTTCTACTCGGTCACCGCGTCCGACAGCCATACCGGCACCGCCTTCGGCGCCGACTATCCCCGCGCAGCGGCCGACCCCACCAACTTATACATTAGTGTCAATTATCTCTCCGCCGCCTCGCCGCCTGTGTTCGAGTACGCCGGGGTTTTTCGCATCAACAAATCATTGATGATCAACGGCCAACCCCTTACGCTCGGCGTGACGGAACAGGAGGGCTTCCCGGCCAACAACGCGGCGTCACTCCAACCCGTGCAAAGCTATGGCCGTCAACCCACCGACCCTCAGCTCTTCGTCGACAGCAACACGGCGAATTCCGGCAGCATCCGGGTCTGGGAGCTGAGCCCGTCCAGCACCAGCGCGGTGCCCATCCTGAAGGCGACGCTGTCGACGCCGGCCGCCAACTTCACACAGTTCTCACCCCCCGGCGCCCCGCAAGGGGGGTCCACGTACGTCGACACGATGGACGCGCGGCTGACCAACGCCGTCTACTGCAACGGCGCGATCTGGACCGCGCAAACGGTGAACGTGAACGGGTTCGCGGCGGTCAAGTGGTTCCAGATCAACGTCCCGGGCGTCTACGGGATCGTCCAGTCCGGCACGATCGCGGTGGCCAACAGCTACACCTACGACCCCGAGGTGGCGGTCGACGCCCAGGGAGACCTGGGGATCACGTACACCCAGAGCGGCGCGTCCACATACCCGCAGATGATGTTCACCGGGCGCGCGGCGACCGACCCGCCGGGTACGCTCGAAACGCCCATCGTGGTGAAGGCGAGTTCGAGCTACATCAACGAATACAACTACACGCAGGGGACCGAGACCATCAGCAAATGGGGGCCGTGGCAGGGACTCGCCGTCGCCCCCAGCGCACCGACGTTCTGGGCGCTGGGCGAGTATGCCAACGCCCCGACTCAGTGGGGTGCCGCCTGGGGGGAATTCCAGTTCAACCCCATCACGCAAGGCCTCATGCTCGACAACACCGCGCCCCACGCGCCTTTCAGTCCTCCGCTCAATGCCGCCCTTACGGTCGGTCCGTCGAGCGTCGTGGTCACGTTCAACCATCAACTCCAGGGCTTCGTGCCGGGCACGCTGACGGCCGGGATGGTCAGCAACATCTACGCCGTCACCGTGGTTCCATGGGGCCCGGACGGCGTCGCCACAGCGGGTGACATCCCGCTGGACGGCACGCTGAACTATTCGATCAATTCCGACGGGACGTCGGCAATCACGTTCACACCGACAGTCCCCTGGAGTACCGATGTCTACTCGATCGGCGTGAGCGGCAGCTTGACCGATGTCTCCGGCAACGTCCTGACGACCAGCAGCGGGCTGACGGGCCCCGAATACAGCTCGTTCCTGGTGCGCTACAACCCGATCACGCAAGCAGCCCCCGCCGTCACAGGGGTCAAGGTCAACAACGGCGCGATCACGGTCAACAACAACGTCATCCCGTGGTTCGACGCGCTGGCGATCACCTTCAACAAGGCGATGGACATCCAGCACGTCAATTCGAGCTACGTGCAGTTGTTGCAGAAGCCGAGCACGAGCGGCACCTACACCCAGGTCACGGGCGTCACGGTGGCGTACAACCCCGGCACCCTCACGGCCTATCTGGTCCCGAACGTGCCCCTGCAAGCGACGTACGGCACCAGCGCGATCTACCTGATCGTCGTGAGCGCGACCCTCGACGACAACACGGGATACCCCAATCCGGGTACGCACACGCTGGGCATGACCTATTACAACACGTTCACTCTTCAGAGCCAGTCGCCGCCCACGAACACATCGCCGTTGACGATCCTCCAGCAGAACGGCAGCGACGTCTCGACCCCCGCCAACGGATCGCTCACGGGGTCGACCATCGGTTATGGGACGGTCACCATGACCGAGGCCGTGAACCCGGCGAGCCTTGGTCCCTACTCGTTCACGCTGATCCCGCGGTCGGGCGGAACGTCGTCCACCCAGTTCGACAGCGCGGATCTGCCGGTAAATGCCGTGGTGACGTTCAACCCGAACACGAACCAGCTCGTGATCATTCCCACCGTGCCGCTGGGGAGCGACGTCTACCTGTACACGCTGACCACGCCCATGAAGGCGACGAACGGCGACTCGCTCGCGAGGCCGCCGCTCTACGAGTCGTTCCAGTTGAGCTTCAGCCAGGCCGTGTCGTTCGTGATGGTCCACCCGCACGCGCCGGCGAGCACGCCCGTGGCGGGTGGGTCGCCGCCAGCAATCGCTCCGGCCACGGGGACGGGCGGTGCGGTGGTGCATGGCGACGCGCGTTCGACCAGCGGACGGGGGCGCTTGCCGCAGGACCACCACGTGCGGCCGCGCGCGGTGACGGCGCGAGCGCGCGACGTCGCGCTGAATCGCGTGGCGGCCGCGCTGCCGACGTCGGTGCGTACCCGGCGTCTCGGCGCTTGGTCCACGCCCGATTGACCGGCGCCCCTCCGGCATCCGCGATTGACAGCACACAGCCCTCGGCAGGCACGCATTCGCGCCACGGACAGACACACAGACCCGAACAGCACGCCGCACGCCCTTCCCGGCAGGAACGGCGAGCGGAAAACCTCGAGGCCCGCACCATGAACCGCCGCCTGCGCCGCAAGCCCGTCGTGCTCTCGATCGAGAGCCTGGAAGAGCGCCAGCTCCTGCGCCACAGTGCCGTTCTGCCGGCGGATCTGGACTCATGGCTCCAGGACGTGGTCGTCCAGTGGCGCACGGAGCGGGCGAAGCTTCGCGAGGAGCGCCTGGCGCTGCGCGCGGACCACTCCCAGCACGCCCCGCACCAGCCTTTGCTGGCCAAGGCCCCGCACGGGCGGCACGGCCACCGCACCCGAGAACACCGCGGCACCGGGCCGCTCGGAGGGCAGACGACTGCGGCCCCGGTTCCCGGTGGCACGACCACCACGATCACGACCGCGCCGCCAGCGAGCACCGGCGTCACCACGGGCTCGCGGCCTCCCGGCGCCCATCCGAATACATCCGGGCCGACCATCTCCATCCAGCCCGGAAGCACGTTCGGCCAGGAGGGGGGCGGCATCACCACCACCACGCCGATCGCCACGTTCCAGCTCCTCAATGGTCAGGCAAACGCGTCCGACTTCACCGCGACCATCCAGTGGAACGACGGGTCGGGCGGGACGTCCAACGGCAACGTTCAGACTGACCCCTACAACGGCGGGTTCGACGTGTTCCCTCCCTCGCACACCTTCAGCGAAGAGGGCACGTACGAGCCGACCGTCACCGTCAACTATGACGGAGGCGCGTCGGCCTCAACGACGGCGACCGCCAGCATCCAGGACGCTATGCTCACAGGCACTTCCGTCGCGATCAGTGCCACTTCGGGCAAGAGTTTCTCGGGTACCGTCGCGACATTCACCGACGGCAATCCCAATCCGTCCCAGGGGGATTTCAGCGCGACGATCGACTGGGGCGACAACTCGACCACGAGCGGGAGCATCGGGACGACCATGGTGAGCGGTCAGACGGTGTTCACCGTCACCGGAAACCACACCTACAGCATCCAGTCCCAATACGCGATCGAGAACGTCAGGGTCACCATCAACGATAAAGGGGGCGCGAACACCCAGGTCACGAGCATGGCCACCGTGGTGAGCCCGCCTCTGGCCGTCACCGGTGGAGGGACCTACACTGCCTACGTGAACCAGAACTTCTCCAATACGCTCGCCACCTTTAGCGGCGGCGTCGCCTCCGGCGGCTACTCGGCCCAGATCAACTGGGGCGATGGGGGAACGTCGAACGGCAGCATCGCCGGCTCCCAGGTCAAAGGGAACCACACGTACCAGAGCGTCGGGACGTATACCGTGACCATCACGGTGACCAACAACGGGATCAACGCGTCGGCCACGGACACCGTGAAGGTCAAGAACCCGCCGCCCCAGGTCGCGCCGAACCTGTGCAGCAAGCCGGGCCTCGCGCAGCAAGACGCGTGCCCCACGGGGGGCAACCCCGGCGCCCTCGCGATGAGCATCTCCGGTATCGACACGGCGACCGGCGCCGTCTTGAGCGCCGATCCGCTCGACCTCGAGTCGGACGGCTTCGGTATGACCTGGGGGCAGGGCCTCGGTTGGAGCAACGTGCCGGGCGCCGCCAACGGCTCGAACAACGGCAACGGGATGGTCAACGCCTTCTTGCCGTCACTCAATCAGTTTCCCAACAGCGCCTACGCGAGCGCTTACATCGAGATGGTCGACTCGCCGTACAACAACGTCCCCTTCACGACGGACCAGTACGGCCGTCC
>JARLIH010000395.1 GCA_031291845.1 Isosphaeraceae bacterium | reverse complement strand
GATCACCACCAGCAACTCAATCAGCGTGAAACCGGATTTCCTCGTCATTCTCATCCCAGCTCACCTTTCTGGCCTACCGGCAAATGACGGAACCCGGAGCGGTGCGCTCCGGGCACCACGAACCCAGCAAGCAGCCCTGGGGGGGGAGCCGCGAGCCACGACCACCCGGAATGCAGCGCGTTCCACTCACTTCGGAGCGGGCGCTGCGCCCTTCTTGGCGGCAGGATGGCTATTCAGATAGGCGTCCATCGAATCCTTCTGTGCCGTTTCCGGCGGGACACTCGGAGTGACCATGACAGGTGCCTCTTTCGAGCTGTCGCCGCATCCCACGCAAACCGTGACGCAAGGGACCACCAGGCCCAGCACGAGGGCCGTACTGAATCGCCGCATAGCTTCAACCTTTGATTAACAAGAGGTGAACGTGCCTCTCGCACGAGGCTTTCGAACAAACAAGGCGATCGTGATACTACCGGCGGCCCACACAATGTGCAATCCCCGCGCCACTCCAATAGTAGGCGTTTCGGGACGCAGCCGGTACCCCCCATTCACGGTTTTTTCCCTCGGACCCGGGAATATATGAGTGCATGCACGCCACTATTATATACTAAGGAGTTCGGCGAAGTCGCCGGCTTTTACTCCAGGGTTTCGCGTGGCGGCACCGAGACCGCTGGGAACTGCCCTGGGGCCCTTCGGTGAAATACGCGAGCCAAGTTGACGCGTGATGGCCTGGAGGTGTATTGAATCGCCCGAGAACCGGCTGATAATGACATTGGCGGAGGGGCCGCTACCTCGGAATCGCGTTGCGCACGTGCCAATTGATACTGCCCATCTTCGGGAAGGGCCGGAGACCGCGGAAAACCGTTGTCGAGCGGTCCCGCACGGGCTCGGGCTCGCAGCATCGTGACGCCCCGCGCGCCCGCTCTCGGCAATGAGTCGTCATCACCAACTCCGAGACTCTTCATGAACTCAAACGGCTCTCGATCCGACTGCAACACGTCGAAGGCGCGTCCGCTTGCCGATTCCTCGAAACCGCCCAGTAACGGCCCTCAGCGCCCTCGGCGATTGGTGCCGATCGTGCTGGCCGCCGGTTTCGTGGGGTCGATCCTCAGTTGGACAGCCGGCGAGGGGGTTGTGGACCAATTCAAACCTCGGCGCGCTGCTGAGGCGACGAATACGATGGCCGTCCAGTTCGAGAGCGCCGAGCTCGATCGCACGGCTGTCAAGAACGCCGCTCTCGCTTATGGTATACAGGGCGCGGCGCTCGGGCTGGTGCTCGGCATTGGGGGCGCGGCGTCCGGCGGCTCGATCCGTTCGGCCCTGTTTGCAGGCTCGGCAGGGCTGATCCTGGGCGGGGCAACTGCCGCCGGCGCTGCCTTTGGAGCGTTCACGGCCTACTTCCAAATCGTCGGCGGGGGCCAGGCCGACCTGCTTCCCTCCATACTGGCTCATGCCGGCGCCTGGGGGCCGGCCGGGTTGGTGGGAGGTCTGGCGCTCGGCTTGGGCCTCGGCAAGCGCGATCGCCTGGCAAAGGCAGTCGGCGGAGGAATCCTCGGAGCCGTGGCCGGTGCCGTGCTCTACGATATCGTGGGCTCAATCGCGTTCCCCCTGAATGGGACCGGCGAGCCCCTGGCCACCGCCTGGCCGGCACGACTGTTGGCACATGGGACCGTCGGATTGCTCGCGGCGATCGGCGCGGCGGTATTCGCAAAGACCGCTGGTCCCCCATGAACGCCCTCTCGGCGCTGATCTCGTGGGTCGAGCAATCCGCCATCGTGCGAGGAACTCAGGCAATCCAGCATCGCGGGTGCAACAAGCCGTTCGTCTACGAGCCCTGGCGCGCTGCAGGGCCCTGGGATCTGGCCTGCTCCCTCATGCGCGAGAACTTTCTCAGCGCCGAATGGGCCGTGCGTTCCGTCCGGAACCGGTCGCCCTGCGTGCCCGGGCAACGGGTACCTCTCTCACTCCGATGTTCTTCAAGCGTCAATTTCCTGGAACCGGAACGACTCGCCGCGCGAGCCTCGACCAGCCCGTCTTCGAATCATTAAGGAATTCGAATGAGTCACCGGCACTCACCACGGTGGGCCATTGGCAGGTGGACCCGGATCGCCAAGCGGGGACTCATCGTCGCCATCGTGGTAGGCGCGGGGCTGCTGCTCGTTGGGTCGGTCCTTCGTCGGCGCCCGGTCGACGAAGGCCGAGCGGCGTACGAACGCGGCGACCTGAGCACGGCCTTCGCACTCGCTTCGTCCCGACTGAAAGCGGCGCCGGGCGACCGCGATGCGCTGCGTTTGCTCGCCAGGGCGGCAGCCCGCCAAGGTCGCGACGACACGGCGCGCATTCTGTACACCCGTCTCGGAGGCGCGTCGGCCATGCAAGCGGAAGACTTCTTCCTCTTCGGCCGCCTCATCGACCGCACGGGCGACCACGAGACCGCGCGTGCGTGCTGGGTGGCCGGGTTGCGCTTGGACCCGAAGAACGCGGAAATCCTGAACGAGTTCGCGCGTCTGTACCTGCAAGGAGCGCAACTGGACCTGGCCGAGCGCACGGCTAAGGCGCTTGCGAAGCGGCCGGGGTGGGCCGCGCGCACGGAGGTCATCCTGGCACAGGTCGCCGATCAGCGCGACGATCCCTCGGCCGCGGCGGGTCACCTGGAGCGAGCGTTCGACTTCGACCCGCATCTCGCGGGCTCGCCCGAACCGCTTCCCTACTACCAGAAGCGGCTCGCCCGGGCATTGCTCGGCGCCGGCAGGCCGGCGGAGGCAAAGCGGTGGCTCGGCCCCTTGATCGCCTCCGGAAAGGACGCCGAGGCCTCGTGGCTGGTCGGCCGTGCCGGGCTTCAGCTCGGCGCGTTGCCCGAGGATTGGGGCAAGCCCTACCGCGCCCAGCACCAGCTCGAGCCGGAGCCGTCACCTTACGTCGGATCGGAGCGCTGCGAGGCCTGTCATCACGAACAGTACGAAGCCGAACAGAGTAGCCTCCACTCCCGCACGTTCCGCCGCGGGCCAGCCCTTGAGAGCCTGCCGCAGGTCCCGGTGGTGACCGCGGACCCCATCGATCCGAACGTCGAACACACGATCGAGTCAACGGCGTTGGGCGTTCGCTGTTCGACACGCGAACGGGGCCGGACGCTCCGCGCCATCGTCGATTTCGCCTTCGGCTCGGGGCACCGCGGGCTGACCCTGGTCGGACGCGACGACGACGGCCGGACGCGCGAATTGCGGCTTTCCCACTATGCCGACGGCCCCGCCTGGGACATCACCACGGGCCACGCGCGAACTCCGCCCCCGAGCGAGGGGTATCTCGGCCGGCTTCTTTCCTCGGACGACCTGGCCAGTTGTTTCGCTTGCCACACGACGGCGCCGCAGTTGGCGAGAGAGGCCAAAGGTCCGACGGCGAGCGACCGAGGCATCGGCTGCGAGCGGTGCCACGGACCGGGATCAAATCATCTTCTCGCGGTCGCCGCCAAGGCGCCTGACCTCGCGATCGCCCAGCCCCGGGCTGCGTCCGGCGCAGCGGTTGTCGCCCTGTGCGGCCAGTGCCACAATCCGTTCCACCGCGAGGTCAACCGCAACGATCCCAAGGCCGTCCGGTTCCCCGCGACGACCTTGACCTGGAGCCGCTGTTACACCGAAAGCGCAGGGAATCTCGACTGCCGCACCTGCCACGACCCCCACCGCGACGTCGCGAGCTCAATCAAGGCCTACGAAGCCAAATGCCGCGCATGCCACGACCAGGCCCGGCCGCGCGCCGTCTGTCCGGTCAACACCCGCGAAGGGTGTATCGCCTGCCACATGCCCAAGACCACCATTGGGATTCCACATTCACTTTTTACAGATCACCATATTCGCGCTCATGGGCGGCGTAACGGAGGATAGGTTGCCCGCCCTGATCTTGAATCGCCAAGGGCAAGAGTTATGGGCATTCCGCTCTTCGAGAGCGTCCTATCGAACGGCAAAAATCCCGGGCTGCCATAATTCCATGGCGGCGACCTTGCAATATCGAGAGCTTCGACCATAATGTAACAACTTAGCCTCATAAGTACACCGAATTCCTTCGTGCCCCCGTGATTGGGGTGCCATGAGGGCCGTCGAGTGTTCGCTCGTGATTTGCCTCCGCGCCGCCGGGCGAGGAGCGGAAACCATGATGCGGCCCGGGACGGTGTGCAATCTTCCTTCTGTTCTCGATTCGTCATTCCGCCGGAGAGTTTGAGCATGAGACGCCGTCGCGGTTTCACACTGATTGAGCTGCTGGTCGTGATTGCGATCATCGCCGTGCTGATCGCGCTGCTTCTGCCCGCCGTACAGGCGGCGCGCGAGGCAGCGAGACGAGCGCAGTGCGTGAACAACCTGAAACAACTCGGACTTGGAGTGCACAACTACATCTCGGTGAACGCGGCATTTCCGCCGTTGATGTCCAACTTCGCAAACCCCGGCTTTGGGAGTCCCGTCTCCTCAACCGGCGAGTGGCCGCTTTCCTGGGCGGTCGCCCTGCTGCCTTTCATGGAACAGCAGCAGTTGTTTAACGCCGCCAATTACATCGGTGGTGCGTACAACGCGGCCAACCAGAACACGATCTCGGCGACGAAAGTCAATACCTTGATCTGCCCCTCGGAGAGCATCAGGACCGGCCCTTGGCTCTCGACCTCGTGGAGCAACTACGCGGCGAATTTCGGCGGGCCGGCTTCGATCTCCTCTCAGAGCGGCCCCATCGTGAACATGGGGAACTCGACCCAGGGGACATGCTCCTGCTACGCCAGTTCGAATGTGGGCAGTTTCGGAACCGAGGGCATCACGGACGGGACGTCGAACACGGCGATGTTCGGCGAGCGCTTGGTCGGAGTTGGACCGGCCGGGGGCGGGGGCGGGGTCTCCACGGGTGGAGTCAACGCCAAGCGAGTCGATTTCCAGTTCTCAGCCACGTTCAACGCCGACTCCGGCGGATCGGGCCAGGCGCTGACGATCTACCAGCAGTGCCGTAGCTTGCCCGCGGGCACCACCTCGCCGAGCGGCCACGACGCATGGTCGGGCGCTGTGTGGGACGGCAGCCACGCCGGCACGCTTCGCTTCAACGCTTACGACCACTGGAACACGCCGAACGGCCTGACCTGCATCATCTCGGGCAATCCTCCGGGGAGCTTCAACGACTTGATCACGGCAAGCAGCAATCACCCCGGTGGTGTCAATGTTTGCTTCGCCGACGGCTCGGTGAAGTTCCTGAAGGATACCGTCAACCCGCAGACGTGGTGGGCCATCGGCAGCCGCAATGTCGGCGAAGCGCTCAGCGCTGATTCTTACTGAGTCGACTCGGTACGGCAGACGCCGTTCCTCGGTTTGGACGGTCTGTCGTTCGTCGCCCTCGGCAGACCTCTCTCCGGGTCTTCGAGGGCGATCGCCGCGCGACGGTGCGCGGCGGGGATTATCGGCTGGGCACGCTGTGAGTGATCGCCTGGTTTCTTTTTGGTCGCGTTGCGATTGTCGACGCGCGGCATGGCGGAGGCCGTTCGAATAATCCGCCGGATTCGCTGGAGATACAGGGACATGACGCGCAAGTGGACTGGCTTCCTCGCTTTGTTGTTGGCGTTGGTCGTCGCCGGATGCGAGGGGGAAGCGAAGCCGACCGTCGAAGAGCAGAAGCCCGATTTCGGTCAGAAGACTGGGGACCAGATGAAAAGCATGATTGGAGTGCCGGGGCCGAAGGGGCAAATGCAACCGGCGAAGCCCGCCACAAAATGAACGGGCCGCGCAGCGCGAGGCGCTTATGACGGGGCGAGGCCTGTTCATCAAAGGCTGCTTCGCGCTGGCCTGCGCAGGCCTGTCCTGGGCATTGTTCGGCCTGGTCAGCGACCGGCGATATCATGACGGGCTCGAACGGACGCGACGGCAGATCGCCCTGGGGCGGTTCGCCGAGGCGCGTCCGTGGCTGGCCGTTGCATTCGCGCGCTCGTCGGGCGACTCACAGATCGCTTACCTGTTCGGCCTGTGTGAACAAGCCGCCGGACGAACGGACGGCGCTCGGAAGGCTTGGGCGAGCGTCACGGACTCCTCGTCGTTCGCCGTGGCGGCAAGGCGAGCGCTCGCGAAACTCGAGGTCGACAGCGGCCGGTTCGCCGACGCCGAGGTCGTGCTCGAGGCGGTGATCGGGGACGGCGGTCCCAACGCCAACTGGGCACGCTACCAACTTTCTCAACTCTATTTCTGGGAGGGTCGCGACGACGATCAACGTCGGATCCTCCGCGCGGGGTGGGAGCACTCGCAGGACCGCGCCGGCGACTTGCGCGATCTCTGGCTCGTCGATACTGCCACCGTCCTCGTGGACTCAACTCGCAACGCCGTGGAGCGCGCGTTCCGCCTGGCGCCTGACGATGACCGGGTCTGGCTCGCACAGGCGCACGTCGCGACCTTGGCCGGACGTTTCGGTGAAGCGGGTGCGCGGCTCGACGATTGCCGGCGACGTCGGCCGGGAGATCCCGTCGTCTGGCGGGCCCGGCTCCGTTGGGCCGTCGCGGCGGATCGATTCCAGGACGCCGCCGGGACCCTGGCCCACCTCCCTGCCGACCGCTTCGATCCCGCGGCGGTCGCGAAGCTTCATGTTTGGTTCGCCGCAAGGCGGAACGATCCGGTTGCAGAGCGCGCGTCGCTCGAACGGCTGGTGGAGCTGAACCCTGGAGATACCAGTGCCCTCGAACGGCTTGCCGTGCTTGCCGCCGGGTCGGGGAGGGCCGATCAAGCGGCCCAGTTTCGCGCGCGCAAGACCGAGGCCGATCATGCGACCGACCGCTACGGCCGGCTGATCGGCACCTCCGGGCCCATCACCGATTTCGCGGAACTGGCTCGCCTCGCGGAGTCCCTGGGGAGGTGGTTCGACGCCCACGCGTGGTGGACCCTGCTCCTCCTCCGCAACCCCGATGAGCCAGGCGCACGGCTGTCATTGAACCGCCTTGATGCGTTCCTCCGTCCCAACCCGCACGCTTGGGGAAAAACGTTGGCGACGCTGCTCGCGGACGTTTCGTCGAATCCAAGGCAAGCGTCCCGCCCGCCCGCGGGTCCGAACGAACGGTCCCCCCTCTTTCGCGACGACGCAGACGTTGCGGGGCTTCATTTCTCGTTCGAGAATGGCCGCTCAGCGCTGCGCCAGCTTCCGGAAACCTCTTCCGGCGGTGTCGGCCTCCTTGACTACGACGGCGACGGTTGGCTCGACGTGTACGTCGTTCAAGGAGGTTCGTTCCCTCCCGACCGGTCCCGCCCGGGCTCGGGCGATCGGCTCTTCCGGAACCAGCGCGACGGGACATTCGTGGATACCACGGAGCAGTCGCGCATCGCCCGGTTTGCACGCGGGTACGGCCACGGCGTGGCCGTGGGCGATTATGACAACGACGGACACCCCGACCTGTTCGTCACGCGCTGGCAATCCTATGCGTTGTACCGAAACCGGGGGGACGGGACGTTCGAGGACGCGACGGAGACCGCCGCGCTCGGCGGCCCTCGGGATTGGCCGACTTCGGCGGCGTGGGCCGACCTCGACAACGACGGCGATCTCGACCTGTACGTCTGCCACTATCTCGCGTGGGACGCCGCTCACCCTCGACTGTGCAAGGTCGAAGGGGCCGACGATCCCATGCGACTCGAATACTGCACGCCCCGGCAGTTCCCCGCGCTCCCCGATCACCTGTTCCGCAACGACCACGGACGGTTCGTCGACGTATCGGTGGCGGCCGGGATCACGGAAGCGGACAAGGATGGTCGTGGGTTTGGCGTCGTCGCGGCAGATCTGGACGATGACGGGCAGGTCGACCTGTTCGTCGCCAACGACACGACGGCCAATTTCCTCTTCCACAACGATGGGGGGCTCAAGTTCACCGAATGCGGCCTCAGCGCGGGCGTTGCAAGCAATGCCAACGGCGGCTTCCAGGCCGGGATGGGCGCGGCTTGCGGCGATCTCGACGGCGACGGACGTCCCGACATCCTCGTGACGAATTTCTACGGCGAATCCACCAGCTTCTACCGCAATCTCGGCGCCCTCTTCGAGGACGGGACAACCCGGATCGGCCTCGCGGCACCCAGTCGCTATTTGCTGGGCTTCGGTATCGTGCTGCTCGACGCCAACAACGACGGCTATCTCGACATCATGACGGCCAACGGCCACGTTAACGACGAAAGGCCCCGTTTCCCCTATGAAATGCCTCCGCAGCTCCTCGTCGGGGGACCGCAAGGCAAGGTGACCGATGTGTCCGCGACCAGCGGCCCCCCCTGGCAGGTGAAATGCGTAGGCCGGGGATTGGCCGCGGGCGACCTCGACAACGACGGGCGCGTCGACGCGATCCTGCTGGCGCAGAACGCCCCATTGTCGTGGTTTCATAACCAAACGGAGCGAGCGCACTTCATCACCATCCAGCTCGAAGGGACGACTTCGAACCGCGACGCCGTCGGTGCGCGCGTCGACGTTGTTCCGGCGACCGGCCGCCGGCAGGTCGCCCAGCGCACCGGTGGCGGCAGCTTCCAATCCGCGTCGGAGGGCCGCCTGCACTTTGGGCTCGGAGCGAGCGACCGGGTTGACACGGTCGAGGTGCGCTGGCCGTCAGGACGGCGGGACCGGTATGAGGGTCTCCAGGCGGATCGGATTTACCGGCTCCAAGAAGGCTTGCACCGCGCTGAGCCACTTCCCGCATACACGGGCCGCTAACCGTCGGGCGTTCGCGCCCGCGGCGTCCGTGTGGGCGTCGGGCGCCACGTCCCCGCCAAGGCCGGCATCCTGCTGCAATTCCGGTATCACAAGAGCGGCAAGCCCGAGACCGAAGCAACCGCCGTCGCACTCCATTTCGCCAAGGAGCCGGAGCTGACCGACACTCCGAAGCTGGGCCGGCAACGGCCGGCAAAAAAACCCGGAGCCGCGGCTCGGTCGGCAATGGGCTGCCCCACAGGCAATAGTCGTCATGAGGGTCTCACGCAGAATTTTCTTGTTTTCCTAAAACCCCCAGATTATCATTCAAGGTGAGATTGTTTGCGGCCCGGCCAGGGTCTAGGCCGTGGGCGCGTACTGGGGAGCTCGACCATGGAGCGTTGGCTTGCGGCGCTGCTGTTGGTCGGTGGGTTGGGGGCCGCTCGCTCGGCCGAGGTGGGTGCACCGACGTACTTTCGCGATGTGGAACGGATCCTTCAGAAGCACTGCCAGGAGTGCCACCGCGCCGGGCAGATCGCGCCGTTCCCGCTTTTGACGTATGAACACGCTCGGAAGCGCGCGTCGGACCTTGCGCGGGTGGTCGAGACACGATCGATGCCTCCCTGGTCAGCGTCGACCAAGGAAGGCGGACCATTTCGCGACGCGCGGATGCTCTCGGACGAAGAGGTCGCGACACTCGCCGCGTGGGCGCGGGCCCGGGCCCCGCGGGGCGACGTCAAGGACGCCCCTGCTCCGAAGCGCTGGGACTCGGTGTGGCCGCTCGGGCAGCCCGACGTGGTCCTCAGTATGCCCGAGCCGTTCGCGCTGGGGGGTGACGGGGATGACGAGTACCGGGTCTTCGTCATTCCCACGGGCCTGGCCGAAGGCCGTTGGGTCACGGCGATCGACTATCGGCCGGGGAACCCGCGGGTCGTCCATCATGTGATCGCGGCGCTCGACACGAAGAAGCTCGCGCGGATCCTGGATAAGGCCGACCCGCTGCCGGGCTATCGCGTTTTTGGCGGATTCGGGGTCTTCCCAGGCGGGGCGCTCGGGGGTTGGTCGCCGGGAAAGTTCCCCGTTCCTGCGCCCGAGGGGACGGCTTACTACCTCCCCGCGGATTCCGACATCCTGCTCCAGGTGCATTATCACAAGACCGGTAAACCCGAAACCGACGCGTCGGTACTCGGGCTTTACTTCTCCAGGACCGCGGTCGACAAGGAGTTGCGGGGCAAGACGGTCACCCCTCCGCGGCCGGGGCCTCTGGAAGCGCCCCGACTGCTGATTCCGGCCGGTAAGCAGAACCAGGAAGTCGCCGGCGCGCTCGAAATCGATGAGAACATGCACCTCGTCAGCGTGACGCCGCACATGCACTGGTTAGGGAAGGACTTTCTGCTTCGCGCAAGGCGTCCTGACGGGAGGACGCAAACGTTGATCAAGATCGGCCGGTGGGACTTCAACTGGCAAGGCACCTACGAGTTCGTGACGCCCGTCGCGTTGCCGAAAGGGACACAGATCGAATTGATCGCTCATTTCGACAATTCGGAATCCAATATACACAATGCTCGCAAACCGCCGCTCGACGTACGCTGGGGGGAGCGGGCGTACGACGAGATGTGCATTGGTTTTTTGAACGTCACATACGACGACGAGCACCGCGGCAACTCCGTGCCGGGCCGGGTCGAGAAGGACTGAGGACCGGCTCGTTCCTTTGGCACCCGAAGCGGTCAGGCAAAACCGGCATGCTCTCGCAGTGCGCCAGGTCTTTCGCAGACTTCGGGCCTGCCGGCTCGACTCGGCACTCGCGAACGACGGCGCAGATCAGCGGCCGGGCTCGACTGCATCTTCGGCTACGGGCTTCTTATGGATGTAGAGCCAGTAGACCGGCAGTCCGAGCGCGATCAGCAACAGTCCCGCCAGGGACCCAAAAGGGGCGTGGACGAGCATGTTCCCCATCAAAAGCAAGGACGCCATGATGTAAAGGGCCGGGGTGACCGGATAGCCCCACGTGCGATAAGGGCGCACGTAGTTGGGGCGTTTCACGCGCAGGACAAAGACGCTCAACACGGTCAGCATGTAAAACAAGGTGCCGCCGAAGATCACGTATTCATACAGCACGTCGTAGAGCGGCGTCTGGTTCAGCTTCGTCCAGGCGGCGAGCAACGGAGCGGGGAGACCGCTTGACGCCCCCGGCGCAGGCGCAACAATCAGCGCGGTCGCCGTGACGGTGAGCAGACTCGCCCACGCTGACTGCGCGATGACCGCGTTTGCGGGCGTCTGGAACCGTGGATGGATCTCGCACAGCCGCTGCGGGAACAGCCCGTCGCGAGCCATCGCGAAATAAGCGCGCGGACCGGACATCGCATTGCCGTTGAGCGAGATGAAGGTCGAACCCATCACCACGAGCGAGATGGCCGTGATCCCCGCCGGGCCGAGCAACGTTCCGCAGAACTCGGCCGCCACGACCTTGGACGAACCCTTCTCCGTCGCCGCGGACTGGATTTCAGGCAGTGTGAGTACCATGTGGTAGACCATGGTCATCGTCACGTAAATCGCGATGAGAATGAGCGCGCCCAGGATGAGCGACAATGGCATGTTCCGTTCCGGGTTGCGGACTTCCTCGGCCAGCGCCGTGGAATTGACCCAGCCGTCATAAGCCCAAAGTACGGCGACCATCGCCACCATCATCCCTTGCAACATCCCGAGGTTGAGCGATCCCGGGCGGACCGGCGTGAGGCGGGCGGAATCGGCCTGTCCCAGGAGAAAGGGGAGGACGATCATCACGCCGAGGGCACCCACCTTGAGCGTCGTGCCTGCGACCTGGAGCGCGCCCCCAACCCGGGTGCCGATCACGTTGACCACCGCGACGGTCGCGATTGCCGCCACCGCGGCCGCCATGCGCCAGAGCTCGCCGCCGAGCCACGCAGGGGCCGGCGCGAGTTGAGCGAAATAGAGTGCGAACGCCGCGGCCAGGGTCGCAACCGATCCCGCGCGGATGACCAGGAACTCGGTCCAGCCGAACAGGAACCCGAAGAGTGGACCGTACGCCTCTCGCAAGTAAACGTAGGGGCCCCCCGCGCGCGGCAGCATGGCGCCGAGCTCGGCCAACGTCAGTGCGCCCGCCAGCGTGAACAGCCCCCCCACGACCCAAACGGTGGCGATACCACCGATCGAAGGAACCTCGTGCGCGACCCGCGCAGGAACGATGAAGATCCCGGAGCCGATCACCGAGCCTACGATCACGCACAGGGCGGTCACGGGACCGAGAACACGGGGCAATGTCGCAGTGTCTTTAGTGCTCATGGGAGATGGACCGCCAACAACGAGAGGACAAAACACCAAGGTTAAGAGGGGAGCGAGGGACACCGGTATCCACGCAGCGCGGCTTTCGACCGGATGAGGCGGAATGCTCTCATTCCCGCGCTCCGCGGGGGAACGAGAAATTGGCGTCGGTCCCGCCGAAGAAAACCTTGCGGAGATACCAATCGCGAATGGAGAGGTCGAGGAGAGGAATGACGGCCTGTGGGCTTTCCAGATCTTCAAGGCACTATTCTCTTTGTTCTCCTCCTGCCTTGGCGTCTTGGCGGTTCGTCTCTTCTTCTGCCTTTTTCATGGCGGTTGTCGCCGCGTCCAGACGTTCGATGAGTGCCGGGAGCTGTGCCGCGAGGAGCGGGGCGTCGTTGTCGAGGATTGCCTGCCGCACACCCGGCAGCGGCCAGGAAGCATACCCGGTCGTGAGCCCGGGCGCATAGATCGCGTGCTTGAACCAGGGGCGGCCCGGCAGGCCGTCGCGGAGGAGCAGCGCTCGTTCGACCTGCGTCAAGGCGTCGTTGACGCGCGCGAGCGGCCCATCGGCGACCTCGTCGCGACGGGCAAGGGCGTCGGTCGCGGCGTCGAGCGCAATGGCCTCGGCCTGAAACGCGCGAACCGCGGTGACGAGGCGCGGCAGGCCTTCGAACGTCAGCGGCGGCCAGCCGCCCGCTTGCTGGCCGGCTCGCCCGCGCCGCTCGACGATCCGGCGCAGGTCGTCGATGTGTTCGCGCAGCGCGTCGCCGTAGGCCGTGAACTTCAGCGGCACCACGTCCGCCCCCGCAGCGCGCAGCGCGACGGCCGTGTACAGTCGCGCGGCGGTGGCATGAGTCACGAACTCGGGGTCGCCGAACTTCTCCATCCACGTGAAGTCATCGTAAATCGAGTGGTAAACGCCGTACTTACCCCGGAAGCCCACGTCGAGCGCGGGGATACCCAGGTGGTCGACGAAGGCCGTGTAGTCCGACCCTGACCCGAGCCAGTTCATTTGCGGCGAGAACCGGGCCGGGCCGTCTGGAGCGGCATTCCAGAGCGGGTCGCAAAACTCGAGCGGCCCGTGGCTCGCCCAGTCGGCCCGCCGCTGCGCGGTCCAGAGGTCGCGAAGCGACTTGCCCGACCGCACGTCCTGCACCGTGCCCGCGGCGTCGAGCATCAGGTCGCGGAGCGACGGAACGCCGTCCAGGTCGAGTTCGGGCCCGGCGACGGCCGAGTCGACGTTGAGCATCAGCACCGCTTTCTCGCTCAGCTCCTTCGCGTGGTCGTCGGCCCACTCGGTCGAGCCGACGAGACCGTATTCCTCGGCATCCCAGCTTGCGTACACGATCGACCTGCGCGGTTTCCAGCCATCCTTGACCGCCTCACCCAGGGCGCGGCACATTTCGAGGGTGGCCGCGGTGCCGCTGCTCGGGTCCACTGCGCCGTAGACCCAGGCGTCGCGGTGGTTGCCAACCAAGACCCAGCGGTCGGGCTCGACCGCCCCCTTGAGCGTGGCGATCACGTTCCAGACCGGCCGGACGAGATACTCCATGTCGATCGCGAACCGGACCTCGGCCGGCCCCGGGCCGACGTGGTAGGGGAGCGGCAGTCCCCCCTGCCAGCCGGGCGGGACGTTCGGGCCCGCGAGGGCTTCGAGGATCGGACGCGCGGCCTCGTAGCTGATCGGCAACGAAGGGATCGTCGCGAAGTAATCTTCGCGTTTCAAGCCGGTCGTCTTTTCCCAGGCTTCAACGCCCGTCGTCGTGAAGCCATTGTGGAAGTCGAACGGGAGACGCTTCGCTCCCTTGACCGAGGGTCCGAGCGGCGTGGACGGGTCGCCCGGCCCCAGCGAAAGAAACTGCACGCTCCCGCGCTGCAGCGAGGAACCGGGGCGGAAGGGACCGTTCGGATAGACATCCCCCTTGCCGTAGCCGTCTTCGGCGGGGTCGGAATAGATCAAGATTCCCCTCGCGCCGCGCTTCTGCGCATTGCGAACCTTCAGTCCGCGGAACAGCTCGCCGTAACGCACGAGCACGACCTTGTCCTTGACCTCGACCCCAAGCTTCTCGAGCGCGGCGAAGTCCTCCGGCCGCCCGTAATTGGCGTAAACGACCTGTCCCGCGACGAGGCCGGAGACACCGTAACCGTGGAAGGCCGGGAACGCGTCGGCGCTGGCCGAGTCCTTGTCGGAGACGACCGGGGCTTCCGCCAGCGGCAGGTTCTTCGTCTCGGGGCGCACGAGCTGAAGAAACGGTGACGTAGGCGCTCCCTGCCGGCCAACGGGGATAGGGTAGTTGAGCAATACCTCGTATTCGGCGACCTCGACCTGCCATCCCCATTCGCGGAGCTTGTCGCGAACGAAGAGCGCGGTCTTGTGGTCGGCCGGCGTGCCCGCGACGTGCGGCTCTTCGGTCAGCGTCCGCAGCCACGTGCGGGCCTGGTCCGGAGTCGGCACGGCGAGCGCACGAGCCTCGGCCTTCGCGTAGGAAGCACGTGATTTGAGCGTGAACCCGATCGGCGAGTGAGTCCCTGCGTTTTGCCCATAACCCGCGCTCACCGTAACCGCCAGCAGACTCAGGCCCAACGGCACAACCAATGACAAACGTCGAAACATGAAAACGGGCCTTTCGAGTAAGACTCGCTTGACAGGGCGAAGGCCCCGGGGCCAGACTCTGGGCTGTCGATCGATCCGCTCCGCGCCGGTCTGCGAAGATACGGTGTGGCGGCCTCCGAATCCAGAGGCCAGCCCGCGGCCGATCGTCCGCCTCTCTGGCTCGGGCAACGGCCGAACATATTGAGTCACAACTTTGATGTCTGCGCTGCCGATCCTCATCGGCTGGCTCATGCTGGCCGCCGAGCCGACGCCCCCCACCGCCCAGGTGAGATACCTCCCCTCGGGTAGGCCGGCGGAGCTTCATGACCTCGGTCGTCTGGCGAGGTTGCGCGACCCGCGAGCCAGGGCGGTCGCCTTCAGCTCGCGCGAGCCTCTGGGCACGCGCGACGGCCGCACGGTGCTTGCGGAGACGTCGGGCCCGGGGATCGTGCAGCGTCTCTGGGTCGCCGAGCCGAAAGGGGACCTCGCTCGCCCAACCCCCTCTGGAGCCGGGCGCATTCGGGTCCACATCGACGGTCGCGCCGAGCCCGTACTCAACGCCACGATCGACGAGTTGTCCTCCGGGAGGCACCCGAGTTTTCCAGGCGTCGTCAACGGCGGGCGTCCGGGAGGCTTCGTCGCGTACACACCGATGGCATTCCGCGACGGTTGCCTGATCACGCTGGAGGGGGGCGGGGAGCGTGACTACGAAGTCGGCCTGCTCGCCCTACCGTCCGCTGAGGGCCTGACGAGCTTCCGGGCGCAGCCGACGTCCGACGACGCACACGCCCTCCAGTTGGCTCACGCCCTCGCGCGCGAGCCGGAAGCCATTTTCTCGAACGAGCCATCCTACTCGCGACAACGCCTGTGGCGGGAACTCTCGATCCGGCGCCAAGCCGAGGATGCCGAATACCTGGTTGACGGCACGGATCGCAGCTCGCGCCTGTTCGCACTGCCGGCGGGGCCGCGGACGATTCGCTCGTTCGATATCGTCCTCGACCCGAAGACGACCGAGAACTGGCGTGCCGCGCGGCTCCGCATCGTCTGGGAGGGGGACGACCCGGCCGACGCGGCCGTCGACGTTCCCTTCAGCGAGTTCTTCGGCCTGCTCGAGCGTGGTCTGACGTACCGTTCGCTATTGACCGGCGAGAACGAGCACGTCTGGTCGAACCGCTTCCCGATGCCCTACGAGCGCGGGGCGACCGTCGTGATCGACGCCGAAGGGCCGATCAGGGGCGTCGTCCGGGTCCGCACTCTCAAAGAGCGCAGCGCGGACGCGGGGTACTTGCGCGCGTCGACGCAGGCGGCCCGCGATGGCGTACTCGAATGGGGCGAGAAAGCGGGCCGAGGCCACCTCGTGGGCACGTTTTTCACGGCGGCGGGGCGCGGCGAGCGCGCGGTCTCGCTCGCGGAAACGTTATCTCTTATGGCCGACGATCGGCCCCTCCTTGCGCGCGGGGTCCCACTGATCGGCGCGTTTGACGCCGCGTGGCCCGACGTGAAGGATCGCCTCGACATGTCGCAGACGTTTCCGCTCTCCGGTTTTCCCGTCTATCGACGGGATGGAGAGCGGTGGTGCGTTGCGGCGTACCGCTGGCGGCTGACCGACCCGGTCCCGTTCGAGCGTTCGATCGCGCTCCGGATTGGGCCCGACAATGCCGCAGGCGCGACGCCGCCCGACGACGTCCGCGCGACCGTCTTCTGGTATTCCGAGCGATCCGGCCCGGCCCGCGCCGGCAGGCCGAGATAAACAGGCTTGTGACCACGAGCCACTGGCGTGGGAGAGAGGGGCATCATGGGACTGAGCTTCACGGTCGGCGGCACGAGGGGGACGTTTGAGGAGGGTTTCGCGCAGGAGGTTGCATGCGTATTGGACAACGCGTTCGGGGCCGAAGGCGACTGGGAAGGGGCGGCACCCCGGCAGTTCGGCGAGCTCGGGGACACCGGCTGGGCAGACCTCCAGCAGCAGGCCGTGCAGGTAATGGATCGTGACGCTCTACCCAACCTGCTGGCACTCGGCGCCGAGGGGCGGGGCGTCTACCTGCCGACCCACGTGCAGGCTGTCGCGCTCCCCCTACCGAAGGGCGAATCACTCCGCTGCGCGAGCCTGCCCGGCCTGAGGCGAGAACTTGCCGAGCTCGCCGAGCGCTGGGAATTGCCGCTCGACGACGATGCACTTCGCGACCTCATCAATGTCGGCCAGGACCCGGACGACGGCTGGGTCGCCGAAGCGCCGGAAGTCCTGACGTTCGCCCGTCTCGTCCTGGCCGCGAACGAGGCCGTTCGCCGCGACTGCCCGCTCTGGCTGCTCGGTTGATGACTGAGGGGTGGGGCTGATTGCGGAGGCGTCCCGGCGGCGAAACGCGAACGAACCGAGACGATCCGCGCACGGAACCTTGGTAGTGCCGGGCGCTTGCTCCCGGGATTGCGCGGCATCCGGTGCGTCAAGCGGCGGCAAGCCGCCGCACAGCGGAGTTGCGAACGCCTGAACGCCCAGCGCGGTGGGTCGACGCGACCGGGGTGTCCGCGGAGAATGCCCTCCCCCCGTCCACACGGGTTCGCTATCCTTGAATGAACGCGAACCCACCCGCCCGGCCGCCGGTCTACCGGTCGTGCCCACCGCGAAGACTCGACCGAGGCGATGCGCCTGGGGCGAGCTCCGTGCTTTCTTCGCGACGCTGTCCGTCCGACCACGAGGACCTGCTGTATGGCCGAGACCCTTTTTGAAAAAGTCTGGAACCGCCACGTGGTCAAGTCGACCGACGAGGCGACGCTACTGTATATCGACCGGCATTTGATCCACGAGGTCACAAGTCCGCAGGCGTTCGAGGGCCTCCGCCTGGCCCACCGCGCGGTGCGCAGGCCCGAGCTTACGTTCGCCACGCTCGACCATAACGTCCCGACCGAGAACCAGCTCGATATCCGCGAGCCGATGTCGCGCCGGCAGGTCGAAGCGTTGCGCACGAATTGCCGGGAATTCGGCGTGACGCTCTACGACATTGCGAGCGGTCACCAGGGCATCGTGCACGTGATCGGCCCGGAGCTCGGCCTCACCCTTCCTGGGTTGACGATCGTGTGCGGAGACAGCCACACCAGCACCCATGGCGCCTTCGGAGCGCTCGCTTTCGGCATCGGCACGAGCGAAGTTGAGCACGTCCTCGCAACGCAGACCCTCTGGCAAGGGCGACGGCCGAAGTCGCTAGGAATCGAGGTGACCGGGCAGCTCCCGCCGGGATTGGAGCCGAAGGACATCATTCTCGCGGTGATCCGTGAGATCGGTACGGGCGGGGCCACCGGGCACGTGATCGAATACTACGGGCCGGCGATCCGGGCGCTGTCGATGGAAGGCCGGATGACCGTGTGCAACATGTCGATCGAGGCCGGCGCCCGCGCGGGTCTCATCGCGCCCGACGACACGACGTTCGAGTACATTGCCCGCCGCGACCGGCCGTTCGCCCCCAAAGGGGCCGCGCTCGAGGCTGCCGTCGCCGATTGGAAGACGCTCGCGACGGACGACCCGTCGGCCTTCGACCGGCACATCGCGATCGACGCGAGCCAGCTCGTGCCTCAGGTCACCTGGGGCACGAACCCCGCAATGACCGTCGACGTGACCGGCCGCGTCCCCGACCCCGAGCATGTTCCCTTCTCCAGCCCCGACGACGCCCAGCGCGCACTCGATTACATGGGGCTGAAGCCCGGCACGCCCATGAGCGAGATCCCCGTCGACATAGTGTTCATCGGGTCCTGCACGAACGGCCGCATCGAAGACCTGCGGTCCGCCGCCAAGGTGTTCCGTGGCCGCAAGGTGGCCGAGGGAGTGCGTGCCCTGGTCGTGCCCGGCAGCGAAGTCGTGCGGCACCAGGCGCACGCCGAGGGGCTCGACCAGGTCTTCACCGAAGCCGGCGCTGAGTGGCGCGAGGCGGGGTGCAGCATGTGCCTGGCGATGAACCCCGACAAGCTGACGCCGGGCCAGCGCTCCGCCAGCACGAGCAACCGCAACTTCGAGGGACGCCAAGGCCCCGGCGGGCGTACCCACCTCGTCAGCCCCGCGATGGCCGCCGCCGCCGCCGTCACCGGGCATTTCACCGACGTTCGCCAGCTCTTGAGCCAGGAGGTTTGATTCGATGGAACCCTTTGTCACCCACCGGGGCAAAGTGGCGGTGCTCGACTGGAGCGACGTCAACACCGACCTCATCATTCCCGCCCGCTACCTGAAGCGCATCGAGCGCACGGGCTACGGCCCGCTGCTCTTCGCCGATAAGCGCTACGCGCCCGGAGGGGCGCCTCCGGTCGACGACCCCGACAAGCCGGGCGCCCCCGCCCCCGACTTCCCCCTGAACGCTCCAGCCAACCAAGGGGCGACAGTTCTGGTCGTCGGCCGTAACTTCGGCTGCGGCTCCAGCCGCGAGCACGCCGTCTGGGCCGTGGCCCAGGGGGGCTATCGCGCGGTGATCGCGCCGGGCAAGGGGGAAGGGTTCGCCGACATCTTCGAGGGGAACGCCTTCAACAACGGCCTGCTCCCCATCGAGCTCGACGAGGCCGACTGGAAGCCGATCGCCGAGGCCGGCCGGGCCGCGGGCGGAGCCGAGGTCTCGATCGACCTCCGCGCCCAGACGGTTACCCTGCATCCCGCCAACGGAGCCGACAAAACGTTCCGGTTCGACGTCTCCGAAGCCGACCGGCACCGCCTCTTGAATGGCCTGGACGCCATCGCCGAGACCCTGCTGGATGAACCAGCGATTCGCACCCACGAAGAGCGCACGCCCTCCTGGATGACGCCGCAGTCGGTCTGACACGACGACTCCGCCGGCACGATGATGGGCGAATTCGGGCGATCCTCCTTTGGATAGGGTGGGGCAGCCCGATAGAGCGGCCAACCCACCCTACAGCGTGACATCGGAGTTCGTTGTCACGTCGCGCGGACTATCAGACTGTAGGGCCGGCCATTGCCGGCCCTACGTGAAACCCGATGCGGCTCCGCCGCGTTGCGCTGGCGACAACGTCTTCCTCGTCATCCGAGCCGACGACGAGCAACGACGTACGGGCCGTTTGACGGCGTTTGCATCGCCCTCGCGCGGACCGGGGACATCATCTTCCGTTGCCGTTTGATCGCAGCGTTTCGCAGGTGCATGTATGGCATTCCGAGCGTCGCCGAGCGACCACCACGCCACCGCGCAGTCCCGATCCCGCGAACGCAATTTCCGAAAAAACGCAGGTCCCCGTTCGGGCGCGCCCTGGACGAGCAAGGGCCACGCAACGTGACCCCCTTTATTCTTTATCTTTTCCAATTTCTCAATCAATCGAGGTGGCCGGTTGTCACTTCCTTGACACCGGCGGTTCAATCTGGGTAAAGTGCCTCAACGTTACGCAGCGCCCAAGTCGTGAGGACAGAGTGATTGGACTTGGCCGTTCGGAACGGCACTCACAACACTCCCGTTTCGTCGGCCTCGGACGGCTGGCGTCCCGAACCGGGCATTTGTCTGGGAATTAGTCCCACGGATGCAAACTCCGAGTTTGAGTCGACGTTCGATCCCAACCGACAGCAAAGATTTACAGACGGCACGGCGGACGCGAGGTCCGGGCACGGGTTTAGCGCTTAAAATGCGGGGCCCGTGCTGACCGTCGCCCGGTTTCGTCCCACGACGCTAAGCGAGCGCACTGGCGCGCGCCGGTAGTTCCATGGTCCGGTTACAAACCCCCGGCACGGAGGGCACGGGAGTTGCGGTGTGCCGGCTTCCTCCCAAAGAAACGGCGCGGCTGGGGTTAGAACGGTCGCTCGCACTCACGTGTCGGCGCAGTTGGATCTCGAATTTGAGGTGACCGATCATGAGCAGCGAGGTGTCGGAAAGTCCCCCGGTCATTTACAAGGTCGTGATCAACGGTGAGGGGCAGTATTCCCTCTGGCCTGCGGAGCGCGAGAACCCGGCCGGGTGGACCAATGCGGGGAAGAGCGGGCCCAAGGACGAGTGTCTCGCCTTCGTCGAAGAGGTCTGGACCGACATGAGGCCGCTGAGCCTCCGAGAGTCGAGGGGCGAGACGCGCTGAACCCCCCCATGAGCGAACCAACCGCCGCGAGCCCCCCGCTCGCTGGCCCTGAGTACGCACTGGCCAGCCTGACGGATCTCTTGCGACGGCGGGCCGCGGTCCTTGCGGAGAAACGACTCTTCACCTTCCTCGCTGACGGCGAAGGGCAAGAGTCGCATCTCAGTTACCAGGACCTCGACCGCCGCGCACGGGCCGTGGCCGCCCGCCTCCAGGCCCTGGGTTTAGAGGGCGAGCGCGCCCTGCTGATGTATCCGCCGGGGCTGGAATTCCTGGCGGCCTTCTTCGGCTGTCTTGCCGCGGGCGTGGTCGCCGTCCCCGCGTCGTTGCCGCGTGTGAACCGGCCCATGACCCGGTTGCAGTCAATAGTGACCGACGCCCGCCCGCGCGCGGTGCTCACCACGCAGGGTCATTGGGCCGACGCCGACCGCTGGTCGGCTGCCATTCCCGACCTCGCGAGCCTTCACCGACTCGCGACCGACCAGGTGCAAGACGAGCTCGCCGCCGACTGGCGCGACCCCCGCCCGGACGCGGAGACGCTCGCGTTCCTCCAGTACACGTCGGGATCGACGGCCGCGCCGAAGGGCGTGATGATCACGCACGGGAACCTGCTCCATAACTCGTCGCAGATCCGCGACTGCTTCGGCTCGACCGAGGAGAGCCGCGGCGTCTTCTGGCTCCCGCTCTTCCACGACATGGGGCTCATCGGCGGCGTGATCCAGACGGTTTATTGCGGTGGCGCGAGCATCTTGCTCTCCCCCGTTTCCTTCCTCCAGCGCCCCGCGCGCTGGCTGCAGGCCATCTCGCGCACGGGCGCCAGCATCAGCGGCGGTCCGAACTTCGCCTACGACCTTTGCGTCCGCAAGATCACACCGGAGCAGCGCGACGAGCTCGATCTCAGCCGCTGGCGGGTCGCCTTCAACGGGGCCGAGCCGGTGCGAGCCGAAACGCTCGACCGCTTCGCCGCGGTCTTCGCGCCGGCTGGTTTCCGCCGCGAAGCATTCCTTCCCTGCTACGGCCTGGCCGAGGCGACCCTGCTCGTCTCCGGCACCGCCTGGTCCGCGCCCCCCGTGGTGCGCTGTTTCGTCCCCGAGGCGCTCGATCGCAACCAGGCCGAAGAGGCGCAGGAGGGCCGCCGGCTCGTCGGTTCCGGACGCGTGGCGGCGGGCTTGGACGTGGCGATCGTCGACCCCGACACGCACGAGCCTCACGCGGAGGGGGGCGTCGGAGAGGTGTGGGTCCGCGGGCCGAACGTCGCGCAGGGCTACTGGGAACGCCCTGAGTCGACCGCCGAGACCTTTCAGGCGGTCCTCGGTGACCAAGGCGACGGTCCGTACCTGCGCACGGGCGACCTCGGCTTCGTGAGCGAAGGCGAGCTCTTCGTCACCGGACGCCTCAAGGACCTGATCATCGTACGCGGCCGGAACATCTATCCCCAGGATGTCGAGTGGACGGCCGAACGCAGCCATGCCGCCCTCATCGCCAGCGGCGGGGCGGCGTTCGCGGTCGAGGTCGACGGCGAGGAACGACTGGTCGTCGTCCACGAGTGCGAACGGATCGGCAAGGGGGAGAGCGCGGATTCCATCCTCGACGCGATCCGGCACGCAGTTGCCGAGCAACACGAGCTGGACGTTTACAGCGTCCATTTGATCCGGGCGCTGAGCCTGCCGAAGACGTCGAGCGGCAAGGTCCAGCGGCACGCCTGCCGTCGGGCGTTCCTCGACGCCGGGCTCGAGTCCATCGCCTCCTGGACGCAGCCGGCCGAAGGCCGTGTGGCCGTCGTGCGAGCCGCGGAGTCGTCTCACGACGCTCCGCTCGCCCGTCCGGCCGAGACGATCGCCCGCTGGCTCGCCGCCAGGATCGGCGGGCCGCTCGGGCTGAGCGTTGACCAGGTCGACGTGCGCAAGCCGTTCGCCGGTTTCGGGCTCGGTTCGCTCCAGGCCGTCGGGCTGGCGGCCGACCTGGAACAATGGCTCGGGCGGCCGTTGTCTCCGACACTCGCCTATGAGTACCCAACGATCGAAGCCCTCGCGCGGCACCTCGCCGACGGGGTCGTGCCAGCCGCCGACCGCGACACGGCGACCTCTCCCGCGGGCCGCGTCGACGAGCCGATTGCGATCATCGGAATCGGCTGCCGTTTCCCCGGCGCGAGCGGGCCCGAAGCGTTCTGGGAGCTCTTGCGCGCAGGCACCGACGCGGTAGCAAGCGCACCGACCGGTCGCTGCACCGAGAACGACGGCTCGCCCGTTCGAGGCGGCTTCCTCGACTCGGTCGACGAGTTCGATGCCGACTTCTTCGGCATCGCCCCCCGCGAAGCGCTGCGGATGGACCCACAGCAGCGGCTGCTCCTGGAAGTGGCGTGGGAGGCCCTCGAAGACGCGGGCCAGGTTCCCGAGCGGCTCGCCGGCACACCCGTCGGCATTTTCGTCGGCATCTCGACGCACGACTACGACCGGCTCCCCTGGGACGCGCAGGACGCGGGCGACGCCTATCTCCTGACCGGCAACGCGGCAAGCATCGCGGCGAACCGGCTCTCGTACGCGTTCGACTTCCGGGGGCCGAGCCTGGCGCTCGACACGGCGTGCTCGTCGTCGCTCGTGGCCGTCCAACTGGCGTGCCAGAGTCTTCGGGCCGGTGAATCGGCGCTCGCGCTGGCCGGCGGCGTGAACTTGATGCTCGCGCCCGACGTCTCGGCCCAGTTCGCCCGGGCCGGCTTCCTCGCACCCGACGGGCGTTGCAAGACGTTCGACGCCGCGGCCGACGGCTACGTGCGGGGCGAGGGATGCGGCGTCGTCGTGCTCAAGCCGCTCTCCCGCGCGTTGGCCGACGGCGACAACATCTACGCCTTGATCCGCGGCGGCGCGGTCAATCAGGACGGGCGCACGAATGGCCTGACCGCGCCGAGCCAACGGGCCCAGGACGCCGTCCTGCGCGAGGCTTACCGCCGCGCGGGCGTCGCGCCCGGCGCTGTCAGCCTCGTCGAGGCCCACGGCACCGGGACGCTGCTAGGCGATCCGATTGAAGCGAACGCGCTGGCCGCCGTGCTGGCCGAGGGGCGGAAGGACGGCCGCCTGGCAGCGCTGGGATCGGTCAAAACGAACATCGGACACCTCGAGGCCGCTGCGGGCGTCGCCGGTCTCATCAAGGCCGCGCTTGCCCTCCGGCATGGCCAGGTGCCTCCCAGCCTCAACTACCGCCAGCCGAACCCGCATATTCCGTTTGCCTCGGCCCCGTTCTTCGTTCCGCCCGAGGCGGTTCCTCTTCCCGTTGGCCAAGGCCCGGTCTACGCCGGCGTCAGTTCCTTCGGGTTCGGGGGGACGAACGCCCACCTCGTGCTCGAATCCGCGGCACGTCTGGGAGACGAATTCGGGACGCAGCGCATCCAGGGAGCCGCTCCCACGCCGAGCGGGGAAACGCGGGGCTCGACATCGCGGGCCCACGAGCGACCGTTCTTGCTGCCGATCTCGGCGCGAAGCGAGACCGCGATACAAGACGCTGCGCGGTCACATCGAACTTTGCTGGCGTCTTCTGATTCTTGGAACGACATCGCTTACAGTCTTGGCTCGCGTCGCGGCCAGCACGACCACCGCCTCGCGGTCGTCGCCGCTGATGCCGGCGAGGCTGTCGAGCGACTCGACGCGTTCCTTCGGGGCGAGCCGGTCGCGGGTGGCGCGCGAGGGCGCAGGCTCGCCTCGGGCCGGCCGCGGATCGCCTTTGTCTTTACAGGACAGGGCGCGTTGTGGCCGGGGGCCGGGCGTGCCCTACTGGAACACGAACCGGTGTTTCGGCGGACGCTCGAAGCGTGCGACCACGTCGTCGTTCGCCACGCGGGCTGGTCGCTCCTGAGCGAGCTGAACGCGACGGAGAGCTCGTCCCGGCTGATGGAAACGGAGTACGCCCAGCCAACGCTCTTCGCGCTCCAGGCGGGCTTGACCGCGCTCTGGAAATCGTGGGGCGTGACGCCGGAGGCGGTGGTGGGGCATAGCCTCGGTGAGATCGCCGCAGCGCACGCG
>JARLIH010000038.1 GCA_031291845.1 Isosphaeraceae bacterium | reverse complement strand
TCACCACCTCGCCGATGCGGCTGGCGGCGGCGGCACCGGCGTCCACGGCCGCCTTCACGGCTGCCACGTCACCCGCCACGAAGGCCGTGACCAGACCGCTGCCGATCTTGTCCCAGCCGACGAGCTCCACGTTGGCCGCCTTCAACATCGCGTCGCTGGCCTCAACCAGCGCCACGAACCCTTTCGTTTCGATCATGCCTAACGCTTCAATCGATGAACTGGCCATTCAGGCCCTCCCTCGGTCGGTCAGAACGGTTGGTGGTTGGTCGTCGGTTGGTGGTCATTGGTAGGGCCGGCCATTGCGGTCCGTCCCGATCGGCCGGCAATGGCCGGCCCTACATGAGCTTCAAGGGCGGAACAGCTCGACCTTGCTCGCGTGCGGCAAGTCGCAACAGTTCGCCTCGTCCGTATCAATGTGGACTTCGAGCTTCCAGTCCTTGTGGACCCGCACGAGCAGGCCCTCCAGCACGGTCGGGCAGCTCCCGTGAATCCGCATGTTCAGCCGGTCCAGGTGCTTCACGCCGTAGTATTCGGCGTCCTTCGGACCCATGTGCACGTGCCGCTCCGCGCGGATCAGGCCCTTCGGCAGCACGAGGCTTCCCTTCGGTCCGATCAAGAGGCAGCCGGGCGTCCCCTCGATGTCCCCCGAGAGGCGAACGGGGAGGTCGATCCCCAGGCTGATCCCGTCCGTGAACGACAGCTCGACCTGGCTGAAGTTCCGGCAAGGGCCGAGAATGCGCACGCCCGGGATCATCCGCTGGCGAGGGCCGACCACGGCCACGGTCTCGTTCGAGGCGAAGTCGGTGGCCTGGTAGAGCGACTTGAGCGCGGTGAGCTGGTAGCCGGGGCCGAACAGCACATCGACGTCGGCCTGCGTCAGGTGGCAGTGCCGGGCGGAGATGTTGGCGACCAGGTTCGGCCGGTAGCCGTCCGCCTTGCCGTTGCCCCCTGGGCTGAACTGCTTTTGGAGGATCGACCGGACGAGGTTTTCGACCTGGTCGCGCGATACGAGGGTGGCCGTGCTCATGCGTCGCTCCTCACACTCTCTGCCTTACCGTTGGTCGGGCCGGCCTGGGAGGGGGCGATGTGGATCTCGACCCCCGCCGCTTCCAGGATCGGCCGGAACTCGTCCGGGAGACCTGCGTCCACCACCAGGCGCTGGACGTCCGCCAGGCCGCAGAGGCGCGCCAGGGCGAGACGGCCGAACTTCGTGTGGTCGGCCGTGATGATCACCTCCTGGCCGCACGCCATCATCTGGCGCTCCGTTTCGACCAGGAGCAGGTTGGAGTTGTAGATTCCGTCGGTCACGATTCCCCTCGCTCCCAGGATCGCCTTGCGGACGCGAATTCCCTGCATGGTCGCGATCGCCAGCGGGCCGAGCGCGACGCCCGTTCTCGGGTAGACATAGCCGCCGATCAGGATGAGGTCCGTCTGCGGGCTCGAAGCGAGCAACTGCGCGATCGGCAGGCTGTTCGTCACGACCTGAACCGACCGGCCCACGAGCGCGCGGGCGACTTCGTAGGTGGTTGTCCCGCCATCGAGCAGGACCGTGTCCCCTTCCTCCAAAAGAGCCGCCGTCGCCCGCCCGATCGCTTGCTTCTCAGCCGTCGCGGCGTGCTGCCGGTCCTCGAGGGCCGGCATCGACCGCACCTCGCCCGAGAAGACGGCCCCCCCATGGGTTCGCTTGACTGAGCCCGCAAGGTCGAGCGCCTCCAGGTCGCGCCTGACCGTGCTCTCGGACACCCCCACCGCCTTGACCAGCTCTTCCAGGGTCGCAAACCCCTGGCGGGCAATCCGATCGAGCAGCAAGCGGCGGCGCGTCTCGGCGAGCATCGGGACCTTCTTGACGGAGTTTCCGCACGACCTGGCAATAGTTTCCAGCCACACGCAGGCCTTGTCAACAACCTTCACCAAAAATTGACGGAATCTGATTGGAGCTGCCCGATTTCTTTCGGTCGCTGGGATTATCCGGGCACGCACGCTATGCTGCGACGTTCCTGAGGAGGGCCTGGAAATGCCGGAGCTTCCGGAAGTCGAGACGATGGTGCGCGGCGTGCGCCCGGTGCTCGCGGGGCGCACCTTGCGGGGCGTGCGGGTACAGGATCCGTTCTTGCTCGACGGGGTGTCGGCCGAGGAGCTGGAGGACCGGGCGCGTGGGGCGAAGGTCGAGGCGGTGGAGCGACGGGGCAAGTGGGTCGTCGTCACGCTGGCCGGACAGCGGGGGATCATCGTCATCCAGCCGCGGATGACTGGAGGGTTTTGGCTCGTTCCGCCCGCGCGCCCGGACCACGTGCGCATGACGTTCGAGCTGGGCGGATCTGGCGAATCTGTTTGGTTTTGCGACAACCGACGCCTGGGGAAGATCGCCTGGTACGCCGACCGCGAGGCGGCGGAGCGGGCGTTCTCGCGGTCCCACGGGCCGGATGCGCTCCAGATCGGCCGGGACGACCTGGCCGCGCGGCTCAAACGGACGCAACGGGGGATCAAGCCGGCCCTGATGGACCAGAAAGTCCTGGCGGGGATCGGCAACATCTACGCGGACGAGATTCTCTTCCGGGCCCGGCTCCATCCCGAGCGCAGGGCCGACCGATTGACAGCGGACGAGGTTGGCCGGCTGCACGAGGCGATCCCGATAGTTCTCAACGAGGCGATCGCGGCCGAGGGGTCGAGCTTCGACCGGAACTACCGGACGGTTCTGGGGGAAGAAGGGGGCTTCCTCGGACAGAACGCGGTCCACAGGCGCAAGGGTCTGCCCTGCCCTGCCTGCGGCACGCCCATCGTGAAGACCCGCATCGCCGGGCTGGTGGGGCGGCCGACCTACTACTGTCCGCACTGCCAAAGGAAGGGACCGGCGAGGATCGGCGAAAGGCGGAGGAAAGGGTCCAAGTAAGGTCCATGAAATGCACCGGTGCGTTTCATGCACCCTGCAACGACAAGGTGAGGATCGGTGAAAGGCGGAGGAAAGGGTCCAAGTGGAACCCACCGGTGCATTTCATGCACCCAACCGGGGCGGGATCGTTCTTTGTATGGCCGCCCCCGCGCTTTTCGGTTATCCTCGAAGCCGCACCTCGAGGATCGCACCCGCCCCGTGGGGACATGAATCGCGACCGCTACGCGCGTCCAAGGCCAAGGGGGGCCTTCCCCGTGTCGTACCGCAGTTTCAAGCACCTGCTCGGCGAGACCAGCCTGGAGCGCAAGTGCCGCTTCATCTTCGGCGGCGGCATCCTCATGCTCGTCTCGTTCAGCTTCTACTGGTACGGTCAGAAGACCGAGAGCCTGGTGATGGACCGCCAGACCTCGAGGACCGCGCGGCTGCTCGTCAACCCAACGGTCAAAGATGTGCACATCCGGGCGCTCGGTAACGCGAACTTCGAGACGGTCTTCGACAGCCTATCGAACGACCTGATGCCGCTCGACGATCTCCCGCGCTACGAGACGCACGTTTACAAGGCGTATCCTCAGCCGGGCGCGAAGCCGGAGAACCCGGACGATTTCGAGCGACTGGCACTCACTTCCTTCGTCCGCGCGGCGTCGGCCGAGGACGCCTATCGCAAGGCCGGCAAGCTGCGCAAGCCCTGGTACTTCAGCGACGGCTCGCCGACGTGGAAAGCGCGGATCATGCCGGGGAAGCGGGAATACCAGTACGTGCAGGCGGTCTTGTTCCGGCCGGGATGCCTGATCGAGTGTCACGGGTCGGACGGCACGCACATCGATCCGCACGTCTACCGCCCGACGGCCGAGGGACGGTACGCGCAGGTCAACGCGGGAGACCTGGCCGGCGTCGTCTCGATCTTGCTGCCGTTGGATGAGACGAAAAAGGAGGTCCACGAGAACCGCGCAATGCTGATCACCGCCGCGCTCGTGACGGCGATCCTGGCGATGTTCGCGTCGTGGACGATCGTGCGCTACGTGATCGTGAAGCCGCTCAAGCACTTGCGCGACGTGTCGGACGCGATCGCGGCCGGCAAGCTGAACATCCGCAGCCAGATCCAGACGGGGGACGAGTTCGAGGAGCTTTCACACGCGTTCAACCGGATGCTGCACAACCTGGTGGCCATGCAGCAGGAGCTGCGCGAGGTGAACAGCGACCTCGACCGGAAGGTCGACGAGCTGGCGCAGGCGAACATGGCGCTCTTTGAGATGAACCGGCTCAAGAGCGACTTCCTGGCAACGATGAGCCACGAGCTGCGGACGCCGCTGAACTCGATCATCGGCTTCTCCGAGGTGCTTTCGGGGAGCGACCAGCTCAACGACCGCCAGCGGCGGTACGCGAGCAACATCCAGTCGTCGGGCAAGATGTTGTTGAGCATGATCAACGACATTCTGGACCTGGCGAAGATCGAGAGCGGGAAGATGGAGGTCCGCTCGGAGGACTTCTCGGTCCGCGACGTCTGCGAGGCGCTCGCCAGCCTGGCCCGGCCGATGGCCGAGCGGAAGAGCATCGACCTGGAGTGCCGCATCGACGAGGCGATTCCCTTGTTGCGCCAGGACGCGGGCAAGATCCGCCAGATCCTGTACAACCTGCTCTCGAACGCGATCAAGTTCACGCCCGAAGGGGGGCGCGTCACGTTGCGGGCACGGACCGAGGGGCGTTTTGCGATCCTGGAGGTTGCGGACACGGGGATCGGGATCGCCGAGGAGGACCGGGACCGGATTTTCGAGAAGTTCCGCCAGGCGCGTGCGCCGGGGCAGCCGGCCGACGACGTCTTGACCCGGGAGCACCAGGGGACCGGCCTGGGCCTGTCGATCGTCCGCGAGCTGGCACGGCTGCTCGGCGGGGACGTGCATCTCGAAAGTGCGCCGGGCCAGGGGAGTACGTTCACCGTGCGGGTGCCGCTCCAGTTGCCGGGCAACCGCAAGTTCGAGGTCAGCCTGTCCGACGAGCGGATCGACCTGAGCAAGGCCCGCCGGGTCGAAGCCCGCGGCCCCCTGCCCCACCTGCCGCTCCGCGCTGCGGCCCCGGAGCCGGTCGGGCCCGCGTCCGGATTGGGTGAACCTATACGTGGATCAGGAAGGCCTCATTGACTCCACACGGCCAAGGCGATAAACTCATTCGACCTTCCCAAAACCGCCTCGGTTAACGCAGACCCGGGGGGGGACAGCGTCGTCCCCGTCTTGATCCCGCAGACGTGCAGGCGGTTCTTCCGACGGAATTCCCGGCATGGACCCGCAGCCCTCGCGCCGATCGACCGCGGATCCCTCGCGTCGCCGTTTCCTACCTTCCTGGTGGATCGTTATCCCGGCGCTGGTCGGGGTTGCTGCGCTGGGCCTCTGGGCGCTGCTCCAGGACCCCGCCCAAGAACTCCGTTACGGCGTGTTCAAGAAAAAGTTGGCGGCTCGCGCGGTACGTTCCGTCAAGGTGGGACCGACCGAGCTGCGCGGCGAGCTGGCTGCCGCGGACCCGAAGGGGCGGCCCGTCAAGTTCCGCGTGTCGCGCGTCGGCATGGAGACCGATCCCGAGCTCGCCAAACTGCTCGACCAGAACGTTCCCGAGGGTGCCTACGAGGCCGCGTCGGGGCCGTCGGCCGCCGAGACGATCTTGCTTCCCGCCGCGCTCATGGGGGGCGTGCTCGGGGTCTTGTTGTACGCCCTCAAGCGCTCCGGGGGCATGGGTTCGGCGCTCGCCTTCTCCAAGAGCCGGCACCGGGTGTATCAAAAGGACGAGCGGCGGCTGAGCTTCGAGGACGTCGCGGGCAACCCCGAGGCGGTCGGCGAGCTCCGCGAGGTCGTCGAGTTCTTGCGCACGCCCGAGAAGTTCCACGCGATCGGCGGCCGCATCCCGAAGGGGGTCTTGCTCGTGGGCCCGCCCGGAACCGGCAAGACGCTGCTGGCGAAGGCCGTCGCCGGCGAGGCGGGCGTGCCGTTCTTCTCGCTGAGCGGGTCGGACTTCGTCGAGATGTTCGTCGGCGTCGGTGCCGCACGGGTGCGGAGCCTGTTCGCTCAGGCCGAGGCCAAGGCCCCGTGCCTCGTCTTCATCGACGAGCTCGATGCGCTGGGCAAGGCCCGTGGCTCAGGCGGTCCCGGCAACCACGACGAACGCGACCAGACGTTGAACCAGCTTCTCGTGCAGATGGACGGGTTCGACGCGAACCGCGGGATCATTGTGATCGCGGCCACGAACCGGCCCGAGACGCTCGACGCCGCGCTCGTCCGTCCCGGCCGGTTCGACCGCCAGGTGGTGATCGACCGGCCGGACCTCGTCGGACGCGAAGACATCCTCAAGGTGCACGCGCGAAGGGTTTCGCTGGACGACGGGATCAACCTGCGGCAGATCGCGGCGATGACGTCTGGTTTCGTCGGGGCCGACCTCGCGAACCTGGTCAACGAGGCCGCGCTTCTGGCCGCGCGCAAAGGGAAGCCGCGGGTCAGCCACGCCGAGTTCGAGGAGGGCGTCGAGCGGGTCATCGCCGGCCCCGAAAAACGGCAGCGGGTGATCCGTGCCGACGAACGGCTGCGGATCGCCTACCACGAGGCGGGCCACGCCCTCGTGGCGCGGAGCCTGCCGGGGACCGACCCGGTGCACAAGGTGTCGATCCTCGGCCGCGGCAACGGTGCGCTTGGTTACACGATGTACCGGCCGGAAGACGATCGCTTCTTGCACACGCGGGCCTGGCTCGAAAACACGGTCTGTAGCCTGCTTGGCGGCACGATCGCCGAGGAGATCGTCCTGGGCGACGTCTCCGACGGTTGTTCCAGCGACCTCCAGCGCGCCACGCAAATTGCCCGACGGATGGTCGCCGAGTTCGGCATGAGCCCGGCCCTGGGCCGCGTCAGCTACCAGAACGAAGGGCGCAGCCCGTTCCTGCCCGGCGGCGGGTCGGGTGATTACGCCTGGAGCGAGCAGACCGCCCGCGAGATCGACCTGGAAGTCCGGCGCGTGCTGGAGCAGGCCCAGGCGGCCACGCGACAGATTCTCAACGACCGCCGCGCAGCGCTCGAGGAGATCACGCGCGTCCTGACGGAGCGCGACACGATCGACGCGACCGAGTTGCAGGACGTCCTCGATCGCCACCCGTACGAGAAGGCGTAATACCGCTTCCACAGTCAAGCGATGGGTCGGGTGATGATTACCGAGCGTGGTCCAGCACCACGATCCGCCGCCGGTCGGGCAAGCTGGCGCGAGTGACCTCGTAGTCGCTCCGCCCCGGCCGGTCCACCGGATCCTCGGGAAGGACGTCGAGGAAACGCTCCACCGGCTGGATGTTGAGGTTGATCTTCGGCGTCTTGTAATGCATCGGGAAGATGAGCCTCGGCCCGATCGCAGCGAGCAGCGGGGGGATCTCGGGGAAGTCGATCGTCGGCGGACCGCCCGCGGCCGCCAGCACGACGTCAGCCCCGCGCAAGGGAGCCACCTCATCCGCGGTGAGCGCGTGGCCCAGGTCGCCGAGGAACACGAGGTGCAGTCCCTCCGCGCGGAAGTGGACGATGGTCACTTCGTCCTCGGCCTTGCGCTCCGGCGTTTCGAAGACGCGTTCGAACTCGAACCGGAGTCCGCGCACCTCCGTGCCGCCGGGCGGGGCTTCCAGCCCCCGCACGAGATCGAACGGGGGGACGATCTGCCCCAGGTGGCTGTGGTAGCGGTCGTTTTCGTGGCTGACGACGACAATGTCCGCGGGTTCGCCGATCGGCAGGTAGCCGCCCGAGTCGGGCGAACGATAGGGATCGAGAATGACCCGAACACCGTCGGTCTCGATGAGAAATGCCGCGTGCCCGTACCAGGTGATGTGCATGTCGCGGTGAAGCTCGGCGGACGTTCGATCGATCTGTAGGGCCGGCCATTCCGGCCATCTTGCTGTCTCAGTAGAACCCGCCGAAGCCATACCCGTAGAAGGGATGCGCGTACCGATCAATGCTCTGTTGGATCGAGTTGTACTTCGCGACGCCAAGCTGTTGTGCGGCCATCTGCTCATCCATCGTCGGGACGCCGCTCCCCCCGTTGAACGTGGCCACGGGAACGGGGTTGCGACCGACGTCATTCTGGAAGTGGTCGCCGGCCGGGTAATATTCCGCGAAGCGCCCGACCCCGCCGGGGTTGCGGTAACCCGCATAGCGGGAGTCATCGTAGCGGCTCGGGTAACGCGACGGCTGACGCACGGTTCCATAATAGGAACGCCGCTGTGCATCGCTGCGGACGGCCGTGGATTGGGGAGTCTGAGGACCGGCACCCGGCGCGGGTGCTTGCGCACAGGCCGAATTCACTAGCAACCCCAACAGGAGCAAGGCCGAAAGGGGCGAAAGCCATCTCATGGGTGGACCTCAAGTAAGTTAGGCCGCACATCCTGCCAAGGGAACAAACCACGTTCCCGGGTCTTTTTAGTTTAGGATTAAGAGTTAGAAGAAGCAAAGGCCATACCGGGATTTGGACTTTCGTCGTACGGTTCGGCCGACGCCCCGGCCCGTGGTATGATGGGGGCTTACGCTCCGACTGCTTTGCCTCACACGCCCTACTCGGAGAGCCGTGCCTTGGTCACCTGGCCGATCCACCTGGTTCTGATCGTGTTCCTGTTCGCGCTCGGCACGGTCGTCGGAAGCTTTCTGAACGTCTGCATTTATCGCATCCCGTGGCAGAAGAGCGTCGTCTGGCCCGGGTCGCGCTGTCCGAAGTGCTGGAACGCGATTGCCCCCCAGGACAATATCCCGATCGTGAGCTGGCTCGCGCTCCGGGGCGAGTGCCGGAGCTGTGGCGCACCCATAGCGGCACGGTATCCGCTGGTCGAAGCGCTGGTCGGGCTTCTCTTCGTGGGCGTCTATGTTTCCGACGTCCTTTACGGGGCGGAGATTCCCTGGGGCGCGTTGCCGGCCCGTTATCCGCTGGAGGTGGCGTACCACCTCACGCTCGTGGCCCTGCTGGTCGCCGCGACCTTCATCGATTACGACCTCTGGATCATCCCCGACGAGATCACCGTCACGGGCATGATCGTCGGCCTGGGCGTGGGCGCGGCGTTTCCCGAGGTTCGCCCGGATCCGTCGACGGCCCAGACCCACGCAGCCGGCTTCTGGGTGGGCCTCACGGGGCTCCTGGTCGGCGGCGGAATGACCTGGGCCGTGCGCTTGCTCGGCTCCCTTGCGTTCCGCAAGGAGGCCATGGGGTTCGGCGACGTGACCCTCATGGCCATGATCGGCGCATTTCTAGGGTGGCAAGTCGCCGTGATGACTTTCTTCCTCGGCGCCTTCGTCGGCCTGGGGCACGCGCTCTGGAAACTCGTGAAAATGATCGGAAAGCGCCTCGCCGGTCGCAAGATCGTGGGCGTCGACCACGAATTACCTTACGGACCCTACTTGAGTATGGCCGCGGCCATGCTGATGCTGTCGTGGCCCTGGCTCTGGAAGCACTGGGCCCACGGCTACTTCGACCAGCTTCGAATGGTATTCTGGTTCTTGTTGGGATTTCCGGAGGTCGGCGGGCCGCCGCGCTGAATGGCCCATCGGGTCGCCGCTCCTGTGTTCCAACCCCTTGCGGGGGAAGGAGTTGATCATGGCTTCCCCGTACAAGCGGCGCAGGCCATCGCTCGTGCGCAACCTGTGGATCTATCGCAAGCTGATCGTCCTCGCGATGGTTCTGGGGCTGATGCTCTGGTTCATCTGGGCCAATAATTCCGCGGTGACCGTGGAATTCCCGTTCGGCCTGGGCCATCTTTCGAGCACGGTCGGTCTCGTAGCCCTGTTGAGTGCGCTGGCGGGGGCGGTGGTGACGGCCCTGGCGATGGCCGTGGGGGTAACATTCCGGCGGATCCAGGCGTCTCGCAATGATGGAGACGAGCCGGCGGCGAGCCTGGACGACGACCGCCCGCCTCCCGACTATGCGGCCAAGACTCCGGACGGGCTGTCCGACCCGAAGTGGTCCTGAACCGTTTCCCGCGGTACTGTTCCGGTCCCTCGCGAGACGCCTTGGAGCAAGGTCCCGAAGACGATGACAACCGGCCGTAGGACATGCTCGATCTTGGTCGTGGCGGTTGCCAGCATCCCCTGCCTGGGGGGCTGCGCGGGGCAGAGCTCGTTCCTCAACTCGGGCACGGCGACCGGTAGCCTGCGTACGAGCGTCAGCCACCTGCAGTACGAGAACGAGCAGCTCAAGCGGCAGGTGGCCGACCTGAAGAGCGAGACGCGGAACCTCGAGGACCAGATCGTTCAGGAAGAGGCGCGCAACGGCGACCTCACCGCGCGCCTCGACGACGCGCGGCACGCGCTCCGGGGCAACGGGGCGGATGCATCGGCCTCGTCGCTCGACCCCGAGCCGGTCGACCCGCCGCAGCGAACGCTGCCGGCCGGGCGGTCGACGAAGAAAAAGCGCAAACCGCCGTTCGCGCAGATCCCCGGGCGGGTTGACGAACCGCCGCCGAGCGACGTCGAAGGGGCTCCGGTGAAGGACCTGCGGGGGGACGCGTCGAGCCCGCAGACCTGGCGGGGCGACGGCAGCGGCTGGCTCCCGGTCGCCCGCAGCCCGTTCTCGCTGGTACGTTGAGCGGGAGTTTTGGCGGCCGGCCTTCCTTGTTGGAGCGCCGGCTTCAACCGGTCGTGCAGACCGGCTGAAGCCGGCACTCCAACCTCGTTGGAACCAGGCCCAGAAACAGGCGCGGGGAGAAGCGGTGGGGACGCGTGCCTTCTCTTCTCTCACACGCGGTTATCGGTTCTGCGCCAGCGGGGGCACGTTGATCAGGCCGGCCTTCTCGCGGAACGGGTCGATGTCGGTCAGGTAGTTGGCGGGGACGATCATCTTGTCGACGCCGAACTTGCGCGACGGCACATTGCGTTTTCTGTCCGCCTCATGGTCCATCATCACCACCGCGTTGCGGACGAGGAACTCACGCACCTGCGCGGCGCGCGGGTCGTTGTCGGATTGGAACGAGCCGACGAAGACCCGGCTGGATTCGCGGTCGTGATAAACATAGACAGGCTGGCCGAGGCTTCGGATCTCGGGCGTTTTGACGAGTGCTTCGGCCAGTTTCTCCGCGTCGTCATGAGCGGTGGCGAGCGGGCTGCGCTTGAGCACGTCGAGGCTCATCAGCTTTCCCCCCTCGACATTGAACGTCGAGCGCCCGGAGAAATTGGCGACCTCCAGCGCGAAGCGCCCGGGGGCGTGCAGGACCGTGCGCGGGCCTTCGTTCATCTGGACGACGAGCGGGTCGCGCCGGCCTGAGTAGAAGTTTTGCGCGGGGACGAACGGGTTGATCGTGACGAGTGCCTTATCCAGGCCTTCGCGCCACTGGAAGAGGTGCGGCATGCCGTTGAGACAATCGGGCTTGATCTTCTTGACCTTCTGGAGCAGCTTGCGCGCGTCGGCCATGGTTTTTTCATCGCCGACCAGCACGGCCGCTTCGTCGAACGAGCGGTATTTCTCAGGCGGGGAGAGCTCGGACCGTTGCACGCCCGTCGGGGCGGTCGGGGGGACGTTCCGGATCATGCTCCGGTTGGGGAAGTCCTTGGTGCGCATGATGTATGCGGGAAGCTGATAGGCATTCCGCAGCTCCAGCACCAGTGCGAGTGCGTAACGCTCGGCGTCGGGGCCGCGGAAGGATTTGGCCATGACCATGAACGGGCCGACGTTCTTGGTCAGCAGGTAGGGCTCAACCGGTCCGTCGGGCAACGCGATCGTGGCCGGTTTGAGCTGATCGGGGGCCGCGGGCGTGGGCAAGCTGGCCGACGCCGGGAACACCTTCGGATCACGCGTGGCTCCGCCGCCCGTGGTTCCGTCCGCCGCGGAGCCGAAGGGGGACGGCGCCCCGTTCCCGACGGCCGGGCTCATGCCGGGTTGCGCCGGCGCAGGGTCGACTTTTCCGCGGATCCGTGAGAGCAGCCCGCCCGATCCGGGCGCCTGGGCAAATACCGTGGCCGTCGTCCACGAGGATGCGCCGGCCAGAGCCAATGCCACGACGGCATGCTTAGCGTTCATTGGAGCAATCCCCCATCCTTGTCGGGTTCGCGTACGAATCCATTCCTTCACCGGCCCGGACGCGATGACGCCGGCACGGGCCAACGGCCCTCCGCCCGGAACGGTGAGACACAAGGTGGGAAATCGGCAGGACGGAGAGATGCGGGCGGGACTTTAGCATTTCTATCCAAGACCGGCCAGACAAGTTTCCGGGGAACGGAGTTGGACGATTCAGCGGCCGTGCACGGGGTCGCGCCGCGGTGTGCTCGTCGTTTTTTTTGCGCTTCGGCGCCGCAGTTGCATCAACGCATCATGACGGAGGAACTCTTTGGGGGCGGGGACGGCCCGCTTCCCCGTTCCCCTGGGACCGACCTTCGGGAGGGGGTCCGATGAAGGTGCGTTGTTCGTTTTGGGTGTGCTGCGCTGCCGCGCTCGTGGTCCCGGCCCTGGCGCCGGGCGGGGCGCGGGGCGATCAACTTGCGGGGGTCGTCACCGCGGTCGATGTGCAGGCGCGCAAGGTCGTGGTGGCCGAACAGAAGACGGACGACAAGGTGGACCTGGCCGTGGCGCCTGATGCCGCGATCATGACCGTGAACGGCCGGCCGATGACGATCAAGGACATCAAGAAGGGCGACGGTATAGGCATTTCGCATGTCGGCGGCGTCGCCGTGAGAATCGTCGTCAACCAGGGCCCACTCCTGGGCGTGGTCGAGAAGATCGACCTGGACGGACGGTCATTCGTGGTCAGCGCAAAGGGAACGGGGCGCGACGTCACGGTGACCCTCGCGCCGGAGACCACGATCGAGACGCCCGATGGTAAGGTCTACGCGCTCAAGGACCTGAAGTCGGGCGACGGCGTCAGCGTGACGTACAACGGCGCGGACGTCGCCAAGGTCGCCGTGAACGCCAAGCCCGACGAGCTGGGTGGTCATGTGAAGACCGTCGCCGCGGACCTGAAGTCGTTCGTCATCACGGAGCTCGGGTCCCAGAAAGACGTCCGGGTGGAAGTGACGCCCAAGACGGCCATCGTGACCAACGAGGGGAAGACGATGGAACTGAAGGATCTCAAGAAAGGGGACGGAGTCGGCATTGCGCACGACGCGAGTGTGGCGTCGAAGATCGTCGTCAATCCCGCCCCCGCACCCTGAACAACCAGGTTCTCGCCACTGAGCAGTCAGAGAGGCAGGCCGAATACGCAGCGGGAGGACTTCACCGCAGAGGACGCCGAGAACGCGAAGAGGAAGATCGAGAACGGAGTTAGTAAAGTTCCAAGTATCATAATTTTAAATTATAATGAAATTCACAGAATGATACGGGAATCAGCTTTGACTTCTCGGTCTCAGCTCCGTGGTCTCCGCGAACTCTGCGGTGAAATCCTCCCTCGCGTTCTCTCGCTCTTGTTCTCCGCGAGGAGGGAGGCGAATCGGCTTTACTCCAATGGCCAATCGTCGCCGAGCGAGGCTCTTTGCAACGTGTTGAGCGCGGTGATCCCGGCGTCCGCCAGGTCGAGCATCTGGTCGAGCTGGTCTCGGCTGAAGGTCCCGCCCTCACCGGTCCCCTGCACTTCGACGAACCCGCCGCGGCCGAGGCGAACGGCGTTGAGGTCGACGTCGGCGGCGGAGTCCTCGACGTAGTCGAGGTCGAGCACCGGCGTGCCGCCGGCGATTCCCACACTCACGGCGGCGATGCTGTCGCGGAGCACGCCGCGCGCGTCCGGGCCGAGCCTGTTGCGCAGGGCGTCGGCGACGGCCACGAAGGCGGCCGTGATCGCGGCGGTGCGCGTACCGCCGTCGGCCTCGATGACGTCGGCGTCCACGTGCACCGTCCAGGGGCCGAGCGCGCGCGTGTCGATCACCGCCCGGAGGCTCCGGCCGATGAGGCGCTGGATCTCCGTGGCGCGGCCGTCCGGCCCGCGCGACTTGCGCGTGGGCGTGCTGCCGGGAAGCATTGCGTACTCGGCCGTCAGCCAGCCGACCCCCTTGCCTTCGAGGAACGGCGGAACCTTGTCGGACAGGTGGGCCGTGACGAGAACGGTCGTCCCGCCCGCGCGGTACAGCGCGCTGCCGGGGCTGTTGCGCACGAAGCCGCGCTGGATCGTCACGGGGCGCAGTTGGTCTGGGGCGCGGCCGTCGTGTCGGGGCATCGATCGAACTCCCATTTGCGGAAAAGAGGCGCCCGCTCAACCGGGGCCCTTGAAGGCAATGACCTGTAATCAGGCTAGAGAATGATCACTCGTTCGCGCTTCGTGCCGGTGGCCGATTCCGCTACGCGCACGCAGCGCAGGCGAGTGGTCGTTCATAGTTTCTAGCCTTTTTCCCCTCCCTGTTGCGCCGGCCATTCATCCAGCATCAGCCAGATGAGGAGCGCCTTCTGGAAGTGGAGCCGGTTGGCGGCCTGGGCGATGACGCGGCTGCGCGGACCGTCGAGGACGTCCGAAGTGACCTCTTCGCCCCGCCGGGCGGGGAGGCAGTGAAAGAAGATCGCGTCGCGGCCCGCGGCTTGGAGCAAGTCCTCGCTCACTTGAAACGGGGTGAACGCGGCATTTCGCTCCTCGGCCTCGTGTTCCTGGCCCATGCTCGCCCAGACGTCCGTGTAGACCACGTCCGCTCCGTCGACCGCCTCGCGCGGGTCGTGCACGACGGTGAGGGGGATGCCGGGAAACCGTGCCTGGTAGCGTTCGCGGAAGTGCGTTGGGAATTCGTACTCGGAGGGCGCTGCGAGCACGAACTCGAGCCCCAGAAGGGCCGAGGTCATGGCCAAGGAGCGGGCGACGTTGTTGCCGTCGCCGACGAAAACGAGCTTCACCCCTTCGAGGCGGCCGAGCGTCTCCTGGATGGTCATCACGTCGGCCAGCGCCTGGCACGGGTGGGCCGCGTCAGACAGCGCGTTGACGATCGGGATCGAAGCGTGCCGCGCCAGCTCCTCGATGGTCGTCTGGGCGAACGTGCGGACCGCGAGGGCGTCGACGTACTGGCTGATGATGCGCGCGAAGTCGGCGACGCTCTCGCGCACGCCCATCCCCACGTCCTTGGCGCGGAGGAACACGGCGGAGCCGCCGAGCTGGGCGATCGCGGCCTCGAAGCTAACGCGCGTCCTGAGCGACGGCTTCTCGAAGAACAGGCCGAGGGTCCGCCGCGCGAGGTAGTCGGGCCGCTCGCCAGCCTCAAACTTGCGCTTGAGCGTGAGCGCGCGGCCGATCAACTCGCGGGCCGAATCGGGGGAAAGGTCGAACAAGTCGGTAAAGTGGCGCACCATGGTCGGAGGAGTCCTCGCAGCGGCTTCGGCCCGGCTCAGACGACGACCTGGCGGAGGACGTCCGCCAGGATCGCGCAGCCTTCGTCGATCTGCTCGTCGCCAATGTTCAGGGCCGGCAAGAGCCGGATCACGTGACCGTGCGTTGCGTTCACGAGCAGCCGCCGCTCGAGGCACTGGGCCACCACGTCGGACGCGTCGACCGTCAGGTCCAGGCCGACCATCACGCCCTGGACCCGGATGTCGCGCACGAGCTGCGGCAGCTCGGCGCGGAGCGCTTCGAACTGGCTCCGGAAGCGCTCGCCGACGGCCCGGCCCCGTTCGAGCAGGTGGTCTTGCTCGATCGTCTCGACCGCGGCCAGCCCCGCCCGGCAGGCGATCGGATTGCCGCCGAACGTGCTGGCGTGCATCCCCGGCTTGAACACCGCGGCGATCTCCGGCGCGGCCATCATCACGCCCGCGGCGACTCCGCCGGCCAGGGCCTTGGCGCAAGTGAGGATGTCGGGGGCAATCTCGTAGTTCTGGTACGCGAACCACTTGCCGGTCCGCCCGAGCCCCGTCTGCACCTCGTCCAAAATGAGCAAGGCCCCGCGCTCGGTGCACAGCTTGCGCAGGCCCGGCAGGTAGTCCGGCCCGGGGATGTTGACCCCCCCCTCGCCCTGGATCGGCTCGACCATGACCGCCGCGGTCTGGTCGTCGAGCGCGGCGGCGACGGCGTCCAGGTCATTGTAGGGAACGTAGGTGAACCCCGGCACGAGCGGCTCGAACCCGGCGTGGTACTTCGGCTGGGCCGTGGCGCTGAGCGCGGCGTAGGTCCGGCCGTGGAAGCCCCCCTCGGCCGTGATGAACTTGTACCGGCCCGAGGCGTGCCCGTAAACGCGCGCGAGCTTGATGGCCGCCTCGTTCGCCTCGGCGCCACTGTTGCAGAAGAAGCACTGGCCGCCGAACGCGCGCTCGGAAAGGGCCTGGGCGAACGTCCCTTGCGCCTCCATGTACCAGGTGTTCGGCACGTGGATGAGCTGACCGATCTGCTCGCGGACGGCTGCCACGACGCGCGGGGGGCAGTGGCCCAGGATGTTGCACCCCCAGCCGGGGAAGAAGTCGAGGTAGCGGTGTCCCTCCGCGTCCCACACCCACGAGCCTTCGCCCCTGACCAGGCAGACCGGATAACGGCGGTAGTTCGGGATCACGTACTTGCCGAACTGGTCGATCGTCTCGGCGGAACTCCGATGCGCGGCTGCGTCCAAGGCTGGGGCTCCCGCAAGGCTGGGCCGGCCTGCGCCGGCGATACGTGGAGACAGAGTACGATGCAAGTGACGGGGGAGTGATGTCGAAAGGACGAGTTCTTCGTGAAGACCGGCTTCACGCGGGCCTGACCGCGACGTGGCCGCGCGCTTCCGCTCCGTTCGTTCCGGTCGCCGACGCCGGTTCGCCCAGCACGATCTCGGTCCCGATGCCGCGGTCCGTGTACATTTCCAGCAACAGCGAGTGGCGCAGGCGGCCGTCGATGATGTGCGTCTTGCGAACGCCCGCTTCGAGGCTCGTGAGGCAGGCTTCCACCTTCGGAATCATCCCCTTGTCGATGACGCCCTGCTGGATCAAGGCGCGGCATTCGTCGGGTGTCAGACCCCGGATCAGGCTCTCGGGTTCGTTGCGATTGCGGAGGATCCCGGGCGTGTCCGTCAGGAACACCAGCTTGTCCGCCTTGAGCGCCATCGCGACGGCCGCCGCCGCGGTATCGGCATTGACGTTGAGCAGCTTCTCGTCGTCATCCTCCGCCAGCGAGGGGAGCACCGGCACGACCCCGGCAAGACAGAGGTTTTCGATCGTCTGCGCATCGACCTCGGTCACCTCGCCGACCCGCCCCAGGTCGATCCCGCCCCCCTGACCGTCGGGCAACAACAAGCGGCGGCCGAAAAGGCACTCGGTCGTCTTGTGGTGCAGGCCCGAGGCCTTGCCACCGAACTTGACGATATGGCGCACGATGTCGGCGTTGATCTCCTCGGCCAGCACGCGCGCCACGATCGCGAGCGTCGCGTCGTCGGTGTAACGGCGCCCCTGCACGAACTTCGCCTCGAGCCCCGCCTGCTCCATCGCGTGCGTGATCGCCTTGCCGCCGCCGTGGACGACCACCGGCCGCATGCCGACCGTCTGCATGAACACGACGTCGACGAGCAGCGCCCGCAACGACTCGGGATTCTCCATCACCGACCCGCCGAGCTTGATGACCGTGAACCGGCCGTGGAACTTGCGGATGTAGCCCAGCGCTTCGATCAGGACGTCCGCCTTGCGGATCGCTTCCTCGTGCACGATTCGGAACTCCCACTGCCGGCCCGAACGGTTGAAAAGCAAACCACCATTGTGTGGAGGAAGGTGGTCCTTGTAAAGAGCCCACCGATGGGTGCCACGGCGCGATTGCAGGCGTGGTTCCAATGCGCGACGCCCCGGGTCACACAATCCTGTAATCCGTAGGACCGGCCCTACATGACAATCCGTTCCCGCGTTGAGGGCCAAGATGGGTCAGAAGGACGGCATCAGCCTCAGGACGCCCAACGCGATCACCGCGCACCCGATCACGTACAGCCAGAGCACCACCTGGACCGTCGGCGTGGGCCCTCTCCACCGGCGCACGCGACCGGCGACCTGGCGCGCAACAACGGCCTCGCAGGCGTGGACGCGCCAGCGGAATAGCCAGCCCGTATGCCCGCAATCGAGACAATGATAGTGCAGGAGCCGTATCACACCGAAGAAGCACACCCCGACGACGGCGACAGCGACGAAGTTCCGGGCCAGCAGCGCCAGACGCATCGCGCCGAGCCAGGCGATCAGCAGTGCCAATGCCAGGAACGGGTTGGCCACCAGGCGCTGGTACTCCTGCGGGACCAGGATCGCGCCCGGAGGAGGGCGCCTCACCCGCCGCCCTGGGGGAGGGTCGAGGTCGGGGTCGTGAGGCACCAGCGGAGGCGGTTGGCGTTCCAACGGAAGGCATCCCGGCGCGTGGATCGAGTCTTCGGCCTGCGCTGTTTAGCCGAGGCGCCCGCCCCGGTCTAACAGCCCGGCTACAACGGCGTCGACGACTTCCTCCGGCGTCCGATCGCTCGTGTCGACGACCAAGTCGGCAAGGTCCCGATAGAGCGGCTCACGGGCGCTCAGCACCGCGGCCAGTTCGCCGAGCGTGCCCGCCGCGGTCAAGGCGGGGCGGTCCGCCAGCCCCCGGGAGTCGGCCGCGAGCCGCGTGGCCAGCACCGCCGGAGGGGCCGCGAGCCAGACGACCGGGCCGTAGGCACGCAGCCGCGCGCGGTTCGACTCGCGCAGAACGACCCCGCCCCCCGTGGCCAGAACGAGGCCCGGCCGCGCGGTCAACTCGGTCACGACCCGCTCCTCCCAGTCGCGGAAGGCCGGCTCGCCGTCGTCGCTGAAGATCGCGCGGATGGTCCGGCCCGCGCGGGCTTCGAGCACGGCGTCGGCGTCGGCGAAGTCGCGGCCGAGCCTGGCCGCGAGCAGCCGGCCGACCGTCGACTTGCCCGTGCCTCGCAGGCCGATCAGCGAGAGTCCCGACGGCGCGGGGGCGATGTCCTGCGTCATTCGCGGATGGGTCCGAGCCGCCGCTTCAGACGCTCCCGCATCAGGTCGACCGGCGCGTCGTGACCCGTGTAGAGCTTGAACTGGTGCGCGGCTTGACCGATGAACATTTCTACGCCCGTTGCAGTGATGCAGCCCCGTTCGCGCGCGAGCTTCAAGAACATCGTGTTCTCGGGGTGGTACACGGTGTCGAAGACGAGCATTCCGGGCTTGTTGAAGCCGGCGGGGGGCATGGGGGTGTCGTCGACGTCGGGGTGCATGCCGACGGGCGTGCAGTTGACGATGATGTCGGTGAGCTGGCTGGCGCGTTGCCCCCAGTTGACGGTGCGGCCGCCGACCGCCTCGGCGAGCTCGGTGGCCCGTTCGTCGTGCCGGTTGGTGATCGTGACCGCCGCGCCGCGGCGTACGGCGCCGAAGGCGATCGACCGGGCCACGCCCCCCGCGCCGAGAATCAACATCTGCTTCTCTAGGAGCGGGCTCGCCGTCTCGGTCCCACCGCCGAGCGCGTGCTCGAGCACTTCCATCGCCGCGCGATAATCCGTGTTATAGCCGGTCCTTTGGCCGTCGCTGAAGATGACGGTGTTGCAAGCGCTCGTGTGCTCGACGGCGCCGTCCTTCTGGGTCAGGAGGGGGACGATGGCCTCCTTGTGCGGGATGGTCACGCTCATCCCCTTGATGCCGAGCCACTCCAGCTCCTTGAGCGCCGCCCCCAGCGTGCCGGCGGGAATGAGCAGCGGCACCAGCACTTTGTTCAGCCCGAGCTGCCGGAACGCGGGATTGTGGATCGCGGGGCTCAGGCTCTGCTCGATCGGGTCGCCGATGACGGCGTAGACTTCGGTCTGGGCGTCGATCTGCTCGTAGAGATAGTCTTGCTGCAACGGTTTGAAGTGGAGCATGCCCGGCGCGAAGGTGCGCTCGGGATGGAACCCGGCGTACGTGAACGGTGCGCCGTATTTCGCGCCGAGGATGCGCGTAAAAACACCGAGCTCCCCCATGGCAATCGCCACGGTCGGCACGGCGGCGGTCGTGGCGAGCTGGAGGACCCGCGACGCGTCAGCGAGCGTCAACGCGTTGGTCGCAACCTTGACGACGTCGGCGTCCATCTCGTCGCACTGCTCGGCGACGTCCTGGATTTCCTGCGGCGTGTTCTTCAGGTTGTGGTAGCTGACGATGCGCTGGGTTTTGCCGAAGCGCCGGATCTTGGAGGCGATATCCATTTCGAGATCGACGTAATCGACCCCTGCGACGATCGCCTCGCGGAGCAGTTGCTGGCGCTTCTCTTCGTTGCCGCGCCACAGGCCCCCGTCCGCCCCCCGGCGGATGGTGAAGATAAGCGGGGTGTGCCGCTCGGCCAGGATGCGCTTGAGGTCCGGGTCGCGGCGAAGGCAATCAATGCGCAGCTCGACCAGCTCAGCGCCGGCCCCGGCGGCGGCTTTCCACTCCTCGGCGAGCGACGAATGTCGCCCGCGTCCGATCGTCACGCAGATCTTCGCCATGCCCCCTGCCCCTTCATTTGCGCCGCGGCGAGATATGACCGAAGTGATTCTACGACAAAGCCCCGGGGCCACGAAAGGGGCGAGCCCGACGCCTGCTCAGGTCGTGTAATCGGCGTTCAGGTGGACGTACTCCGCGGTCAGGTCGCAGGTCCAGAAGCGAATCGACGCGTCGCCGTGCGTGAGCACGAGGCGGATGTGCGTCTCGCGCTCGGCCTTGAGGTGGGCCGAGACGGCCTGGGCGTCGAACGGCACGGGGGCGCCGGCCTGGTAGAGCGCCACGCCGTTGAGCCAGAGGGAGAGCTCGGCCTCCTCAAACGGGACGCCCGCGTACCCGGCGGCCGACACGATGCGGCCCCAGTTCGGATCAGCGCCGTGGATGGCCGTCTTGACGAGCGCGCTGTCCGCCACGGCCCGCGCGATCGCGCGGGCCTGCTCGCGGTCGTGGCACCCTTCGACGTCGATCGTGATCGTGTGCGTCGACCCTTCGCCGTCCTCGGGGATCATCCGGGCGAGCGCTGCGCAGGATGACTGCACGAGGGCACTGAATTCCTGGAGCGCCGTCCCGGCGAGCGGCTCGCCCCCCGCCGCGCCGTTGGCGAGCAGGAGCACGGTGTCGTTCGTGCTCATGTGCCCCTCGACGGAGATGCAGTTGAACGACTGCTCGACGGCCTCCGAGAGCATGCTCTGGAGGTCGTCGGCGGCGACCGGCGCGTCCGTCAGGAAGAACGCGAGCATCGTGGCCATCTTCGGGCCAATCATCGCCGCCCCTTTGGCCAGTCCGAGCAATCGGACCGCCCGTCCCCCGATCACCTGCTCGCGCGCGACGACCTTCGGCCGGGTGTCGGTCGTCATGATCGCTCGGGACGCGTCATGAAACGCGGATTCGTCTTCCGAGGTTTCCGTGAGCGCCCGGGCGAGACCGTCGAGCAAGCGCTCCATCGGCAGTTGGTGGCCGATGATGCCGGTCGACGCCACAAACACGTCATTGCCACGGCATCCGAGCCGGGAGGCCGCGGCCTCGGCCGTCCTGCGCGCGTTCGCCTCGCCCTCCGCCCCTGTCGCCGCGTTCGCGTTCCCCGCGTTGACCACGATCGCCCGCGCCGAGGCCGTCGGCAACAGCGCCCGGTCCCAGCGCACCGGGGCGGCACAGACGCGGTTCGTCGTGAACGTTCCCGCCGCAGCGCACGGCCGGTCCGACACGAGCACGGCCAGGTCCATCCCGCCCGAGGGCTTGATCCCTGCCTTCACGGCCGATGCGCGGAAACCCCGGGGGATCACGATCGTTGGTTGCGTCATGAGTCGTCACGGAAAAAGGAGTTCTCGGTCGCTACTGCCAGCAGGTTACCAGGGAGGAGCGGCAGGCTGCCAGTTGGGTTCGCCCGAGTGCTCGGAACGATGGCCAATTCGTAGCGCGGGGCGCGAAAGTGTAGGGGCCGGTTTCAAACCCGCCCTTCTCTTTTGCCTTGGTCCGAACCGCCACTGACGTGGTAGGAGCATGTGAATCGCCTTTGCTGGGCGGGTTTGAAACCCGCCCCTACAAGAGTGCAGCTTCGCCACACCACAGCATTCCGCGCGCGGGACGCTACGCACATACCCGGGCCGTGCCACCCAACATCCGTCACTCACACGCTCGACCCGCCCGGTCGGGCAAACCTTGGCGGTCGTTCGCACTCTGTGCACTGCGGTCTCTCGACCGCCTTTTCTGACAATCCGGAGTCCTTGAGTGGTCCGCGTAAGTTCTAGGCAAACCTTGCGTTCTGGAAGGATTGGGTCCCTGGGAAATCTGGAGAAAGACACTGAAGCCGCCCCTCGAAATTGGTCGATGCCTCATCCTGAAGTTGGCGGGCTCGCGCGCCGTGCGGAGGTCTCGGACGCGAGATCCGAAAGTTCATGAAAGTCGGGAGTGTTGCTGAGGAGCGTCTGACGATGCGTAAACTTCTGTCGGTGACCCTTGTGGCGCTCATCTTGGGCGCCTGGGGCTCCGAGCACCCGGCACGAGCGGCCGGCTATGCCGGTGGCGCTTCAACACGATGTTGCCCCGTGACCCAGGAGTGCAGCGGTCACGTCGAGTATCAGCTTCAGCAGCAGACCGTGATGCAGAACGTCGTTCAGACGGTCTACGAGACCCAGCAGGTCACCACCCTGCGCGACGTCTGCGAAACGGTCATGCAGCCGAGGACGATCACCACGATGCAGTCGGTGGCGGAGCAGTGTGTGCGGGACGTGCCCTACACGGTCCAGCGCCCCAGCTACCGCACGGTGATGCGCGAGGTTCCGTACACCGTTCAGCGGCCGGTCACGCGCACTGTGTGGAAACAGTGCACGTACACGGTCTGCCGCCCGGTGCGCGAGACTCATATGGAGACGCGCGCTTACACCGTGTGCCGCCCCGTGAGCGAGACCGTGATGAAGACGTGTGTGTACAACGTCTCTCGTCCGGTCCGCGAGGTCTCTTACAAAGACTGCTACTACACGGTCTGCCGGCCGGTGCAGGAGACGTTCATCAAGAACGTCTGCTACACGGTTTGCCGCCCGGTCAGTGAGACGGCCTACAAGACCTGCACCTACACGGTCTGCAAGCCCGTGCAGAAGGTCTGCTACCGCAGCGTCCCCTACACGGTGATGGTGCCGGTGCAGTCGACCGTCATGCAGTGCCAGCCGTACACGGTCCAGGTCCCCGTTCGGCAGTGCGCGTACAAGCAGGTGGCTTACACCGTCTGCCGCAACGTGCCCGAGACCGTGATGAAGGAGTGCCGCTACACGGTGCAGACCCCGGTGCGCCGGACGGTCATGAAGGAGTGCACCTACACGGTCTGCCGTCCGGTCCGCGAGACGGTCATGCAGGAGTGCCGCTACACCGTCTGCAAGCCCGTGCAGACGACCTGCATGAAGACCGTGACCGAGACCTCGTACCAGACCGTGACCGAAACCGCCTGCCGTGAGGTCTGCGAGACGGTGTGCGTGCCGCGCACCGTGACCAAGCAGGTCACGCGTGAGTGCGGTGAATGGGTCACCCAGCGCAACTATGTGCCGGGCAAGGTCGTTTGCGTGAACGGTTGCTGGGTTCAGTGCCCGGGCACGTGGGAATGCAAGCAGGTCTGGTGCCCCCGCCAGGTCGTCGAGAACGTCTGCTGCACGGTCTACGAGAGCCAGGTGATCCGCAAGCAGGTCCCTTACACGGTCTGCAAGCAGGTCCCCGTCTGCGTGACCAAGCAGATCCCGGTCACCACCTGCACGATGGTGCCCCAGGAATGCGTCAAGATGATCCCGGTCACCACCTGCCGGATGGTCCAGGAAACCTGCGTCAAGCAGGTGCCGCAGACCATCTGCGAAACGGTGACGACCGAGTGCGTCAAGATGGTTCCCGTGACCACCTGCCGGCAGGTCCAGGAGACGTGCTACAAGACGGTCCCGTATACCTACTGCACGATGGTGTCCCGCACCTGCATGCGGCAAGTCCCGGTCTGCGTCACGAAGATGTGCCCGCGGACCGAGTGCCGGCAGGAGGCGTACACCGTCACCCAGATGGTGCCCGAGACCTGCGTGAAGACCGTCCCCTACCAGGTCACCCGGATGGTCCAGGAGACCGCCGTCAAGCAAGTGCCCTGCACCGTGACGCGGATGGTCCGCGAGACGTGCGTCAAGCGCGTTCCCGTGGTCCACTGCCGCATGGTGACCGAGCAGTGCGTGAAGCAGGTCCCCGTGACCGTCTGCCGCAACGTGCAGGAGACCCGGACCTGCCAGGTCCCCGTCACCACCTGCCGGATGGTGGCCGAGACGTGCGTCAAGAACGTGCCGCAGACCATCTGCGAGACCGTGTGCGAGACTCACGTGAAGAGCGTGGCGCAGACGGTCTGCGAGATGCAAACCGTGCAGTGCGTCCGCAAGGAGTGCTACACGGTCTGCAAGCAGGTCCCCGTGACGCAGGTGGTCCACTGCCCGGTGACGGTCCACCGCCAGGTGGCCGAAACCCATCCTGTCTGCGTGCCGAAGCAGGTGTGCAGCCAGGTGCCGGTCCAGGTGTGCGTGAAGGTCCCGGTGGTCGTGCACTGCCCGCCCGCCGTCCTGCCCTCGGCCCAGTTCGTGGTCGCCTCGCCGCAGGCCGCAGTCCCCGCCACGACGTTCCCGTCGTGCGAGACCTGCGACGCCCGCCACCCGCTCGTCGCCCGCAAGTCGATGCCGTACTGAGCGGCCCCGCAACGACAACGCGACGCTCCTCGCGACGCCCCCGGCCTTCCCCGGGGGCGTTTTTTCATGCGCGTGGAAACCGTGCCCCGGCCTCCTGCAAGGAAACGAATGCAAGACCGTTGTGTCGCTGTTTAGCGTTGTGCAAATGCTCACGAAATTTCCGAAAAATCCGAAATTTCCCCCCCCCCCGCCGTCCGTGCCGCATACCGAGCATCGCAAACACGTACCGCGCTTCCACGCTGGGGTCGACGGACCCGCCTTCCCGAGTGACGCCCCCGAGGGCGAGTCGACCGGCCTGAACTTCAGTCGTCCCGTCCCTCCGGGACTGGGCGTTGTCGTCGGAGACGTGCCGCAATCACAGCATTAAAACACGGTGCTATACTCAAATGCCCCATACGGGGCAAAGCGCCGTCAGCCTCCTTCGAAACAACCTTGAGCAAGTCGGTTCGAACGTACCAGCCCATTGAGTATACGGACGTATCGTATCGGATTCAAGCCCAGAATCGTCCTCGTATGCGAAACACGTACGTCCCCGGGGGCGTTTCTATCTTTGAGCCTCCGCGGCGTGGACCGGGATCTGGATCACACCGCGTCCCCTAGCTGGCGCGTTGGGTTGGCTACAATGCGTCGGTGCCCGCGTTCCCGACATGGGTCCTGCTGGAGGAATCATCAATGGCGGAAAAAATCCAATGCAGGGTGCATGAAATGCACCGCCGCACGAACGTGTTTGGTGCGCCGGATCGCCAGATTCACCGTGCGGCGCAGCCACACGCCTGTAGGGGCGGGTTTCAAACCCGCCCTACTTCATGGATCAAGTTCTTCCCGCCGTCGGAACCGTGAGACCGTTCGAGGGAAGAATCGGGCGGGTTTGAAACCCGCCCCTACCATGATGCGGCGTGCCTCGAGCACGGTGGGCTAATCGCGGACCGGTGCATTTCATGCACCCTACAAATACGATTCGTACCATTCTGTCGTCACCCAACGACTCCCAGCGCAATCAGCCGGTCCAGCTCCGGCCGAAGGTGCGCAAATGCTCGGGCGCGGTGGCTGAGCTGGTGCTTGACCAGGGGGCTGAGCTCGCCAAACGTTCGGTGGTACTCGGGGATCAAGAAGAGCGGGTCGTACCCGAATCCGCCCGGGCCGCGCCGCTCGCGCGTGATCCGCCCCCGGCACGCCCCCGCCGCTTCGAGGCGAATGTTCCCCTCGGGGTCCGCCAGGGCCAACGCGCAGACGAAGGCCGCCCCCCTGCGCTCGTCCGGGACGCTCGCCAGCAGTTCCAGGACCTTGCGGTTGTTCGCCTCGTCGTCGCCGTGCGTGCCGGCGAACCGGGCGGAGAACACCCCGGGTGCGCCGTCGAGCGCGTCGACGGCCAGCCCCGAATCGTCGGCGAGCACCCAGCGGCCCAGCACCCTGGCCGTCTCGCTCGCCTTCTTGCGGGCGTTCCCCGCGAAGGTGTCGGCGTCCTCGTCCACCTCGGGCATCTCGGGAAAGGCGTCGAGGGTCTGCACGGCCAGCCGCGCAAGGCGGGGGTTCGGCTCCCACGGAGGGGCGATGAGCTCGGCGAGCTCCCCCCCCTTCTTGCGGTTGCGGGTGCCCAGGATCAGCGGGATGGCGGCGTCCGGCATGGCTCGGTCTCGTCGGTCTCGAACAGTTCGCGGCCCCAATGATGCCGGACGACGCCCCCGCGTTCAATCGTGGCGTCCTCGAAGGGGGCGCGGTACGATGGAGGCTCGAAACGCCTGCAAGTCGCACTGAGGAACGTCGGCGCAATGATCGTCATCATCGACTACGGCATGGGGAACCTACGCAGCGTTCAGAAGGCGATCGAGGCCGTCGGTCATCATGCCGAGATCACGCCCGACCCCGACCGCGTCCGCAGCGCGTCGAAGGTCATCCTCCCCGGCGTCGGTGCCTTCGAGGACGCCGCTGCCGAGCTGCGCAAGACCGGTCTGGGCGAAGCGTTTCGCGACGCCGTGTTCGCCGGCAAGCCCTGCCTGGGCGTCTGCCTCGGCCTTCAGCTCCTCTTCGACGCCAGTGAGGAAGACGGCGTGCACGAGGGACTCGGCCTGCTCCCCGGCCGGGTCGTCCGGTTCGCGTCCGCCCCCGGCTTGAAAATCCCCCACATGGGCTGGAACACCCTGCGCGTCAAGCGTGAAGCGCCGATCCTCAAAGGTCTGCCGGCCGATCCGTCGGTCTATTTTGTGCATTCGTACCACGCCGTCGCGGGCCGTCCCGACGACGTCGCGGCCGAGGCCGATTATCCGGACCCCTTCCCCGCGGTCGTCTGGCGCGAGAACCTGATGGCCTGCCAGTTCCACCCGGAGAAGAGCCAACGGGTCGGGTTGGCCATGTATGCGAATTTCGCGGCGCTTTAGAGCAGCGCACGACATCTCGTTTCCGTGTTGTGTGGCGAGGCGGCAGTCATTGGTCACGTAGGGGCGGGTTTGAAACCCGCCCAATTCATCGGGCTCTAAAATGGTGTAGGGCGGGTTTGAAACCCGCCCCTACAAAACAGAAGTGTCCCGCCAATCTCGTTTCCGTGTTGTGT
>JARLIH010000394.1 GCA_031291845.1 Isosphaeraceae bacterium | reverse complement strand
CGCAGCCCCCGGATTACTACCGGCTCTGGCGAGAGCAGACGGAGCGGGCGCATGCGTTGGAGGGAGAGCAGGCGAGGCTTGTCAGGGTTTGTGAGGCTATCGTCGCGGCATACAACACGCTTTACGCAGAGATGGACAGCGAATACGCCGCGCACTTCACTGCACTGGGCAGCGTGGTGCAGTTCGCGGGAAAGGCCGTTGGAAAGGAGGTGGCTGGTGGGTGAGTCGACACAGGCGGACAAGGAGCGCGTAAGGGCGGTGCTCACTCGAATAATCGGCGCCGCCCTCGACGCCGAAATTGGTGAAAGCGACAACGAGGCGGAGGCGGTGCTTGCCCAGGCCCTCGCCGACGCCCGGCAGGAAGGGGTAGACGGGGCACGGGCGGAGATGGAGCAACTCCGGGGGATCGCCCGATGCGCCAAGGACGACGCCGAGTGTATGGCCGATGCGGTCGAGGCCCTGCGGGAAATCGGCGACATCATCGGGTGCGGGCACGTTGACGGGTCGGACGAGCGAGCGCGGCTGGTGCGGTGCGTGCGGGAAGAATTCGAGCGGCTGAAGGCCGAACTGAAACCATTCCAGCGGATGACGCCAGCCGAAGCGGAAGCCGAACTCGCGGCATTCGACGCCTCCGGATCAAAGGCGGAACCGATGTCCGATGAGCGGATCAAAGAGATAATCCGCTGCGCGACGGCGACCTGCCTTGAGCAAGCAGGGATGACGGCAGAGCGGTATCGCCGGGCGTACCGCGATGAGTGCACGTTGCGCGAAGCGGCGGAGAAGGAGGCGGAGCGGCTGACCCTGCTCAGCGAGGACAAGTTTCGACACATTCAGGGTTATTGCCGCGCGGCCGATGAGGATCGGAGCGAGATTCAGCGGCTTCGGGTTGCCCTTCAGGCGGTCCGCGACGAGCTCCCGATCGGGACCGACTCGTGGGCGTCCTACACGATGCGGCTCCGGAAGATGGCCGAGCGGTCCCTTGTCTCTCCGGCTTCCGCGAGCACCGAGACGGATGGTCTCTTTCGCTGCCCGCGTTGCCGGCGCGTACACGAATGGAAAAACGGCACGGACACGGAATTTTGGTGTCCGGTGTGCGGTCAAGAGACGCCGGTGGAACGGTGCGGGGACTCGGACGGCGCTGCGAGAGACGAGGAGCAATCATGATCCGTGTCTTCAACCCCGAGACGCACTGCGATGAGGGCTCCGTCCTGGCGATCCTAGCCACCGGGCCGCGGTCCGTCCGAGAGGTCGGAAACAGACTTCGACGAAACATCCTCGGCGTTCGGGTCTACGAGGCGATGAAGCGACTTGAGAAACGCGGGCTGGTCGTTGGGCGGCATGACGAATTGCGGAATGCGTGGATTTATCGGGTGGCCGTAGTCGGTGGAGGGGAGGGGAGATCATGATTGTCTGGGGAGTCAAGTCTGGTCGGTCGCTCATGCCGTGGGGTATGCACAGCACACGCGGCGAGGTGATTCGATACATGGAACAAAATTATCATCATCCGTGGAGCACTTTACGGTTATTCGGTTGGTCGATCGTGAAGGTCGAGGCTAAAGAGGTCGGGAGTGAGCGGGAGGCCGAGACGCGATGAGCGAGATAGTGACGGCATCCCTGATTTCAGGAACAGAGGCCGCGCGGCGGCTGGACATCTCTGAATCCTCCTTCTGGCGCCTGGTCAACGCCGGGAAGATCCAGAGGGTCGACATATCGGGGACCGGGAAAGTCGGTCGTGGCCGGAAGCTCTGGAAGTTCAAAGCCGCCGACATCGCGCAATGGATCGAGGACAACACCGCGACCGTAGGCGAGCCGAAGGAAGTGAGAGCTTCCGCGCCGGCCCCGGTCCCGGGCCAAGACGCCCTGCGCGCGGCGGGATGGGACGGCGATATGCACACGACCGGACGTCCCGGCAAGCGATCTAAACTGGTCCACTAATCGCGCCGCGCCGCCGCGAGCGATTGGGCCGCCTCGGCCAGGTGGCTGTCGAGAAGGTGGGCGTAATGCTTCTTGAGCATGGTTGGCGACGTGCCGAGCAGAGCCGCGACCGTCACCGGATCCAGCCCCTTCATCAACGCCCGGCTCGCCGTGGTGTGGCGGAACAGGTAGCCGACCACACGGTTCGGCCCCTCGTCCGGCAACTTCGCTTCCTCTGACCACCGCCGAATCTCCCTCACTCGCCGACCGAGCGCGGAGATATTCCAGACGTCCAAGCCCGGGGAAACTTCAACCTCGCCAGCCTTGAGCGCGCGCCGCCGGACGTGGCAGAAGATGTGCGTTGCGTGGCGGTCGGGATGATGCGATTCCCGACGCAGCGCGCTAGTCAGCCGCGGCGTCAGGTACACCGTGCGCGACTTCCCGGTCTTTCGTCCCGCCTTCCACCGCTCGGGTGGCAGTACAATCTTGCCGAACACAAGGTTGCTCCCCCTGGTTCTCCCAGCTTCCCACTCGATGTCGGCCCATTGCGCGCGGAAGAATTCGTGCGGCCGGGCTCCTGTCTGCACCAAGCATCGCATGAGCAGGATCGTGAGCCGTTCGCAATGCCCGGCCCGGCGATGCCGATCCTTCGCCGCCGCAACCTTTCGCCAGACCTGGAGGAAGTCCGCGATCATCTTGATTTCGGCGAACCGTTCAGGGGAGTCGGGGACCGAGGGAGCCGCCATGCCGGCCAGAGGATTGCCGGCCAACAACAGCCGCTCGGGGGTCCGATCCGGTTGCGGGTCAGCTGACCAGTTGAGCATTGCTTGAACGACTCCCGCAAGCTTCGCGAGGTAGTTCGGTTTGCGTCTCGCCGCCTTCTTGGCCTCGAGGAACCGCGCGAGGTCCGTCGTCGTCAGGGTCGCCGCTCGTCGGGTCCGGTAGGCGATTCCCTTGTGCGCGAACGCGGCAAATTGGCCGATGGCCGACTTCGACACCGCGTAGGTCTCCGGCGTGCACGTGCGCTTGACGTGGGATAGCCAGAGGATTCGGAGTTGTTCGACCGTCGGGTTCGTGAGCGATTGGGTTAGCGCAGTCTCGTCCTCGTCGCGCTTGTCCAGATAGGCGTCGAGCAGTTTCGCGGCCGCGCGCTTCCCCGCGGGCGACTCCGTGATGGGATGATCATCCTTGTCGGTGCGGAAATAGACGGGTGTTCGTCGGCCATTCTTGCCCCTTGGCCCGACATCGGATCGGTAGGCTTTGGCGTGTGCGTCCCATCGAACGTTCGCTTCGCGAGCCATAAGGGCGACTCTTATTCATGGTAAGGCGGTAGCAATAGCGGTAACGGAAAACGGTAGGACCGAATTTGAGGGGCCCGAAAACCGCTTTCTGCTCCGACTCGCGGCCCCTATAATCATAGGGAAATCCGCCGTTTTGCCAATCCCCGACTCGCCGCCTTAACGCTCATACCGTCGTCTGGTATCGACCCCGAGGAAAATCGGTGAAGAAGTGAAGCCGTGGGATGGTCGGTGTCGATGATTGCCGAACGTTGGATGATTTCGACCCCAGAGAGTCCCGTTCGCAATCATGGACGAGCCGAGCCGAGCCGCTGGACGGAGCGCCATTCCCTGGGGTTTCGTTGGCATGATCGTCCTGGTCGCGCTGACCGAGCGGTTCGTTGGGCGGCACCCGGCCACGTTTTCCGGCATGCAGTCCAACTCCTGGCGCTTCAGTGCCGAAGCGGTCGCGCGTTGCCCGCGTGACCTCGACGTGTTGTGCCTGGGCGACAGCCAGGTCAAGGTGGGCGTGCTGCCGCGCGTACTGGAAGCGAAGCTCGGCGGCCGGGCGTGCAACCTTGCCGCGTTCGGAGGGCAGGCGCCGAGCAGCTTTTTCCTCCTGCGGCGAATCCTCGAATCGGGTGCGCGGCCGCGGGCGGTCGTGGTCGACTTCGACCCGAACTTGCTGGCGGTTTCCCCGAGGTCGAGTGCGCCGTTCTGGGGTGAACTGGTCGACGCGCACGACGCCGCGGAACTGGCGTGGAACGCACGCGACCTTGCGCTGGCGAACCAAGGCGCGCTGGCGTGGGCCTTGCCGTCGTTCAAAGGACGGAGCGAGATCCGCGCACACATTCTCGCCATCCTGCGGCGCCAGAGTGACCCCGGTGCGGAGGAACGCCGGGCGACCCTAAGGAACTGGTCGGCCAACGGAGGCGCCCATGTCGCCTCACGGGCCAACGCGCCTCGGCCGGTGGTCGACACTCGCGTGGGACCGGCCAAAACGTGGCGGCCGAACCGGGCCAATGCCCTGTATCTCGAACGATTCCTCCATCTGGCCCGGGTTCATGACATTGCCGTGTATTGGTTGATCCCGCCGAAAAGCGCTGAGTGGCAACTACGTCGCGAACACCTGGGATCGGACGTGGCGTTCGCCGCACTCGTACGCTCGCATCAAGAGCAGTACTCGAACCTGGTCGTGATCGACGGCCGTACCGCCGGCTACGCCGAGGATTGCTTTCTCGACCCCACGCACCTCAACCGCCGCGGGGCCATGGAGTTCAGCGCCGCGGTCGCGGAGATCATCGCGGGAGGGCAACCATCGTCGCAGGCGAGCCTGCGCTGGGTCGCTCTCCCTGCGTTTCAAGGTCGAGACGCCGGCCCGGTCGTCGAGGATCTGGCCGAGTCGCGGTTGGCTCTCCGCGCGCTCTCCGCGACCCGCTGAGACTCTGCGAAGATTTCGTGTCGGCGACTACTGCGGATAGCGTCGCCTGGCTCCGCGTGATAGTTTGGCCCCGCAGAGAACGGAACTGGAGCTCCGCCTCGAGCCGGCCCGCCGCCAGGATTCGCACCCATGTCCCGACCCCACGCCCGGACCTCTTTCTTGATCTTATCGTTGTGTATCACGGCCGAGGCGATGGCCGCCGGCCCCGAGCGATCGCGCTCGGAGGCGACCTGGCCCGGTCTGACGCGCTCGGGAACGGTCCTGCTTCCCAACGGTTGGTCGCTCCGGCCGGCCGGGCAGCAGACGCGGCTGGGCGACTTCCCGGTGCTAATGGCCGAGCACCCGAGCGAGCCGGTCCTCGCGATCCTGCACGCGGGCTACGGCGAGCACGAGGTGATCACGCTCGACACGAAGACCCACAAAGTCATCGCCCGCGTCGCGATTCCCGAGTCGTTTTACGGCCTGACCTGGTCGCGCGACGGCAAGCGTCTTTACGCCGGCGGCGGCTTCGACGACGTCATTTACCGTTTCGACCACGACGCGGGGCTGCTGTCGCATCGTTTCAAGCTGACCTATCCCAAGCGCGACCCAGACGCGAACCGTGTGCCGGCGGGACTTGCGATTGCCGACGACGGCAAAACGCTCTGGGTGGCCAACGCGTTCGGGCACTCGCTCGCGCGGTTCGATACCGAGGGACCGCTCCTCGGCGAGCTTCCGCTCGAAAAAGACTCGTACCCGTATGCCCTGGCCTGGGACCAGGAGCGGGGGCGTTTGTACGTCAGCCTCTGGAACCGGGCCGAGGTTGCGGTCGTCGACACCGCCAAGAATGAGGTCGTTGCACGTTGGAAGACGGAGGAGCATCCCAACGAGCTGCTCCTCACCAAGAAAGGGAAGGTCCTTTACGTCGCCAACGCGAACCGGAACACGGTCTCGGTCATCGACGTCGAGAAGGGGAGCGCCCTCGAAACGATCGGCACGGCCATCGACCCCAAGGCGCCCACCGGCTGCACCCCGAGCGCGCTGAGCCTGTCGGCCGACGAGTCGGTCCTCTTCGTCGCCAACGCGAACACGAACGACGTCGCCGTCGTGAACGTGTCGGAGCCGGGCTCGAGCGCCCCGCTGGGCTTCATCCCCGCGGGCTGGCACCCAACGTGCGTCCGGGTCTCGCACGACGGCAAGTCCCTCTTCGTCAGCAACGGCAAGGGAACGGCCTCGAAGGCGAACCGCGAGGGGCCGAACCCGCTCGCCCGGGGCCGAGATAACACGCGCGAGTACATCGCCGGTTTGTTTCAAGGCACGCTCTCGACGCTTCCCATGCCCACGCCCAAGCAGATGGCCGACTACTCCAAGACGGTCTACGAGTGCAGCCCGCTCCGCAAAGGGGACCCGACGGCGGTGCGCGACCCCGCGCAAGACAAGGGGAACCCGATCCCGGCCAAGGTCGGAGACCCTTCGCCGATCAAGTACTGTGTTTATATCATCAAGGAGAACCGGACGTACGACCAGGTTTTTGGCGATTTGCCGGAAGGGAACGGCGAGCCCAGCCTCTGCCTCTTCCCGGAAAGCGTCACCCCGAACCACCACGCCCTGGTGCGCGAGTTCGTGCTGCTGGATAACTTTTACGTTGACGGCGAGGTGAGCGCGGACGGGCACGAGTGGACGATGGGTGCCTATGCCACCGACTACGTCGAGAAGACCTGGCCCCTGATGTACCGCGGGAATCGCCGCGTCCCTTACCCGGCCGAAGGTGCGCTGGCCATCGCTCGCCCGGCCGGCGGCTACCTGTGGGACAAGGCCGCCGAGAAGGGGGTGAGCTACCGCAGCTACGGCGAGTTCATCAAGAACGGCAAGACGCCGAGCGACCCCGCGACCACGGACGTCAAGAGCCTCGCGGGACACTTCGACCCCAAGTTCCGCAGCTACGACCTCGACTACCCCGACGCGAAACGCGCCGACCGGTTCCTGGAAGAGCTGGCGGCGTTCGAGAAAGCCGGCGACATGCCCCGCCTGGTGGTAATGCGGCTGCCGAACGACCACACCTCGGGGACGGCCGTCGGCAAGCCGACCGTGATCGCCTACGTCGGCGACAACGACCTCGCGCTCGGGCGGGTGGTCGAGGGGCTGACGAAGAGCCGCTTCTGGAAAGAGATGGCCATCTTCGTGATCGAGGACGACGCCCAAAACGGCTCCGATCACGTCGATGCCCACCGCACTGTGGCGCTGGCGATCAGTCCATACATCAAGCGTCACTCCGTCGATTCGACGATGTACAGCACGTCGTCGATGCTCCGGACGATGGAGCTCTGCCTGGGCCTCGAACCGATGAGCCAGTTCGACGCCGCCGCGCGGCCGATGGTCAACGCGTTCAGCGCCAAGGCCGACCTCAGTCCTTTCACCCACCGCCCCGCGCGCGTGGACCTGAAGGCCAAGAACGACCGGACCGCCTGGGGCGCGGAGAAATCGCAGAAGCTCAACCTGGCCGTCGAAGACCAGGCCGACGACCTCGTGTTCAACGAGATCATCTGGAAGGCCGTGAAGGGGGCCGGCTCGCCAATGCCCCCGCCCGTCCGCGCGGCGTTCGTGCTCCCCCGGCCTCGAGCCGAGCGCGATGACGACGATGATTGACAGCGTGGCCTACAATGACCCGAACACCGATCAAGGGTCGAGAGCCGCGCCAATGTCTCCAGCCGATGCCATGACCGCCGTCCTGCTGATCGCCCACGGCAGCCGCCACGCCCCGGCCAACGACGACCTGCACGAGCTGGCCGCCCGGCTGTCGGCTCGCGGCGCCTATTCGATCGTCGAGCCGTCGTTCCTGGAGCTGGCCGAGCCCGACATCATCGCCGGGGGGGACCGTTGCGTCGTCCGGGGCGCAACTCGTGTCCTGATGATCCCTTACTTCCTGTCCGCCGGAGTCCATCTGCGGCGCGACCTCACGGCCGCCCGGGACGCGCTCGGAGAACGGCACCCTACCGTCACGTTCGTGCTCGGGCCGGCCCTGGGCCCAGACCCATGGCTGGATCGGCTGGTGGTCGAACGGATCCAACAGACAGCCGCAACCCACGCCGGCTCGCACCTAGCCACAAGCGGTTCGGCTGATGAGACTTCCGGCGTGGAGCCGCCGCGTTCCCAGGATGCTTCGACGGCTTGTGCGGGGGCCGCATCCGCCATTGACACAAATGGTTCGAAGGAATAGCGTGCTGTGTCCGATCGTTCTCCAGGAGGGAGAACGCACCTCAGCCTCGCCGCGCGAGGGATCAAGGGAGTGATCGTCGATGACCCGCATGTCCGAGCCCCCCGCAGTACCCGCTCTGGACCTGAAAGCCCAATACCAGGCCATCCGCGACGAGATCGATCCGGTGGTCCGGAGCGTGCTCGAAAGTCAATATTTCATCCTCGGGCCGGAAGTGGCCGGCCTGGAAGCCGAGGTGGCGCACTATTGCGACGTCCCGCACGCCGTCGGCTGCGCGTCGGGGTCCGACGCGCTGCTGCTGCCGCTCCTGGCCCTCGGCGTGGGACCGGGCGACGAGGTCATCACCTCTCCTTACACCTTCTTCGCGACCGGCGGTGCCATCTGGCGAACCGGGGCCAAGCCCGTGTTCGTCGACATCGAGCCGGACACCTACAATATCGACCCGGCCCTCATTGAAGCGGCGATCACACCGCGGACCAAAGCGTTGATCCCGGTCCACCTGTACGGCCAGTCGGCCGACATGGACCCGATCAACGAGGTCGCGGCCCGGTACGGCCTCTCGGTCCTGGAAGACGCCGCCCAGGCGATCGGCGCCCGCTACAAAGGCCGGCGCACCGGGGCCCTCGGCCAGAGCGCAGCGTTCAGCTTCTACCCGTCCAAGAACCTCGGCGGCTTTGGCGACGGCGGCATGATCGCCACCACCGACAGTGCGCTCGCCCAGCGGATGGCCCGGCTGCGCGTCCACGGCATGGAGCCCAAGTACCACCACCACGAGGTCGGCTTCAACTCCCGCCTCGACGCCCTCCAGGCCGCCGTGCTCCGGGTCAAGCTCCGCCACCTCGACGCGTGGACCGACGCCCGCCGCGAAGTCGCCCAGCGCTACCGCCGCCTGTTCGAGGAGCACGAGCTGCTCGGCCTCGTTGGCCTTCCCGTCGAGCGCGCCGACTGCTTCCACGTTTACAATCAGTACGTGATCCGCGTCCCCGACGCGGACCGAGACCTGCTCCGGGCCCACCTCTCCAACCAGCGCGTGGGGACCGAAATCTACTACCCGATCCCCCTCCATCTCCAGGTCTGCTTCGCCTCCCTCGGCCACGAGCCGGGCGATTTCCCTCGTTCCGAGGCCGCCGCCGGCCAGACCATCGCGCTGCCGATGTATCCCGAGCTAACCGAAGACGCGCAGCGGCACGTCGTCGGTGCGATCGAGCGTTTCTTCGCCAGCCAACGGTACTCGACGAAGGGGACCGAGCGGGCCGCCTGAGTCCCGTGGGGTGCATGCAATGTACCGGTGCGCTGCACGCACCCTACGAAAAACTCTCCGCCTGACGCGGACCGAGACATTTCCTGTTCCGGTCTCTACAATCGTTTCTCCTTGTCTCTCCCTCTGGACTAGGCGATCTCGGCGTCCTGGCGGTTCGTCCCTCTTTTCCGAGCCTCGGCGGTGAGACCCGTGATCCCTGACGACGCACCCGACCACGACCCCGCCTGGGTTGCAAGCGTACGCCGAAAGCTCGTGGACTGGTATCAGGACGCTCGCCGCGACTTGCCCTGGCGGCTCGACCGAGACCCCTACCGG
>JARLIH010000037.1 GCA_031291845.1 Isosphaeraceae bacterium | reverse complement strand
CGGGTGTAACCTCAGAACTGTCGGGCCGCCCTTTGCCGGCCGACCGCCGGCGGGCAATGGCCGGCCCTACAAAGAGCCGCGATCAACCTAAGCGAGCACGTCCGCGATCGGTTCCGTGTCGGGTTCGGTCAGGGGCACGGGGCGGGAGCCGACGTAGTAGTTCTTCTGGTGGTCGATGCCGAGGGCCCGGTAGATCGTGGCGAACAGCTCGGCGGCACCGACCTCGCCGTCGGCGACGGTGTTGCCGGTCTTGTCCGACTTGCCGTAGACCGAACCACCCTGGATGCCGCAGCCGGAGAGCGTCGCGCTCCAGGCCGAGGCGAAGTGGTCGCGCCCAAGGCTGGGGTTGATCGCGGGCGTGCGGCCGAACTCGGCCAGGGTGATCACCAAGGTGTGTTCGAGGAGCCCCCGTTCGGCCAGGTCGTCGAGCAAGGTCGACATGACGTGGTCGAGCTCGGGGACGAGCTCCTGGTGCGTCTCGAAGTTCTGGCCGTGGCTGTCCCACCACGCGCGGCCGACGCGCACGAACGGCACGCCGGCCTCGACAAGCCGCCGCGCTGCGAGCGCTTGCTGGCCGAACAGGGTGGGGCCGAAGCGGTCGAGGACCGCCTGGGGCTCTTGCGTGATGTCGAAGAGTTTCTCGCTCGCCATCAATCCACGGACGCGCTGGTACGCCTCGTTGTGGCTGCCGAGGGCCCCCGACGAGCGGCCGCGTTCGAACCGCTTGCTGATCAGCTCGCGAAGCTCAGCGCGCCGGATGTGGTCGGAGTCGGAGACGTACTCCGGCCGGCGAATGTTCTCGGGGATCATGCTCGTGGTGAGCTCCATGGGGGCGTACCGCGAGCCCAGGAACCCCGCTGCGCCGGGGGCGAAGTCGCGCCCTTCGGTTGAGCTGTAGAACGAGACGTAGTCGGGGACCTTGCTGTGCGCGCGACCGAGCTCGCGGGCCAGCACGGCGCCGAGGTCGGGATAGCGGACGCTCGGGTCGTCCATCCGCCCGCGCATCATGAGCCGGGCTCCCCCGCCGTGGTCGCCGTTCTTGGTGTTCAAGGAGCGGATGATGCACGTGTGGTCCATCCGCTGCGCCATCTTGGGCATGAGCTCGGAGATGTGGATGCCGGGCACCGAGGTCGGGATCGCGCGGAAAGGCCCGCCGGTCGGTGCGCCCGGTTTCGGGTCGAACGTTTCCAACTGGCTGGCGCCGCCGGCGAGCCAGAGGAGGATGACGCGTTTCTGCTGCTTCTTCAGCTCGGCGGCCAGGGCCGGCTCGGCCAGCACGTTCAGCGCCGTCATGTCGGCGGCCAGGCCCGCGGCCCCTGCGGCCAACGCGCCGAGGAACCCGCGGCGGTCGAGGACGTGCTCCGGAGAACCGCAAAACGAGCTGCGTCGCGCTTGGGCCATCAGTCGTCCCCTTTTCGTGGGGTGAGTTACAGGGCGAATATGCTCAATAGTTGAACCGAAACTCCGCGCTCGTCAACAGTGCCCAGAGGAGCTGGCGGCACCCTTCGACCGGTTTGTCGTCGTGCCCTCGGAGGAACTCGCCGAGCAGCGACCCTTCATCGTCGCCCGGCGGCCGTGAGAGCACGTTGCGAACCACCAGCTCGATGCGTTCGCCCGCGTCCTTGGTCTGCACCAGCCGGGTCAAGAGGCGATCGCCCCCTTCGCCGAGGAGTCCCTTGAGTTGGTCGCTGTTGCTCATCAGGAGCGCTTCGGAGACACCGATGGAGTAGTCCTCCCCCGGGCGGGCCATCGTTGCGGCGAGCCCCTGGCCCCGGGACTCGAGGCCCTCGATCCGCTGCTCGATCTCTGCGGGATTAGCCTTGGTGGCGAAAAGCTCCGGGTCGGAAACCGCGACCCACATCGAGGTCGTCAACTGCACGGGGCTGAGCGGTCGGACGTTGGCCACGGCGAACAATGAGGCACGGGGTGGTTCGCCCGACTCCCAGCGGCTGCTGCGGGCGTAGGCCCGGCTGAGAACCAGCCCTCGCGTCAAGCGCCGGAGGTTGTAGCCGTGGGCGATCGTGTCGCGCGCCAACCACTCGAGCAGTTCGGGATGGCTCGGCGGGTTCTCCGAGTGCATCTGGTCGAGCGGCATGACGAGGCCGTGGCCGAACAGGCGGTACCACACCCGGTTCACGACGGCGCGGGCGAAGAAATCGCGCTCGCCCAGCTGCAGCGCGACTTCAACCAGCTTCGCCCGGGCGCTGAACGTGGGGGCAGGGGGGGCGACCTTCTTCTTACGCGCCTCTTCGAGCGATTCTCGCTCCTTCTTCTGCTCGTCCTTCGATGGCTCCTTCTCCTGGACGTCGACCGTCCGGCCGGTCAGGAACATGAACTTGGCCTGCTTTTCCTGCCCCTCGGTCGTCTTGAACTTGACGACCCCGTAGCTGCGCTCACCGAGGAAGTCGCCGTTCTCGAACGTCCGGTTCAGGAACGACTTCATGCCGTAGAAGTGGTCCTGCTTCCAGTCCTTCACCCGCGGGTGGTCGTGGCACTTGGCGCAGCTCACGTTCACGCCGAAGAAGGTGGAGCTGACGTCGCTGGTCAGCCGGTCGAGGTCCTTGGCGCGTGGCTTGAGGAACGCGCTCGACCCCTTGCGCCCCGCGTCCGACTCGTCGGCCAGCATCACGTCGCGAAAGATCTGGTCCCACGACCGGTCCGCCTGGAACGCGTCCTTCAAATAGTCGCGCGCGCTCCCCGGCGTGCCGGCCATCAAGAGCGCATTGAACTCGTTCGCCTGGTGCCGGACGAACCCGGGCGACGTCATCAAGCGGTCGACCAGCTTGGCGCACTTGTCCGGGTCGGTCGAATCGAGGTACGCGCGGGTCTCGGCCGCGGTCGGGATGCGTCCGACGAGGTCCAGCGTCAAGCGCCGGATCACGTTGGCGTCGTCCGCCGTGGAGGCGGGTTTAACCTTCGCCTCGGCCAGCTTGGCGTCGAGGTAATGGTCGACGACGTTGTCGATCGGGCGGTCGGGCGAGAGCAATTCGGTCGCATTCGACCGGGCCGGGGCGGCCACGAACCCGATCGACACCGTCAGGGCCCAGCGGAGCTTGGTTCGCATCATGTCCCTCGGGAGGCCTTCCGGGCGGGTCATTGATGGAGAGATCGGACGGCGGGGATCTTCAACTCTTGTTAAACTCTATCGCGCGGCGGGCGACGATGCCAGGGGGTTCTCGGGCCCGAAAAGAAATGGCGTGGAGTCACGTAAAGTCGCCACCGACAGCCGAATCCCCAGCCGTCCCCGATCGCGCGGAATGGCTTGCGCAACTCCTGTCGCCGGATTCCTGTACCACGCGTGCTAACGTCCGTGCCGAACGAGCTCGGCGCCGAGACTTTCAATCGCCTCGATCAGGTCGACACGCTTCATGAAATCACCAGTTCCCCGAGCTTGCGCATGCCCGGAATCGTCCCGGTGGTGAGGTCAAGGTAGAGATCCGTGAGATGCTCGATCAAGTCGTCGAAACTTCCTCCTTGCGTCCAGTAATCCGGATACTCCTCGACGTAGCCGAGCCAGCCATCTTCTTCCTGCCAGTAGACGTACTTTACCGTTTGCATAAGATTGTACACCCCGCGCTGCAGCAAGGGGCCGATTATAGTGGCGAGAATGACGGCCTCGCGAGATGGCGGCTTCCAAGCTCCGTCATGTCGATGTCGCGGCTGCTGGAAGCGGCGACGGATAAATGTAAACATCATCAACACTAAGGCCGCCGAACGACTTGCCACCGAAGCGAGTTGCGATCGGCCCTCGGAAGCGACGATTGATATCGACCGCTGATTGGGCCAGTGGGTCCTGACCGCTGATCAGCTTCACCCGAAATGGATCGAGGTATGGAGACCGCATCTGGTTCGCCAGACGCAGCACCTCCCCGTAAGCCACGTCGAAGTTGGTGTCATCGATCCCGTCAGACGCAAGGTAAAGATATCGCTGCTCTTCGTCGCTGGCCTTGAGCCAGAACGCAGCTTTGACGGGTTCGTATTCGTCGAATGCGCGAACCAGTCTCTCACCCGCGTCGATCTCTTCGATTACCAGTGGCCCTTGATCCATAGCAATACCCCATTGGCTCCATCGGAGACGGCAGCGAATAGCTTACGGGCGTGAGATTCGGTCCACTGCTGATACCGGGATTTTTCGTCCCAGTCCTTGACAATCAACCAGTTGGCGCCGAGTGCCGCATTCGCAGTCGCGTCCGAGTCGCGTTGGTTCTTGACACCGGCAACTTCAACTAACGCCTCGATTTTGTGCGTGTAGCACTTTAGGGCGAGGTCTTTGTTTGGATAATCATGCAGGTTGGTCATCCTGGCGATACATGCTTTCAACCCACATTCGATGGCATAGCCGGCCAGGTAATAGGCACCGGACCACTGGCCTGCGTTGAGAAGAGCCTCTGCATCGCGCACGCGTTCCTCGGCGAGCTGCTGTAACTGAGTCCGGTTCAAGCGACCCTCCCGCCGAGATCGATCTAAACCATATGCTACTAGTAACGTCGGACCCTGACCAGCCTCGCGAGCTGACCATCGTTGGCATTGTGAACCGACACCGATTCCGTCGCGGCGATCAAGAGGACAAACTGAGTACCTTCGACCGTCAGCCGTTTTCGGGCGAGCGGTGGCCGCCTGCCCTTTGCTCGAGCCACCTTTTGAGCGAATACTGGCTCTCACCCGACGGGCTCCCCGCGAGCAGATTCGCGACGCTGACGTCCTCGTCGAGGTCAGGCCAATGGATCCCAAGCCCTTGACCGATCAACCGACAGCGACTCCGCTCCTGGGCCGCACCGTGCAGGAGGCGCGGATACCACGCCAAAGGCGCGGAAACGGAGCGGCCGTCAGAGAGTTCGAGCGTGAGCGTATCATCTGTCACAATCACACTGGTTGCCGTGACCGGCCGTGATTCAACCGTTGAAGTATTCATTCCATTTGTCCAGCAGTTGCTGCCGGTTCTCCTCGATGATCGAATCGATTGGATGACGTTAATCTCCTTGCCTGCGAATCCTCGACTCCGTTCCACGCGGACGGGGCTCAGGCAGAACTTCGCTTCACGGTCGTCGCGTTCGACGTGCACACGCGAGGGTTCGTCCCGGTCGCCGGAGTCGAAGAAGAACCTGTACGGTCCGTGACGCGGAACGGTCGGCATCGAGTCAAAATTGCCAGTCTCATCTTCCCACGGCAACTGAGGATGGAGTCGCACGACTCACAGGTTCTATGAACCGCACGCGTGGTCGGTGATCGCCTCGACCATGTGGCCCGTTGTGCCCGAACGGGATGTGGGAGATAATGTGAGTGACGATCCCTCCCACCCAACCTGCCCCGAATTAGCGAGCGTTCAGACCGCATGGCACCCGAACGACTCTTCGCCCCGCGCTCTTGCCCCGGCTCGTCGGCCCGAACATGGGGCGTGTGTCTCGTCCTGACGTTGACGCTTTACGGCCTCATGGCACCCGCCGAGGGGGCCGAGCCGGTCGACTTCCGCCGTGACGTGTTGCCGATCTTGTCCGATAACTGCTTCCAGTGCCACGGACCGGACGGCAAGGCCCGCAAGGCGGACCTGCGGCTTGACCTGAAGGACGATGCGCTTCGGACCAAGGAACCGGTCATCGTGCCGGGCAAGAGCGCCGAGAGCGAGGTCGTCCTGCGGGTCACGAGCAACGAGCCCGACGAACGGATGCCGCCGCCGAAATCGGGGCGGACGGTGTCGGCCGCGCAGGTCGAGACGCTCAAGCGCTGGATCGATCAAGGGGCGAAGTGGCAGCAGCACTGGGCCTTCGAAACCCCGCGCCGGCCGAAGCCGCCCCGGGTCAAGGACGAGGCGTGGCTGCGCACGCCGATCGACCGGTTCGTGCTCGCGAGGCTCGATGCCGAGGGGCTCAAGCCATCCGCGGAGGCAGACAAGACCACGCTCATCCGCCGCGTGACGCTCGACCTGACGGGCCTGCCGCCGACGCTCCAGGAAATCGACGCGTTTCTCGCCGACAAGGCGCCGGGGGCCTACGAGAGGGTCGTGGACCGCCTGCTCGGTACGTCGCAGTATGGCGAGCGGATGGCCATGGACTGGCTCGACGTCGCGCGCTACGCCGACACGAACGGCTACCAGAACGACTTCGCGCGGACGATGTGGCCCTGGCGCGACTGGGTGATCGACGCGTTCAATCGCAACCTGCCGTTCGACCAGTTCGTGATCGAGCAGGTCGCGGGCGACCTCCTCCCGGGCGCATCGCTCTCGCAGAAGATTGCCACCGGGTTCAATCGCAACAACCGCACGGTCACGGAGGCGGGTTCGATCGACGAGGAGTGGCGGATCGAGAACGCGGTGGACCGCGTGGAGACGACGACCACCGTTTTCCTCGGCCTGACGATGGGCTGCTGCCGCTGCCACGACCACAAGTTCGACCCGATCAGCCAGAAGGAGTTTTACCAGTTCCTCAGCTTCTTCAACAGCGTCAACGAAAAGGGCGTCTACACCGAAACGCGCGGCAACGTGCCGCCGCTGGTGAGCGTGCCGAGCCGCGAGGACGAGCAGCGTCTGCGCTCGCTGGATGCCGCGATCGCGGCCGCCGAGAAGACCGTGCGCGACGAAGAAGGGCAGCTCGCCGTACGACGAAAGCGCTGGGAGGACGAACAGCACGGTAAGCCCGAGCCGCAGGAGAATCGTGACTGGCTGGTGCGCTTCCCGCTCGAGGGAGATCTGCACTATTTGCCCAAGGACGCCGCGACCGGTGAAGCGCAGTATCGAGGCGGATCGCCGGCTTGGGCCGAGGGGCCGTTCGGCAAGGCGCTGCGGCTGGAAGGCAAGGACAGCGCGTTCGCCGACGCCGGGCAGGCCGTGAGTCTCGAGCGGACCGATCAGTTCTCTTACGGCACCTGGGTGCGCCCCCGGGGCGATGGCGTGTGCGTGAGCAAGATGGACGACGCCAAAGCCTTCCGCGGCTTCGACCTGTTCGTGGCCGGCGGCAAGGTCGACGTGCACCTCGTGCACGCCTGGCCGGGTGACGCGCTCAAGGTCACGACGAAGGAAGCGCTGCCGAAGGACGTATGGACGCACGTCTTCGTCACCTACGACGGTTCGAGCAAAGCCGCGGGCGTGACGGTCTACTTCAACGGCCGCCCGATCGCGCTGGACGTCGCTGCCGACACGTTGCGGGGAACGATCGCGACCGAGCAGGCGCTCTACCTGGGCAAGCGGTCGGCGAGCGCGCCGCTGAACGGCGACCTCGCGGACGTTCGCTTCTACCGCCGCACGCTCAGCGCGGCCGATGTGCAGTCCTTGGTCGCCCTCCCCGCGCTCCTGGCGGCGAAAATGCCTGCCGAACGGCGATCCAAGGTCCAGGAAGAGCTGCTGACGCGCTATGTCGCCGACCACGTCGCGACCGAGCTGCGGGGGGCCCGCGACACGCTGGTCAAAGTGAAGCAGGAAAAGACGGAGTTGGAGAAGCAGGTCCCGACCGTCATGGTCATGGAGGATGCGCCTGCGCCTCGGGAGACTTACGTCCTGAAGCGCGGGCAGTACGACATGCCGGACAAGTCCCAGAAGCTCCAGCCGGGCGTTCCGGCGTCGCTGTCGCCGTTCGCCTCGGACGCGGCTCGCAATCGCCTGGGCCTGGCCCGCTGGCTCGTGGCGTCGGAGAACCCGCTGACGGCGCGTGTGACCGTGAACCGCTTCTGGCAGCACCACTTCGGGGTCGGCCTCGTGAAGACGGCCGAAAACTTCGGCGTCCAGAGCGAGCCCCCGTCGCATCCCGAGCTGCTCGACTGGCTCGCGACCGAGTTCATCCGCACCGGCTGGGACGTCAAGGCACTCCACCGATTGATCGTGACGAGCGCAACCTACCGCCAATCGTCGCGGTCGGCCGCCGCGCTCGTCCAGCGCGACCCCGAGAACCGCCTCCTGGCACGCGGGCCGCGCTTCCGCCTGCCTGCCGAGACGGTGCGGGACAACGCCCTGGCGATCGCCGGGCTTCTGGTCACGAAGGTGGGGGGGCCGTCGATCAAGCCGTACCAACCGGCCGGCCTCTGGGAGGAGCTGGCCGGCGGGGCGGGCGAGGCGCCTTACGTGCAAGACAAGGGCGCAAACCTCTACCGCCGGAGCCTCTACATCTACCGCAAGCGGACCGTGCCGCACCCGAGTATGACGACGTTCGATGCCCCCAGCCGCGAAATCTGCCAGGTGAAGCGCCCGCGCACGAACACGCCGCTCCAGGCGCTCGAGCTGCTGAACGACGTGACCTACGTCGAAGCCGCTCGGCAGCTTGCCGTCCATAAGAACACAGTG
>JARLIH010000393.1 GCA_031291845.1 Isosphaeraceae bacterium | reverse complement strand
GGACGACCGGGGTCTCCGGCGGCCGGTACATCCCCACGACCGAGCCGAGCGCAGGGTAGTCGGTCGCGCTGGCGACTCCGCCGACCTCCCCGCGGTCGAGACCGGTCAGCGCCGTGTACACGGCGGCCCCGTGCGAGTTGTTAACGCTGTGGTGGGCCGACCGGATCAACGTGCAGAGATGCATCTGCCGGGCCATCAGCGGCATGTGCTCGGAAAACTGAACGCCGGGAAGACTCGTGGCGATCGGCTTGAATTCCCCACGAATCTCAGCCGGCGCGTCCGGCTTCATGTCCCACATGTCGAGATGACTCGGCCCGCCGTCGAGGAAGACGAGGATGCAGGCGTCGGCGGTCGGCGTCAGCCCCGCGCTCCTCGCTTTCGCCTCGGCGTGCAAGACCCGCGGCAAGCTCAGCCCCAGGAGGTTGATTCCGCCGATCTGCAGCATGCGTCGACGCGAGACCGCCAAAGGCCCCGGGCAGCCCGTCTTCTGGTTCATCGCGCACCCCATCCTGCCAAGGCTTGGCCGAACGGATCGGCCAGTCTCATCCCGATGCATTCTCGCCCAATTCGGCCTGGCGTTCAAGCATTGTTAAAGAATTCGAGCCCCGTCATTTCCGGTCGAGCTCTTTCACGCGCACGTTTCGGTAGCGCACGAATTCGCGCGTATGGTCTCCCCCGCCGTGCACCTGGAGCGCGATTCCCCCTTTGTCCGGGTGCCGCTTCTCCTTGTCTACGAACTCCATGATGCGCACGCCATTGATCCACGTCGTGATCTTGGGCGGGTTGCCAACGATCCGCGCCCTCAGCTCGTTCCACTGGCCGTGCGTCCAAAGCTTGGGCCAGTCCGCCGGCGCGATCGGCAAGGGATACGGGCAGTCATGGGGCGTGATCTCCGTGACCTTCTGCTTGAAGTCGAAGTTCCGGCGCGAGATCCCTCCCGACAACCCTTCCCCATAGACGCCCATCAGGTTGCCGTCGGCGTGGTAGTCGACCATCGCCTGGTAGGCCTGACCTTTCTCGTTGCTGCGGAGGAAGAGCCCGCTGTCGGGGCCGAAGTCGTTCTTCATCTCGAGCGCGACTTCGAAGTCGCCGTACTCCTTGTCGGTCAGTACGATCCCGCCGTTCCCCGGGACGTCCTGGCTCCCCGTGATCGCGCCGTCTTCGACGACCCACCGGCCCCCTTTGCCGTGACCCGTCTTGCTGCTGACGTGCCAGCCCGTGAGGGTCTTGCCGTCGAAGATCGAGACGAACCCGGCGTCGTCGAATTTCTCTTTTTTGATCTCCCCGGCATACGCCGCGAGGGCGACGGCGCCGGTGGCGAAAACTAGCAAGGCTGTCGCGTTCGTCTTCCGTTTCATGAGAATTTCCTTCGGTCGTATCTCAGGCTCGTTCACTCGCTAAGTAGGCTGCTCTCAATGGTCCCTTTGGGGCGAGCAATCTTCGGACATTTCACCTATTCAAGCGACAGAATTCGCACCGATTCGTCCGACGTCATCAAGGCACGATCCGCCTCGCATTGCCGGTTCGCAAAGCCTCGGCCTGGGCGGCGGTCAACTCCGACTCCTTCATCTTCAGGTGCGCCGAGTCTGCGATGAAAAACGGCGCGTGCGAGCCGAACAGGAGCCGGTCCGGCCCGACGTCCGCGACGAGCTGTTCGATGCCCGCGACGCCTTCGAGCATGCCGATGTCCACGTACAGATCGCTCGTCGCCAGCATCTTCTTGAGGGGCTCGCCTCGGAGGTCGCGAAGCGCATTGAGCAGGACCACGCGCGGCCGAGGCGAGCGACTGGTCAACTTTGTGAGTGGCGCGGGGTCGGTCTCGGGCAGATCCTTGAGGAGCGGGTGGACCGTCCGCTCGTCTTCCATCCGCAGGGCGATCTGCACGACCAAACCCCGGCGGGCACATTCATCGAACAGCTCGGCGAGGACGGGGTCGTCCAGCGTGTAGCCGTGGTAGTTCGGGTGCAAGCGGACCCCGGGCATCCGGTGCACGTCTGCGCAACGGCGCAGGTCTTCCCGCCAGCCGGGCAGGTGCGGGTTGATCGCGCCGAACGGGCGGAGAAACCCATCGCCGCTACTGCGGCATGTCTCGGCCAGTCGAACATTGACGGCGGACAGGTCCACGTGCAGCAGGGCCTCAAAGCTGCCGGCCCACGCCTCGGTGACACCGAGCCGTCGCAATCGCTTGACGAGGACCTCGGGCTCGTCGTCGGGCAAGCGGCGGAAGGGCCAGCGGGAGAGCGAAACGTTGACGTCGATCATAGCTTCACCCCCTTGGCCCGGAGGATGGGCGTGAGCAAGCGCTGGAGGTTCTCGCCCAGGATCAGCCGGCGGGCCTCGTCGGTGACGTCCGCGCCGTACACCTTGGCGAGCTGCGAGGCGAAGCTGCGCCCCGGGGCATCGCTGCCGTACAGGATGCGACGGGCGCCCAGCTCGCGCACGGCCATCTCGACGAGGCCGGCCGTCGGATCGGAGCCGGCAAGGTCGATCGTGACGTTCGGCGTCTCGCGCACCGCGCGGATGCCGATCTCCCACTGACCGCCGGTGTGCCCGCAGATGATCGCGGCATCCGGGTGCCGCTTCGCCAGCGCGGCCAGGTCCGTCGGCGTCGACTCGCCCGGCAGGTTCCCCTGCGTCTTGATCCACGTGTGCTGAAAAATGACCGCCCGCAGCTCCGCCGCCCGGCGCACGAGGGCGTCCGCCTCCGCCGAGTCACACCGCGCGGCGACCCAGAGCTTCAGCCCCACCATCGGACCGTCGCGCACGCACCGGTCGATCTCGTGCAGGCTCGCCTCGACGTGCTTCGGGCTCACGTAAACGAATCCAAACGCGCGATGATGCCAGTGGCTGAGTGCCTGGAGCACCTGATCGTTCTGCTTCCGCAAGTCCTCGGGCGACGGGTCGGCGGCGTGCGGGACGCCCATGAAGACGATGACCCGCTCGATCCCCATCCGGTCGGCCAGCGCGATCAAGCGGGCCATCGACTCGTCGGGCGTGCGACCGCCGAGACCGGAAAGATGGCAATGAAGGTCCCAGATCTTCATGAGCGAACCCTCGATGTAACGAACCGCCAAGAAGAGAGATCAACCGCCAAGGCGCCAAGGCAAGAGGAGAGAAAAAGAACGAGAAAGAGCGAAGGTCTAGGTGGCAAAAGACTCAAATAAGACGATCCCGCGAAACGCGAATTGAATGGCCCTTGTCATTTTCTCCTTCGGAACTCTCGTCCTCTCTCCTCTTACCTTGGCGACCTTGGCGCCTTGGCGGTTAACCCTCCTTCCTCAGTCCTGGATCTTCAGCAGAAACGCAATCAGGTCCCCCATCTCCGCCGGCGTCACCGTCTTTTCGAGCCCCTCCGGCATCAGCGATTTGCCCGTGCTATGGATCTCTTCGATGTTCTTGCGCAGGATCGTCTGCTCCACCCCCTCGCGGCCGCGGAGGGTGACGCTGTTGGGCGTTTCCGCCGTTACGAGTCCGGTCACGATCCGCCCGTCGTCGAGTGCGACCGTGTACTCCAGGAACTCGGGCGAGACTTCGCGATTTGGGTCGAGGACGTTGACCAGGATCTCGTCCGCCGTGCGGTTTCGGATCCCCGCGAGGTTTGGCCCGACCGCGTGCCCGCGTTCGCCCAGCTTGTGGCAGACCTGGCATTCGCGGTCGAACACGGTCCGGCCCCGGCCGGAGTCGCCGGCTCGCTCGATGGAAGGCTTGTAGCGTGCGACGGCCTCCGCGCGGGGGCCGGCGGCAAGGCCGCCGAGCACCTCTTGAGCCAACGCGCGAATCGCCGGGCTGCGGTCGTTCAGGAGAATCGCCCGCCGCGTTGCGGGGATCATTGCGACCGGGACCTTGCCGGCTTTCACGGCGCTCAGCACGGGGCCGGCCCATGCGCTGCGCCCGAGCAGGATCCCGACGACCTCCGCGCGCAGCGAGGGCGAATAGTTGCTCCAAGGCTTGAGCAGGATTTCGGCCACCTCGGGCCGATTGAAGCGAGCGTACGCGCGAACGATCGCGGCCTGGACCTCGGCGGGCTGTGGCTTTTCGAGCAGGCCTCCGAAGGCTTGGCTGGCCAGCGCGTAGTCGGTCAATCCCACCAGCGTCATGTACTGAGCGCGCCGGCTTGGGGGGCCGTCCTCCGCTCCGGCCCGCTCCGCCGCGCGGGGCAGAACGGCGTCCAGCCAGCCGCGCCCGGGCACGATACCCACCAGGTCTTTCAGCGTACGCTGCGAACGTGCGAGCCCTTCGCCCAGGCTGATCAACAATTCCGGCCGCTCGAGCGGGACATCGAAGTTGAAGGCCTCGATCACGCGCGCCAGTTCGTCGCGCTTCGCACGCGCCCCGATGACGAACAGCAGGGGTTGCAGCAGCGCAGGCCCCGATTCCTTCGCCCTGAAGTCTGTCCTGTACAGGTCGGCAAACAAGCCCGCCGGGTCGTTCGTTGCCGAGGACAGGATCGCCGCCCGGATCCAGGGGTCGGCCGCGTCACGCGAGGCGATCTTGGCAAGCGCCTGCGCGGGCTCTTTGCCGGCAAGCGCGCCGACCGAAAATGCTACCTGGAACCGAACTCGCACGTCGGGGTCGTCTGCCATTCGCAAGACCGCCGTCCGTAGCGCCGGCGAGCCCTTCAGCCAGGGCTCGGCCAAGAGGACCGCATGCTCGCGGACGTGCGGCGAGGCGTCGGCGAGGGCGACGAGGAGGTCGCCGTCGAGGAACGCGTTCGAGCCGGCAAGTGAATACAGCGCGAGGAATCGTCCGCGTTCTTCCTTGCTCTCGCGAACGAGCCGTCGCAAGAGCGGAATGGCCGCCGGGTCCTGCCGTTCAAACAGGAGCCGGTGCGCGGTCTCGGCGTGCCAGGCGTTGGGGTGTTCCAGCAGCCCCACCAATTCGTCGGTCGTCGCCCGGCTGAGTCGAGGCGTGGGGCGATGCCGGAAGCTCGGAGGAGTCAGCCGGTAGACGCGTCCCCGGTCCGAGCCGCTGCGGAGATCGAGCCGGTTGCGGATGTCGTCGGGGATCGACCAGGGGTGCTCGATCGTTTCGCGGTACATGTCGAACACGTGGAACGTCCCGTCGGGGGCGTTCACGAAGTTCACGGGCCGGAACCAGGTGTCGGTCGATGCAAGGAACTCGGCGTTCGCATCCGCCCGGCGCGCCCGGAAGGTCACGCCGTCGGGCGTGACGGCCATCCGGTGGATCAGGTTATTGGCGACCTCACCCAGGAACAGGTTGCGCCGATAGGCCGGCGGATAGGCGTCGCCCCGATAAGCCGTGATGCCGCTCGACGACGTGAGGAACCCCGCACCGACGAGCTCGCTCCGCGGCATGACCTTGCCTACGGCCGCCCAGCGCCGGGCGCGCAGCTCACGCCAGGGCTCGGGGGGGCTGATGCGGAACAGCCGGATCGTGTCGCCGAACTCGGCCGAATCGTTGATCGCGCGCGGGATCGGCAGGTCGGGGTTCCGCGCCAGGTAGCGGGCGGGCAGGACGACGTGCTGGGCCGGGTTCCTGATATCGCAGATGAACCGGTTCCCCCAGTCGTCAAACGTGTTGCCGAATCGCGCTCCCCCGGAGATGGCCTCGAAGCGGTCGGACGACGGGTCGAAGCGAAAATCCCTGCGCAGGATGTCGACCGCGTCCCCCTCCCGATCGGCGGGATGGACTTTCCCGCCGTTGCTCGACCCCGCGCCGTAGATTCTGTGGTCGGGCCCCCATTCGAGGTTGTTCATCACGGCCTGGACGTTGTATTTGCGGAACCCGGTGAATACCCGCCGGCGCTCGTCGGCCTTGTGGTCGCCGTCGTTGTCGCGCAGGTACCAGATGTCGGGCGTCGCCGCGACGTACACGCCCCCCTTCCAGACGGCGATCCCCGTCGGCCACGAGAGCTTGTCGGCGAAGATGTGCCCCTCGTCGAACCGGCCATCGCCGTCATGGTCGATGAGCAGTCGCACGCGGCCGATGGGCGGGTCGCTCCGGTTCTCGGCGAACGGCTTGTCGTTCTTGGGGTCGACGTGCGGGTAGTCGCTCATCTCGACGACGTACAGCCGTCCATCCTCGTCGTACGCCCCCGCCACGGGCGACGTCACGAGCGGCTCGGCGGCGAGCAGCTCCATTCGGAAGCCCTCGCGTACCTGGAATGACTTGAGGGCGTCCGCAGGCTCCTTGGCGGCGAACCGCGGCAAGGGCTCGGACGGGGATTCGACCGCCAAGGCGCGGGGAGGGGGGTTAACCGCCAAGGCGCCAAGGAAAAGGCACGAGAGAAGGAATGGCAATGGGAGAAGGGCATGAGTCCATTGGTTTGCTCGTTCTTTCTTCCTCATTTCTCTTTCTTTCTCAGCGTTCTTGGCGCCTTGGCGGTGAGTCCCCGTCTCAATCATGTCGAAGTGCCCTTCCCGGTCGCTTGCCGGTGTGCCTGTTGTGGTCCAGGACCAGTTGGCCGTTGACCAGCACGTATGCGATCCCCGTGTTGTATTGAAAGGGATCGAGATAAGTCGCGTTGTCGAGCACCGTCCCAGGGTCGAATACCGTCACATCGGCGAACTGCCCGGGGCGGAGGAGGCCGCGATCGGTGATGCCGAGCTTGGCCGCGTTCTGCGACGTCATCTTGCGGACGGCATCCTCCAGTGTCAGCAAATGGCGCTCGCGGACGTAAACCCCAAGCACGCGGGGGAACGTCCCGAAGCTGCGCGGATGGGGATGGCCTCGTCGTAGCGGTCCTTCAATCGCCAGGGCGGAGCCGTCGGAGCCGATCGAGCACCAGGGCTGCACGAGCGCGAGGTTCATGTCCTCTTCGGTGTGGTGGGCGTAGATCGTGCCGACCGAACCGTGCTCCTCGACCAGGAATTCGAACAGCAGGTCGAGGGGGTCGGGCGCCGGCGAGCGGCCCTTGGCCTTCTCGGCGAGGATGCGGTCCATCGTCATCCCCTGGAACCGGCGGTTCGGCTCGCTCAGCTTCGCGCTGACGAGCATTCGCGACCAGTCGCCGCCGATGGCCGTGTAATGGTTGTACCACCCCGGCAGCCCGTGGCGGATGTCGTTCTTGAGCCTGTTGCGCTCGGCGGGATCCTTGAGCCGGGCGAGGAGTGCCCCCGTTCCCCCTTCGTGCGCCCACGGGGGCATGATGCTGGCGAGGTCGTTGTTCCCACGCGTGTAAGGATAAACATTGGCCTGAACGTTCACCCCGCGCGACCGGGCCGCGTCGATCAGCCCGACGATGTCCTTCATCCGGCCCCAGAGTGTCTGCTCGGCGATCTTGATATGAATGATGTCCACCGGCACGCCCGCGCGCTCGCCGATCGCGATCGCTTCCTTCACGGCGGCGAGCACCTCGGTCCCTTCATTACGGATGTGGGAGGAATAGATCCCTCCACGACGGTGGACGATCCCGCACAGCGCGACGATGTCGTCCGTCGTCACGTTCAGCTCCCGGGCACTCGCGACCATCGACGAGAGCCCGAAGGCCCCCTGCCCCATCGCCTCGTCGAGGAGCTTCTTCATCTCTTCGAGCTGGCTCGCGGAAGGCCGATCGAGGCTGTCTCCGAGCGCGCAGTCGAGCAGCGTCCCGAGTCCGACATAGGTCGCGACGTTCGGCGCGATGCCCTCTTTCGGAAGCAGGTCGAGGTACTCGCCGATCGTGGTCCACTCCCGGACCTTATCCTGCTTCTCGAACCGGCGGGGCGGGCGTTTCCCCTTGGCCGGCCCTTCGGAGGTCTCTTCCCCGAGCACCTCGGTCGTCACGCCCTGGCGGATTTTGCTCTGTCCGTCGCCGTCTTCGAGCAGGGGGCGGTCCGAGTGCGAGTGCATATCGATGAAGCCTGGCGCGACCACGAGCCCCCTCGCGTCGATGACGAGGCGGGCTTCGGCGTCGGGCGCGACTCGTCCGACGTGCACGACCCGGTCGCCCCGGATCGCCACGTCGCCGAGGAACCAGGGGTTGCCCGTCCCGTCGACGACCTTCCCGCCACGGATCAACACATCAAAGGGCTCCGCCGCCGTCGCGGGTAGGCTAATGACGAGGGCGATCAGGCAGGGTGCGAGGCGTCGTGTCATGGGCGATACCGGTCGCAGCGGTGGGTCGTCCGAGGCGGGACGTTCGGGGCCATCCACCGTACAACGCAGGCCGGCCGGAGGGAAGGGAGTCCTTGTGGTATCGAGTCCGTCCTTGAATCGTAAGTTGCCTCGGGTGAAACGCCGAGCGCCTTCGATTGGCGTGCCGCACGTCCCTGGCGGGTCGACTACGACCGTCGAAGGCCCCGGATGTGTCGCCCAGCCGCATGAGCCACGATTCGAAGGCGGAAGCACGAGCAGGTTGGGCACTGCGCATTCGTGTGGCGGAAAAACGTGGCCGGTCCCCACCCTATCGTTGCCGTATGGTGCGTTCCGGATCGCCTTAGCGCTTGGAATCGACTCAGTTTTGGACGACGGATCCTGGACCCCGGCCCGGTACAATCCTCGCGGGGCATCACCAAACTCGAAAGGCCAACCCATGACCCGGCGAACTCTCGCGACCCTGTCCCTGCTCGTTACCGTTCTGAGCCTCGGTGCGTTCGCGCAGGCGCGTCCGACCTACAAGTCGGCCCTGGCGACGTTCGTCGGCGCTCCGCTCCCCAAGAAGCTGAACGATTGCCGCACCTGCCACACGCCGGCGCCGAGCGACGACGCATCGCAGGTCAACGGCCGGACGCTCAACGTGTTCGGCCAGCGCCTCCGGAAGGCCCTCCCGGAGCTCCGCGCGGCCAAGAAACGCGCGGGGATCAGCAACCGGCTGGAGGCCGTCGCCGACGATGACAGCGATGGCGACGGGGCGTCGAACCTTCTGGAATTACTCGTCGGGCGTTTCCCGGGAGATTCGGCCGACACGCCCTCGCGCGAGGAACAGGAGAAGGCGCGGGATGCGGTCGCGTCGTTCCGGCGGGCCCGGTCGCGAGAGTGAGTCGTCTACGCGACCGTCCTCCGCCGGGCGCCGCCCCTGATTCAAGGATTGGCCGCCGTCCAGGACGGCTGCGACTCAATAAACGCGATCGCCTTGTCGTACGTGGCCGGCGGCGCGATGGAATGGCCGCCGGGGAAGCTGAGGAAAACGGTACTCCATCCCAGGCTTTGCATCTCTTTCGCGTTCGCCTGCGAGATGCCGTAGAACTGCCCATCGGCCGGGCTGCACAGAAACACGCCGATTTCCCGCGAGCCGGCGAATGAGGACGCGGTGGGAAAGGTGAGGAAGCCGTGTCTCGGCGCCTTGCTAAAGAGCTGGGCCGGGATCTGGCCGGAATTGATGATGACCGCCGCGGCGTATCCCGGGTAGCGCAGATTCATGAAGTCTGCGTAGTTCGCGCCTCCCGAGAAGCCCGTGAAGATGATCCGGCTGGTATCGATCGGCAGAACGCCGGGGAGGGCGTCGAGCTGGGCCTTGACCCGGCTGGCGACATTATCGCTGGACGCCAGTCCCGAGCGCAACACCGAGTTCTGGTAGTCCTTGGAGGCATAGACGATCCAGCCGTTCTGTTTCGCCAGGTTCCACCATGCCTGGAACTCCGTGATGGGGCTACCGTCCCAGGAGAAGGTCGCCACCAACGGATAGGTATGACCCGGTACGAGGCCCGTGGGCACCAGGATCGACGCATCGCGCGACTGGACTTCCAGGACATTCCCGGGGCTCGAGTTGTAGGACGCGGCAAGGGCCTGCTGCAGGGCCGCCGTCGGGTCCGCTGGAGGTGGCGGAGTCCGATGCACGACCGCCGTGACATGCCCCACGACCGGTCCACCGTGCAAGAGCGCCCGCGATTCGAGCCGCTCAACACCGCCGACCGCCGGCTGAAATCGTCTCGCCCCGCGCCGGCCCGGCGTTACGCTCTTCCTCGCTCGGAGCCTGTTCTCGCAACGCTCGGACATCACATCGCACCTCCATCGGTCTCGCACCAAACCCCTGAGCCGTCTTACGACGCCGATCACGCGTCCCCGCTCGCCGGCCGCGCGTGACAATCGCACGTTGCCTTGAGACCGGGGTCGGCGAACCGGCTTGTTCGCGCGCCGTTGACACCGTTCATCCCCGCGAAGGCAGCCTGCGCTCGCGGTGAGTGTGCTCCTTGCGACCGCCGAGATGCATCCTATCGTCGAGCAAGACGAATATACGGAGTGACACTCGGAGAGTCCACGGAAAACCAGCCGTTGCCGCCGACCAGATCTCAGGGCAGCCCTCGCGAGGCGTCGGAGAACCTACCGAGAATGGAACGTCTCGGCGGCGAACATCCGTCCCGCACGGCCGCCGCCGACGATGATCACGTCCCTTTTACAGGAGGATTGCCAAGTGAATTGGGAACCGATCGGTGTGTCACGCCCGGAGTCTTCGACGGGCGTGGCACACCGTTCTGGTGGGTCGACCGCGCCCGTCGCGGTCTTCGGGCGTGACGCCCGACGCGCCTGAGGCTCTCGCTCTCCGACTTTGCGATCGTCCTGCGCCTCCCCCGTCGTTAAGGAGGGGCATGATCCAGACAGACTGGGACCAGAGCACCTCAAGGGAGAACCGATCGACTCTCTATCCGGACTCAGTTCGTCTATCCACGTCCGCTAGCGTCTGGTAGTTTCAGCCGAGACTGGCGTCCCGTTAAGGAATGAACGGATGGCTCATCTCCAGAAATCAGGCTGCCCCCGGGTCCAGGCACACGGAGGATCGACCGTCATGACAAAGATCGCTGCCGCGCTGGTCTGCGCCGCCACGTTGTTGAGTCTGCGGGCAAGAGCGGGAGAGACGGGGCCCCTGGAAACGTCCGATCGGTCGGCGAAGATCCTCCGGTCGCTCGACCGAGTGCAAGCTGAGATCGAGTTGGCGAGGGAACAGATCGATCGCCTCGCACGGGAGATGCAATCGCTCCGCGCGGAACTTGCCGGGGAGCGCGCATCGGATGCGTCGGTCCCACAGCCGGCGCCTGGGCCTCCCGAAGTACGGATTGCGGGGCCGATCACGGCTTCGGCCCCGCAACCGTTGCCGGGGCCTGGGGGAGTGCCGATTGTCGGGCCGGTCGCTGTACCACCTGGAGAACTCGTTCCGCAGAACTTCGAGGTGGAAGATCGGAAGACGCCGCGGGTTTACCCCATCAATGACCCGAACTTCGGTTCAGGAGAGCCGTCGGGTAGTCCGGCGCTGGCGCCGTCTTCGAGCCTAGGAGCACCTCCGAGTTTCGGTGAATACCTTCTGGTCGTCGCGCCTGACGGAAACAAGGTCGTGGCGTTCGAGAAGACAACGCGCCGGTCGTTGCCGTTGACGCTCTCGAACGATAAGACGGTCCGGCGCCGAGTGACGCCGGTCGCGGGCACGGCGATCGTTGGCCTGACGATCGAGGGGCCGAAAATCTCGAGATTGGCCGTCTTTACGAATAAGAATCCCGGGCAGGTGCCGGCATGGCACCCGGTCGAGCTCCGGGAACCGGTGGATTCAGCGGTGCCCGAGGTTGAGGACTACTCAGCGGCCCTTTACCGCCTCGGCCGCCGCGTGTATGCGTACAGCCGCCAGGCGGAACGCTGGGACGTTCTGGAACTGCCCGAAGGGGTCGCGCCTCGACGAGGCAGTGGCAGCAACGCCGGTCCGACCTTTGAGTACGACGGCCACATTTATACGTTCGCGACGGCGACGGGCAAGTGGACGGACCTCGACACGAACGCGATCCTGGACCGGGCGGCGGACCCGAAAAAGTGAGGATGTGCCGATTATCGCCTTGTCGAGCCGGGCAACGGCCGGGTCGACGCGGGTGCCCCGAGGCAGGCGTCGCCGGCAGCGCGCCTCCTCACCCGGCCTCGCCTCAATGGGGCTCGGTGACGAATCCGGTGATGCGGCGGAACACCTCGGCGCGCGTGCGCTCGCGGGCCAAGCTCTCGATGTGCGATCGATCCGTGCGAGTGAGCCGGCCCAAAAGCGCGGCGAGCTCGTCGGGGCCGAGGGCTTGCTGGGCCGCGTCGAGCGGGTGGGCCAGCAAGACGCGCCGGGGATGGGCGAGCTCCAGAAGCTCGACCAGGTCGTGGTCGTTCCCCAGGCCGGGCAGAATGGTCCAGTGGTAGGGTGGCGCGGGCAGGCGAGGGGTTGCGAAGTCGGTCTCCGCTCCCGCAAGGTAGGAGATCGGAGTCCGGTCGAGCACCAGCCCGACCTCCGGCGGCAGTAGCGGGGCCGAGGCGAGGAGCAGAGCGCCGTCGAACCCATGAGCGACCAGTGAGACCCGTCGCTGATCGGCGGCGATCCCACGGTCTTGCAGCACGAGGAGCGCGACCCGCAGATCGCGGGCGCGCTCGGCAAGCAGCGAACGGCCCGACGCTGTCAGGGCCGAGCCAACCTGCCCCTCGCGGTTCGCGTCGAGGGCTGCGCCGGTGTACGCCAGCGTGACTACGACAGCGCGACCCTTCACCCGGTCGTCCCAGTACAGGCGTTCGAGCTGCGGCTCGCGCCGGTCCCGGTCTTCGAGGTGAATGACGACAGGTCCCGCGCCGTGCTCGCCGGGTGGTCGCGTGACAACGGCGGTGACGGATCCGCCCAGTCCCGAAGGCCACGACAGGCGCTCGCGAGGACCGCCGCTCCTCGGGTCCGGGCCAAGGTCCCTGCGCTCGATGCGCGGGGGGAGCGAGGGCTCGCCCGACGAGCGGCCCTGGATGGTCGCCGCGAGCCGCTCGCGGTCAGCGTCGAGCGTACGCCCCCGTGTGGCCGTGGCGGTGCCGACGCCGGCGGTTCGCATCCGTGATCGATTGACGTCCGAGAGGGTCGACGAGCCAGCGGAAAGGTCGCCATCGGCGAAGCACCCGAAGCGACCCTCATCGCGGGGGCCGTCGCCGGGAGGAAGGCTCGCGAGCACGGGCAGGCCGAACTGGCGCCGGAACCACGCGATCTGCCGGTCGAGCATGGCGTCGGTCCAGTCGTGCGGGGCATCGAACTCGGCGAACTCGACAGCCTCGGCCCGGCCGCCCGCCGCGTACAGCCGGTTCGCCTGGGCCGATGCCGACCGGGCGCCGGCCACCGGGAAGATCGGGTCGCGCGTGCCGTTGACCACCAGGAGCGGCTTTGGGTAGGCCAGGGTCAGGAACAGGCCGTGGTCCCCGACGGTGAGGATGTCGTGGGCCAGCTCGCAGACGCACATCGTGGTGTCGGCCAGGTCGGCGCGGAAGGTCGTCACCGCGCAGGTGGGCGAGGCGGCTTTGAGCCGCGGCTCGACTGCCGCCGTATAGAGCGTCAGGCTCCCCCCGCCGGAAATGCCGGTCATGCCCAGACGGTCGCCGTCCACGTCGGGCCGGGTCAGCAGGTAGTCCAGGCAGCGGACGTTGTCGAACAACTCCAGGCCAGCAGCTCGGTGCCCGTCAAGGCGAGCTGGCCCCCCGCCTCGCCGTGGCCGGTGCCCCGCCGCTCCTGCTTGCCCCAGCCGTCCTTGGCCAGGACGAGAAAGCCCGCCTTGGCGAACCGCTGGTACGCGTTCTGGTAGACGGGCCGGTCGCGTCCGCTGTGGCCGTGCGGCGACAGCAGTGTCGGTTTGCGCACGGGACCCGACTTCGGCACGTAGAGGTTGCACGGGATCGGCACGCCGGGCATGGCCTCGACGACCACCTTCTCGACGCGGTACTCCGGGAAGTCCAGCACCCCGGCCAGGGTCACCGCGGGAGGCCGGCGAGGGGCATCAAGGTCGAGCCCCAGCAACGCGAGGAACCGCGCGCGAGCCTGCGCAATTTCGCGCGACAGCGTCTCTGGGCCGTCGATCTTGGCGAGCCGCGCGTCGTGCGCTTCGCAGAGGCGGTCGATGTGGTCCTGGACGGCTTGGACCACCGGGTCCTGGTGCTTGGGGACCGTCGGCCGGTCCACCTGTGCCTGGGCCGCCGAGGGGAGCAAGAGGGTCAAGGTCCAGACGGCTACCCTTCCGAGCCGCGCGAAAAGGCGCTTCATCGTGTGCTCCTCGCCTGCACCGGCTGGCCGTCGGCGCTGAGCTCGAACCAGTTGCGCGGGACATCGAGGGACCAGACCTCGTTGCTGAGCGGTTGGGCATGCCCGCCGGCGACCCAGAGCTTGTCGCGGAAGACGTAGGTGGAGTGTTCGTGGCGCGCCTTCCAGACGACGTTCGACCGCAGCTCCGTCCAGGTTCTTCCGTCTCGTGAGTACCAGACGTCGCCCCAGTTCTTCGAGGGGTTGTTCGACCAGCCCCCCAGCACCCACATTCGGTCGCGATAGACGGCCCCTGAGAACCAGAGCCGCGGGGCCCAGGGAGCGCGTGCGGTGGCCTGCTCCCAGTGCACGCCGTCGGACGAGCTCCAGACGTCGTTCCGCGCGTGGTAGCTCGGGACATAGTTGCCACCACCGAGGACCCAGATCTTGCCCTCGTGCACGACGGCCGCATGATAGGCCCTCGGGAGCCAGGGGGCGTGCTCGACCTCGCGCGTCCATTGTTTGCCGTCGGCCGAGGACCAGACGTCGTTCTTGAGGCTCTTGTCGTCGCCGAAATAGTAGTCCTCCGTCCCCCCAAGGACCCAGAGGCGCCCCTTGAACGCGACGGCTCCGGCGGCGAGGCGAGGGCTCCAGCCGGCCTGTTTCGTGGCGAGGTCCCACGTGAGGCCGTCGGCCGACGACCAGACCTCGTTGCTCGCGCTATGGCCCGGGAGGCGGCCGTTGTACCAGCCCCCCATCAGCCACATCCGGTCGTTGAAGACGACGGTCATGGGCAGGTCGCTGTGTTTCCAGGGGGCGTCGCGGGTCAACAGGTCCCAGGACTTCCCGTCGGGCGAGCTCCAGACGTCGCGCGGTGGGGCGGCGAACGAGTCGAACCAGCCACCGAGGAGCCAGAGCCGATCTTTGTAGACCAGCTCTCCGCTGGAGTCGCGCGGTTGCCAGGCTGCGCTGGGGGTCACCTTGACCCAGTCGAGGATCCGGTCGTCGGCCCGGGAAGAGACCGGGAGGAGCAGAAGGCTCGCCAGGACAACAAAACGCCGTCTCATCGTGGAGCGCTTCCTCGGAAGTTGCCAGCGGGGTAAGTCGGAACCGGCGCCTCCAAGGCGTTGCGAGCCACTCGCGGGCCCGAAGGCGATTGTCGCGAGGGAGACTACTTTACTGGCCCAGTCGGCTCCGAACCACCGGCTTCCGGCGGGACGGGCTCCGTCGCACGGCGTGGGCCGATGCGGTGCCGGCGTGGTCTCAAACCGGCCCTTACCGGAACGCGTTGATCGACCGGCGAGCGCCGGAAAAAATCGGCCTCACGCTTGCGTCCCCCAGATGTTAAACTTATTCTGTACACACGGTGGGGGGGTGGTCGATGATCACGAGAGTGAGCGATGCCTTCCCTGCGATTCGATAATGGTCCTCCGCCCGCCTTGACCGTCTCTTCCCACCGCCTTGGCGTACCTACCCGAACGACGCCAGAAACCAGGGAACCCGCGATGTCGATCTCTTGCCGGGTCGTCCGATTGCGCGTGATGAGCCGCCGGCCGTTCTCTATCGCCTCGGACACGGGGGCGCGAGGCACGCCTGTTCTCGATCAGGGAAAGAGCGGTGTGATGAGACGGAATTGCCGGAATGCCGCGTGTCTGCCGCTCGCCTTCGTGGCCGCCTTCGCGTGGTGCGCGATACCCTGTGTCGCGGCCGAGCCGGCGCGCCCGCTCGGCTTCGTCAACGACGTGGTGCCGATCTTGACCAAGGCCTCGTGCAATTCGGGCGGCTGCCACGCGAAGGCGGGAAACGGGCAGAACGGCTTTCGGCTGTCGTTGCTCGGGTTTGAACCCAAGGAAGACTACGAGCACATTGTGAAGGAGGGGCACGGCCGGCGGGTGTTCCCGGCGTCCCCGGACCAGAGCTTGCTACTCTTGAAGGCCGCGAACGTGGTCCCGCACGGCGGCGGCAAGAGACTCGACCCGAGCTCGGAGGGCTACAAAAGGCTGGCCCAGTGGATCAGCGAAGGCATGTCGTACGGCAAAGAGACCGATCCCTCGCTCGTGTCGATCGAGGTGCAGCCGAAGCGGAACGTGATCAAGATCCACGCGGAACAGCAGCTCAAGGTGCTAGCCCACTATTCGGACGGCCGTTCCCGGGACGTTACCCGGATGGCGCTCTACGAGCCCAACGACAAGGCGATGGCGGAGACGGACGAGAACGGCGTTGTCAAGATCCTCGACGTCCCCGGCAACGTGGCCGTGATGGTGCGCTACCAGGGGATGGTGTCGGTTTACATCGCGTCCATTCCGCTCGGTGCGCCGGTCGTGCAGGTGCCGGCGGAGAAGAACTTCATCGACACGCTTGTCTTCGCCAACCTGAAGCAAGTGGGCGTGCCCCCTTCGCCGGTCTGCGACGACGCCACGTTTCTGCGCCGCGTCTCGCTGGATATCGCGGGCCACCTGCCGACGGTGGAGGAAGCTCGTGCGTTCCTGTCGAGCACCGACGCGGACAAGCGCGACCGCCTGATCGAGTCGTTGCTGAGCAGTCCCGACTACGCGGACTACTTCGCGAACAAGTGGGCTGCGGTCCTGCGGAACAAGCGGGACGACACGAGCGATATCACGTCCAACTTCGCGTTCCACTCGTGGGTGCGCGACGGCCTCTTGGCGAACAAGCCCTACGACCAGATGGTGCGCGAGCTCCTGGCGGCGACGGGGACGATCGCGGACAACCCGGCCGTGGCCTGGTACAAGCGAGTGCTGGAGCCGCAGCAGCAGCTCGAAGACGTGGCGCAGCTCTTCCTCGGCGTCCGCATGCAGTGCGCTCAGTGCCACCACCATCCCTTCGAGCGCTGGAGCCAGAAAGACTATTACAGTTTCGGGGCGTTCTTCAGCCGGGTGGGACGGAAGCCGACGGCGACCCGGGGCGAGGACGTGATCTTTCACAAGCGCGGCATGGCTCAGTTGGAGAACAAGAAGACGAAGCTCCCGGTGCTGCCCGCGGCCCTTGGAGGGCCCACGTTGGCGATCCCCCAGGACGAGGACCCGCGCCTGAAGCTGGCCGACTGGATGAGCGACAAGGCGAACCCGTTCTTCGCGAAGTCGCTGGTCAACCGGTACTGGAAGCACTTCTTCAAGCGGGGTCTCGTTGAGCCTGAGGACGATATCCGCGAGACGAACCCGGCGACGAACCCCGAGCTCCTGGACGCCTTGGCCAACCACTTCGTCGCCAGCGGTTATGACCTGAAGGCCGTGGTCCGCGTGGTCACGCAGTCGCACACGTACCAGTTGAGCGCGCTGCCCAACGCGTACAACGGCGTCGATCGGCAGAACTTCTCGCACTATTACCCCAAGCGCCTGCAGGCCGAGGTGATGCTCGACGCGCTCGACCAGCTCACCGGCGCCCGGACCGACTTCGCCGACCTGCCCCCCGGCACGCGTGCAATCGCGCTTCCCGACAACAGCTACAACCGGAGCTCACCTTTCTTGAAGGTCTTCGGCCGGCCCGAGGGGGCGAGCGTGTGCGAGTGCGAACGGGTCCAGTCGCCGAGCCTCGCGCAGAGCCTGCACCTGATGAACGCGGCGGACGTGAAGGCGAAGCTCAGCACGCAGGGCGGACGCGCGGACCTCTTGTCGAAGTCGAACAAGGCCGAGTCCGAGAAGGTGCGCGAGCTGTACCTGGCCGCCTACTCGCGCGAGCCGAGCGCGGACGAATTGAAGGTGGCCGAGGCGTATGTCGCCAAGGCGCGGGTTGACGCACAAGGCAAGCCGCTCGATCCCGCGAGGGCCAAGCGCGAAGCCTACGAAGACCTGCTCTGGGCGATCATTAACACCAAAGAGTACCTTTACAATCACTAATACCATGCTCAAAACCACGGTCGTCCGTTTCGTCGCCGGCATGTTGGTGTTCTGGCTCGGCGCGGTGGCGCTCGCCCAGGAGGTATGCCTCCCCGCGCCTCGCTTGCTCACGATGGTACCGATGGGGGGGCAAGCCGGGACCAGCTTCGAGGTCACGATCACGGGCGACAATCTCGACGGGGCGAACGAGCTGCTCTTCTCCCACCCCGGGATCACCGCCAAACCGAAGCTTGCCGAGGCGGGGAAGGGGGAGACCAACACGTTCGTCGTCACGATCGCCGCCGACGTTCCCCAGGGCGTACACGACGCCCGGGTGCTGTCGCGCCTGGGCGTCTCGTCCGCGCGGGCCTTCTCCGTGAGCGGGTTGCCGGAAGTGACAAGGACCAAGCCGAATACGTCGCTGGAGACGGCTTTGGAGCTCAAGCCGAATTCGATCTGCAACGCAGTGATGAGCCCAAGGGCCGTCGACTTTTACGCGTTCCAGGCTGCGAAGGGAAAGCGCTTCGTGGTGGAGTGCGCAGCGCGGGGGATCGACTCGAAGCTGAGCCCGGTCTTGATCATCGCCGATGCCCAGGGGCGCGACTTGCTGGCCGATCGCCGCGGCGGTCTGCTGGATTTCAAGGCCCCGGCCGATGGCAAGTATTTCGTCAAGGTGCACGGCCTGACCTTCCAGGGAGGCCCCGCGCACTTCTACCGGCTGGCCTTGCTCGAGGAACCCGGCACGGGCCCTGCGCCCCGGCAGCCGTCGACGACGACCGTGAGCTCGTTCTCGTGGGTGCCTGATGAGGCATCGAAGCTCCCCAAGGTCGCGGAGACGGAGCCCAACAGCCAGCATGCCCAGGCGCAGAAGATCACGCTCCCTTGTGAGATCGACGGCCGTTTCTATCCGGCCGCGGATGTCGACACGTTCGAGTTCACCGCGAAGAAGGGGGAGGTCTGGTGGGTGGAAGTCGCGTCGGAGCGTCTCGGCTTGCCCACGGACCCGTTCGTCGTCGTGCAGCGAGTGACCCGGGACGGCGCGGCGGAGAAGCTCGACGACGTGGCGGAGTTCAACGACATTCCGAGCCCGATCAAGCCCTCGAGCAACGGCTACTCATACGACGGCCCGGTCTACGACGCCGGGTCGGCGGACGCTCTGGGCAAACTCGAAATCAAGGAGGACGGGGTGTATCGCCTCCAGGTGCGCGACCTGTTCGGCGGAACGCGCAGCGAGGCTCGCCACGTTTACCGGCTGATCGTTCGCAAGCCGGCCCCCGACTTCGCCCTGGCCGCGTGGGCCCTGCATATGAACCTCAGGAACGGCGATCGTAACGCGCTCTCGAAGCCGATCGCGCTTAGAGCAGGGACGACGATGGCGTTCGAGGTCGTGGTCGTACGGCGGGACGGGTTCGACGGCGCGATCGAGCTGGGGATGTCCGACCTGCCCGAGGGCGTGTCGGCCTGCGGCTTGAAAATTCCGGCCGGCAAGTCCGTGGGGACGTTGCTGGTCACCGCCAGTGAAAATGCCCCCCGTTCGTTCGCCGGCGCGAAGATTTTCGGCCGCGCCCAAGTCGATGGGAAAACAGTGACGCGGCCCGGCCGTCTCGCGTCGATGGTCTGGCCGGTGCCGGACGCGAGCCAGGAGATCCCGAACCCTCGCCTGGTTGCCGACGTACCGGTGTCGGTCAGCCGGTCGGAGGGGGCGCCCGTCACGATCGCGCCGGCCGAGAACAAGGTCTGGCAGGTCAAGGCGGGAGAGAAGCTCACGATCCCGCTCAAGGTCACCTGGCGGAGCGAGTTCACCGGTGCCTCGATCAAGCTGAGCCCCATGGGAGCGCACTTCGGTGGCGTCCAGGCGATCGACATTCCGCTCAAGGCGGCTGGGTCGGAGGTCGTGCTTGACCTGGCGGCCTTGAAGACACCGCCCGGAGAGTACGCCCTGGTCTTGTATGGCAGCGCCGTGGCGAAGTACCGCTACAATCCGGAGGCCGTGAAGCTGGCCGAGGAGGCGCAGAAGAAGGCCGAGCAGGAAGCGATCGCCATCGCGGAGGCCGCCAAGAAGCTCGCGGACGAAGCGAAGGCCGCGCCTCCGGACAAGAAGACCGAAGCCGAGAATACCGTGAAAGCCATGATCGGCAAGCAAAAGTCGGCCGAGGCCGCCAAGGCGGACGCCGCCAGGCGCATGAAGGCCGCGACCGATGCCGCGGCGCCCAAGGACATCGTCGATATCGTGGTGGCGGAACCCATTCGAATTCTTGTCACACCCAAGGATCAGAAATGAGCGCGCCCCTGCGACAACGCCTGGTCCGATGGTCGTCCGTCGCGGCGGTTCTGGGCGCCTGGTGGTGCCTGGTCAACCCCTTGGCGAGGGGCGCGGAAATCGACTTTTATCGGGACGTCTATCCGGTCCTGAAGTCGAACTGCATCGCCTGTCACAACAAGACGACAACGAAGGCGGCTCTGAACATGGAGACGCCGGAGGCGATGCGCAAAGGGGGCGACTCGGGTGAGGGATTGGTCCCCGGTAACGGCGCGGAGAGCCTGATTTTTCAGGCCGCGGCGCACATCGGCGACGTCGAGATGCCCCCCAAGGGAAACAAGAGCGGCGCCTTGAGTCTCACGGCCAGCGAGCTCGCGTTGCTCAAGGCGTGGATCGACCAGGGGGCCAAGAGCTCGGTCCAGCAGGCGCGGCAAGTCGTCTGGCAGCCCTTGCCGCCGGGCGTTCATCCGATCTACAGCGTGGCGCTCACCCGGGATGGCCGGCTTGCCGCCTGTGGCCGGGCGAACGAGGTCTTCGTCTACGACCTGGCGACGCGACAGCTCGTCACCCGCCTCGCGGATGAGTCGCTCAGCAAGCCGGGGTCCCCGGGAACGGCTCACCGGGCGATCGTGCAGTCGGTGGCGTTCAGCCCCGATGGCATGAGGCTCGCCTCGGGAAGCTTTCGGGAGGTGAAAATCTGGCGGCGGGAGAACGTGCCCGTCACGACGCGAAAGGGCGACCCCGCGCTCGGGGCGGTCGTCTCGGAACTTGCGGCGGACGGCAAGCGGCTCGTGTGTGCCGACAAGCAAGGGGCGCTGCAGGTGATCGACGCCGGGGACGGGAAGGTGCTCAAGACCATCGCGACGGCGATCCAAGGGAGCATCACGTTGCTGAGCCTTTCGCCGGATGCGACGCAGGCCGCGGTCTACGGGACCGATGGGTCCCTCAGCCTCTGGAGCCTCGCGGACGGCCAGCGCAGCGCTCGTAAGGAGGGCCTCGCCGGCGTGCGCACCCTCGCGTGGACGCGCGACGGTAAAGCGGTCGCCACGGGGGGCGACGACAAGGTCGTGCGCATCTGGCCAGTCCCGACCGGGGAGAAGGCGGAGGTCGCGGCCCCGAAGGAACTGAAGAGCGCGACCGGAGCCATCATGGCCCTCGAAACCGGAGCGGATCTGCTGATCGCGGCAAGCGCCGACGGCAAGGTGCGTTTGTGGAACGTTGCCGAGGCCAAGCTGGTCCGTGAACTCGCGGTCGCCGGCGCCGTGGCTCTGGGATTGTCGGGTGACGGCAAGCAGCTCGCCGCGGGCCGGGCCGACGGTGTCGTGCAGGTCTGGGACGGCGCGGCCGGGAAGCCCATCATCGAACTGAGCGGCGACGCGGAGACCAACGCGCACCTGGCCGCCCTGGAATGGACCGTCGCGGCCGAAGGGCTCGAGATGGCGTTCCAGAAACAGGAAGCGGCACGCATCGAGGCCCAGAACAAGGGGCTCGAGGAACTGCTCAAGAAGACGAACGACACGATCGCAACCGTGAAGAAGGACGTTGGCGAAAAACAGAACGCGTTGAAGCAGGCGACCCATGCGAAGGATGCCGCGCAAAAGGCCGTCGCCGCAGTCGCGGACCAGGTTGCCAAGGCGCCGGGGGGTAAACCGGACGCGGCACTCGAGAAACAGCAGAAGGACGCGCAGGACAAGCTCACGGCCGCGGCCCTGGCAGAAACCGCAGCGCTGGCGGCACTCAAGGCCCGCGAGATTCACCTCAAGGATGCCGAGGTCGAAGCCCAGAATTACGCGGCGGCCCAATCCCGGAATACCAGCGCTGTCGCCGCGGCCAACGCAGCCGCGGCGAAAGCCAAGGCCGCGCAAGACAAGGGGGTGGCCGATGCGGCCGCGACCCGGCAAGCCGCGGCGGGCCGAAAGCTTCAGCCGCTGGCCGTGCGGTTCTCAGCGGATGGTCAGACCGTTGCCGCGGCCTTCGGCGACGGATCGCTGCGCGTGTGGGCGGTCGCTGCCGGCCTGCCGATCCAGCATCTGCCAGGCAGCGGGGCGACGACGGCTGCTTCCCTAGTGGGGAGCGCCGACAGGGTGTTCGCAGCCGCTACCGCGGATGGTTCGACAGCCCGCGTGAGCACGGCTTCGCGCTGGGGTCTGGAGCGGACGCTCGGCGGCGACACGGCGGCCTCGCCGTTCGTCGATCGCGTGAACGCCCTGCGGTTCAGCCCTGACGGCAAGACGCTCGCGGCCGGCGGGGGCGAGCCGACGCGCTCGGGCGACCTCAGTCTTTGGGAAGTCGCGAGCGGCAAGTTGATCCACGAGTGGAAGGAACGGCACGCCGACGCGGTGCTCAGTCTCGACTTTTCGCCGGACGGCAAACGGCTCGCTTCCGGGGGCGCGGACAAGGTCGCGCGGGTCACGGACGTCGCGAGCGGCAAGGTGATCAACGTGTTTGAAGGGCACACCCATCATGTCCTGGGGGTGTCGTTCCGCGCGGACGGGCGTGTGCTGGCCACCGCGGGCGCGGACAGCACCGTGGTCATCTGGGACATGATTTCGGGAGAGCGAACGAAGAAGATCGAAGGCTGGACAAAAGAAGTGACGTCGCTCCAGTTCATCGGAGCGACCAACCAGATCCTCACCTCGGCCGGGGACAACCTGGTCCGCATCGTGGACGATCATGGAGGGCAGGTCCGAGCCATGGCCAAGCTGCCCGACTTCATGCAGTCGGCGGCCAGCGCGGCCACCGCCGGCGTGATTGTCGGCGGCGGCGAGGACAGCGTCCTTCGCATCTGGAACGGCGCGACCGGGCAGGAATTGGCCGCATTTGGGGCCGGCTCGAATACGACAACACCGTGATCACCGTCGTACACGGGGTCCGTTGATTCTCTCATACACTCACGGGCGCAAAACTATGTCATCATCATCTTCTCGATCGCGGTCCAACGTCCCTTGCCCAGGGCCCTTCAGCCGTCGCGGCTTCATGCGCCTGGGGCTGACGGGCTTCGCCAGCCTGAGCTGGCCTGGCCTGATGCAGTTGCGGGCGGCCAGTCCGCTTCCGTCGAGCAACGAGAAGACGGCGGTGATCATGGTCTGGCTGCCGGGCGGCTGCTCGCACCTCGACAGCTACGACCCCAAGCCCGAGATCGGCAGCGAGTACCGCGGTCCCTTCAAGACGATTGACACCAAGGTGCCCGGCTTGCAGCTCACGGAGCTCTTGCCACTGCACGCCCAGATCGCGGACAAGTTCACGATCCTGCGGTCGATGAGCCACCGGGGCCCCGGCCACCCGGCAGGCTCCATGCAAATGCTCTCGGGTGACACCGATGAACGGGACAAGACCAAGCCGAAGCTGCCGGACTGGATGTCGGTGGTGAACTACTTGCGCGCGAAGGATCCGCAACGCGCGAACCCGCTGCCGAGGTACGTGGGGGTGAACCCTCCGTTGGAGTACAACGGGCCCGCCTACCTGGGCGATGCGTACTCACCGTTCTCGGTGCAGGAAGACCCCAACCAGCCGAACTTTGCGGTGCCCAACATCGGTCTCGCGGATCCCGCCGAGGCGATCCGGTTGGGCGATCGCGTGGCGCTTCGGCAGAGCATCGACAACCTGGAGCGGAGCTTCGACCGCGAGGGGGAGCTCGGTGCCCTCGACCAGTTCGAGACGCAGGCAATGACGCTCCTGACCAATCCGCAGACGCGGAAAGCGTTTGACCTGAGCAAAGAGGATCCGCGCGTTCGCGACCGTTACGGGCGGAACCGCTGGGGGCAGCAGCTCCTGCTGGCCCGCCGGCTGGTTGAAGCGGGCGCGGAGGTCATCACGAGCAGTCTGAACGGGCCTCTCTGCGGCCGGGTTAGCAACTGGGACGATCACGCGGTGAACCATCACGTGTTTGATGCCATGCGCTTCCGCGCAGCGGCATACGACCAGGCCGTGACGGCCCTGATCGAGGACGTCTACGCGCGAGGCCTGGACAAGCGCGTGCTGGTGGTGGTCACCGGCGAGTTCGGCCGCACCCCCAAGATCGAATACGATCGCAGCACCGGCGCGGGCGACGCGAGCGCCGCGGCGGGCACCGTGCAGCCTGGCCGCGACCACTGGCCGCGCGCCTTCTCTAACCTCTGGGCCGGCGGCGGCATTCCGACCGGCCGCGTCATCGGCGCCACCGACAAGCGCGGCGAGGACGTGATCGAACGCGTTTGTAGCCCCGGCGACTTCCTGGCGACCATCTATCACCACCTGGGGATCGACGGCTCGAAAGTCCTGATCAACGACTTCAACGGACGTCCCACGGCGATCGTGGATCACGGTAAGCCGATTGCCGAGCTAATCGGATGAGTCGAACAACAGGGCGTTGCTCTTCGTAGGGTGCATGCAATGCACCGTCCCGAGCTGTGCCGATAGGATGGTGCATTTCATGCACCCCACAAGGCTTAGACGGCCGTTGCATTGATTCCTGGGAGGGCGAGGCTCCGTCCGAGCCGCGCACCGCGGCATGTCCCGGACGCGGGAGTCGTTGGTGGTGCGCGGCTCGGACGGAGCCTCACCCTCCCAAACAGAGCCGCGCTTTTAGCCTTATCGCGGGTCGTTGCAAAACATCGGTCCGCCGGCTTATGAAGGGGCCGCTCCACTCCTCACAACTCCGCCAGCACCTCCCCCAAGCTCCGATCCAGAATCGCCGCCATCTCGTCGATCTGTTCCGCCGTCGAGACGAGCGGCGGCCCGAACGCGATCCAGTTCGGGTCGAACCGGCAGAGCAGCCCGTGTTCCAAAGCCCGACGCCCCACGCGCGCGCCGAAGCCGACCGCGGCAGGGAAGGGTTCCTTCGTGGTCGTGTCGCGTACGAACTCGATCGCCTGAAACAATCCTTTGCCCCGGATGTCGCCGATGACGCCGTGCCGCTCGGCCATCTCGGAAAACCGACGGTGCAGCCGCTCGCCCTGCACGCGGACGTTCGCGCAGAGGTCGCGTTCGAGGATCTCGCGCAGGACGGCGATCCCCGCTGCGCACGAGATCGGGTTGCCTTCGAAGGTGTGTCCCTCGACGAAGCCGGGGTTCTCGCTGACCGGTCCCCAGAAGGCGTCGGCGATGGGCTGGCGGCAGATCATCGCCGACAAGGGCGCATAGCCGCCGCTGAGGCCTTTGGCCGTGCATAACACGTCGGGGACGACGCCGAACGTCTCGGCGGCGAACATCCGCCCGGTGCGGCCGGCGCCGGTGATGATTTCGTCGAAGATCAGGAGGACGTTGTTGCGGTCGCAGACCTCGCGCAGGATCGGCAGGTACTCCTCGGGCGGGTCAATGACTCCGCCGGTGTGGCCGATCGGCTCGACCATGATGGCGGCGACCGTGTCGGGGTCTTCCATGGCGATGACGTCGCCGACGATCGTGGCGCACGTGACGCCGCAATCGGGGTAGGACTTGCCGAAGGGGCAGCGGTAGCACGTGGGGGGAAAGACGTGGAGGAAGCCGGGGGCCATCGGCTCGTTGACGGTCTTGCGCCCCTTCAGACCCGAGGCCGAAAGAGAGCCGAGGGTCGAGCCATGCCACGAGAGGTAGCGGCTGATGACCTTGTACTTCCCGGGCGAGCCCGTGAGGCGGTGGTACTGCCGCGCCAGCTTGATTGCGGCCTCCGTCACCTCCGACCCACCGCACTGGAACTTGACGGCCGAGAGGTCGCCGGGCGTGACCTCCGCCAGGAGGTTGGCCAGTTGCACGGCCACGGGATTTGTGCCGTGCATCGGCGGCGAGAAGCAGAGCACGTCGAGCTGGCGCTTGATCGCGTCGATCACGCGCTTGTTGTTATGGCCGACCGAGGCCACGTAGATGCCCGAGAGGGCGTCGAGGTAGCGCTTGCCGTTCACGTCCCAGTAACACACGCCTTCGGCCCGCGCCATGATGAGCGGGTGCTTGGACCACTCGGCCATCTGATCGCGCACGAACAGGTGTCGCAGGAAGGTTTCCTCGGTCGTCTGGGCCTCGGCAATCAGGTGGGGGATGGTGCAGGAAGCGGGCATGGCGCGGCGGTTTCCACAGGGGTCGTTTCGGGGCGAGTTAGATACAGTCGAGACACAGCTTGCGGGTGGTCGGCGAGGAACGGTTTTTTGCCCGGATCGTCAGCAAGGGGCGATGCTGCGGGAGAATTCGATCAACCCGGTGCGCTGCCGGCACGTCTTTGCCTGGGGGGGCGAGGCTCCTGCCGAGCCAAGCCCCAAAGGGACGTCCGTGACCGGGTTTGGCGCGGCAGGAACCTCCCGCTCGCGGGTTTTGAGACAGCGTCATCTTGCCACCCCGGCGTTGCACGAGAAGATCCTCGGTCTGAGCCTAGTTTCGTCGGACGGCTCCCGCGACCCTCGAAGCAACCGGTCGCTGAACGAATCTATTGTGCACAATACAACACCGCCGTCATCGCGTATTGAAGCGCCACGCGGACCAGGTCGTCAACTGACACCCACTCCTCGACCGTGTGCTGGCCGCCGGCCTTCGGCCCGTGGGTGATCGCCGGCACGCCGGCCAGGGCCCAGAAGCTGTTGCCGTCGTCGACGAACGGCTTCGGGCCGATCGGCAGGCGCGCGCCCGAAACGGCCGTGTTGGCCCGTTGAAAGGCTTCTACGACGGGGTCGGCCTGGTCGAGCACGAACGCGTCGCGGATGAAACACCAGCGGCAATCGACGGTCGTGCCGGTGTCGCTCGCCAGCGCGGCGATGCGGGCGCGAAAGTCGCGTTCGACCTCGCGTCTGTCCGTGCCTGGCAGCCAGCGGCGGGTGCCTTCGAGCCAGCACTCTCGAGGGTACTGGTTGAAGATCTCGCCGGCGTGGATCTGGCCGACGAAGACGCTGGCCGCGCCGCAGAGGGGGTTGGCGAGCGCTCCCAGCTCCGCGTTCCAGCGTGCGAGCCGCGCGACCAGCTCCGCGCCGGCGGCGATGACGCTTGGTTCGTCGAGCGGTCGCATCACCTCGTGAACCGGCGGCCCCGTGCGCTGGACGTTGACCTTCCACGTGGCCGAGCCGCGCCCGATCACGGGGAGTGACCCGTGGAGCGGTTCGGGGAGCAGCACGGCGTCGCCCACGTAACCTTCGGTGATGAGCGCGTCGAGCTGGCGGCCGTCGCCCCAGGGGGCCTCGTGCAGGTCGTGGGCGGTGAGGAGGATCGAACCGCCGCCCAGCGCGCCGGAATCGCGCAGCACGCGCAGCGCCTCAACAGCGGCGGCCACGCCCGACTTCATGTCCGATGCGCCGCTGCCGGTGATCTGGCCATTGATGACGCGGGGACCGACGAAGGGAAGATGGACCGTGTCGAGGTGCCCGTTGAACTGCAACGTCCGCCCCGGTTTCCCGCTCGCGAGACGCACGGCCACGGCGGGCGCGGAGCGGTAACCGCCGTCGGGGCGCTCGACCGTGAAGCCGTCGTCGCCCAGCAGGGCAGCAAGCCGGTCAGCCACGGCCCTCCCCTTCCCTGTGGGGCTGGGAACTTCGATGAGCCGCACGGCCGTCTCGACCAGCCGCTCGCGATTGATCAACGACCGCAAATGTTCTCGAATGGCGAGATTCTCATGCACGATGGCGTACCGGCAGGTGAGGGATCGCGCGGAAGTCCGTAGCCAAGCCATGCTAGCCCGGCAGCACGGCGTTCACAATCGGGAAGCGGAAGACGGACGGCATGAGAACGACCGCACAGCGGTCCACGACGGCTGACATTCGCGTTTCCGTTCGTGTAGGATCGATCGGTCCGAAGTTTGGGCGGGACCTGCTCGTTCCCGCTGGTGCCGTGGGCCCAAGGGAAATTTCACGATGTTCCAAAGTTTGCTGCGAAACCTCGCGTCGTTGGTGCCGGCGACGGTCGCCGTGATGGCGCTCGCCGCGCTCACCGCGACGGCCGACGAACCGAAGGTCCTCAAGGGCCAGGACGCGCTGGGGGACTGGACGACCGACGCGCCGGGGGTGCGACGGCTGATCACGGTCGACGACCTGCCGAAGCCGTTCGACACGCCGTCGGCCAGCAACGGCCCGAAGGTGGTGCGCCGGCCCGAGGGGGCGTGGCCGAAGGCCCCGAAGGGTTTCAAGGTCACCGAGTTCATGACGAAGCTCAATCAGCCGCGGGTCATCATCACTGCGCCCAACGGCGACCTGTTCGTGGCCGAGAGTGCGCCGGGCCGCATTCGCGTGCTGCGCGACGCCGACGGAGACGGCACGCCGGAAGTGACGTCCGCTTTTGCCAGCGACCTCAGTCAGCCGTTCGGCATCGCGTTCTACCCGCCTGGCCCAAACCCGACGCACGTGTACGTCGCCAACACCGGGTCGGTCGTGCGGTTCCCGTATCGCAACGGCGACACCAAGGCGACCGGGAAGCCGGAGACGATCGTCGCCGACATCCCGAGCGGCGGCCGCTTGACCGGGGGCGGGCACTGGACGCGGGACGTGGTCTTTTCGCTCGACGGCAAGCGCATGTTCGTCTCGGTCGGCTCGAAGTCGAACGTCGACGACAACGAGGGCGAAAAGCGCAGGGCGGACATCCTCGTCTTCGACCCCGAGGGCAAGCACGAAAAAGTCTTCGGCTGGGGCATTCGCAACCCGGTGGGCCTGACGGTCCACCCGAAGACGGGGGAGCTCTGGACCTCGGTCAACGAACGCGACGGGCTGGGTGACCACCTCGTGCCGGACTACATCACGCACGTGGACGAGGGGGCGTTCTACGGCTGGCCGTGGTACTACATCGGCCCGCACCAGGATCCCCGGCAGAAGGGGAAGCGTCCTGAATTGAAGGAGAAGGTGCTCGTGCCGGACGTCCTGTTGCAGTCGCACTCGGCCTCGCTCGACATGACGTTTTATACGGGCGAGTCGTTTCCCAAGGAGTACCACCTCGACGCCTTCGCGTCCGAGCACGGGTCGTGGAACCGCGCGCGCAGGACGGGCTACAAGGTGATTCGCGTACCGATGCGGGATGGCAAGGCCACGGGCGAGTACGAGGACTTCCTCGTCGGCTTCGTCACCCCCGAGGGGGACGTCTGGGGCCGGCCGGTGGGCGTGGCTGTGGCCAAGGACGGCGCCTTGATGGTGACCGACGATGGGTCCGGCACGGTCTGGCGCGTGGCCTACGAGGGGGAGAAGCCCTGAGACGGGTCGTCGGGGGTGACAACGTGTTCCGCCGTTGCCGCGGCTTCACCCTGATCGAACTCCTGGTGGTGATCGCGATCATCGCCGTGTTGATCGCGCTCTTGCTCCCCGCCGTCCAGGCCGCGCGCGAGGCGGCTCGGCGGGCGCAGTGCGTCAACAACCTCAAGCAGATCGGCCTGGGCCTCAACACTTACCACTCGGCACTCGGCTCGTTCCCCGTCGGGTTCCTCTACCCGACCGGGCCGGTGCCGGCCACGACGTCCGCCCAGCAATACCGGTGGTCAGCCCTTGCGCAGATGGCCCCCTACCTGGAGCAGACGAACGTCGCGAACGCCTTCAACTTCAATTTCCCGATCGCCCACATGCCGTCCGGCGGCGGCTCAGCGTTCTGGCCCTATTACGCCGAGAACACGACCGCGATGGCCACGCAGGTCTCGGTGTTCCTCTGCCCGAGCGACGGCGCGCCCCCTCCTCTCGTCGGTTCGGCCCCGACGAACTACGCCTTCTGCTCGGGCGATGGCTCCAACGGCGGCGACGCGACCAACGCCCCGGGCATCTTCATCCTGGGTCCCGCGCTCAGCGTAGCGAACGTGCTCGACGGCACGAGCCAGACGGCGGCCGTCGCCGAGCAACTCCTTGGAATCGCCGGTCCCTACACGCAGACGACCCCGACTCCGGTCCCCTCGCCCCTCTACCGGGCGTTTGCCCGCATGTCCGCCGGGCCACTGACCGACAGCGGCTGCGCGGCCTCGGGAGCGGGCTGGCTGCTGAACAAGGGAGCGGCCTGGTGGGATGGTGACTATTTGAGTGGACTCTACAACCACTACCTGCCCCCCAACGCCGCCAGGCCCGACTGCGTCACTTACCATAACCCCGGCTGGAAGACCGCCCGCAGTCTACATCCCGGCGGCGTCGATCTCCTGTTCTGCGACGGCCACGCCAGCTTCATCAAGAACACCGTTGCCCCCTCCGTCTGGGCAGCGCTATCGACCCGCGCCGGCGGTGAGGTGGTTTCGGCCGACGCGTACTGAGCGCCGCCGTTCCGCGCTCCTTCGGTCTCCTGTTTGACCGCATAAATACTGTTCATTTGATCAGATGGCCGCGGTCCTTGACAATTTTCCTTCCGGTGGTATTATGATCGGGCCTACTGGATGAGACGGGGCGTAGCTCAGCTTGGCTAGAGCGCACGGTTCGGGTCCGTGAGGTCGGAGGTTCAAATCCTCTCGCCCCGACTTTTTGGCAAACACAAATCCTGTCAGTAGTTGCGAAGGCGACTGTTGACGGGATTTAAATTTTTTCAAGTCGACGTCTTTCAGGGGCCAGAAGCTGCTCCGGTGCGCCGGCCTGACGCAGGTTGAAGCAACGTGATCAAGGCTCTTGGGCGAGCGCTCGCGTTCAGCAGGGGGCCGCGCAGCGATCCGTCCGGTGCAACCGGTTATTAAGAGACTGGTTCACGATCGGTTACCGCTACCGCTCGTGCCGGACTGGAGGGCACCCAGTCCAAACCGGTGACGCCTACTTTCTCACCTCGTGGCGAAGCGCCACCATGCCGCTTTCGTAGGCCTTCACCTCCACAAGGTGCAGGGCAACGTCCTTGTCGAGCCCCTCGAAGAATGAAATTCCATCACCAATTAGGATGGGCATTATCGAATAGCGAACCTCGTCGGCGAGCCCGAGGCGAAGGCATTCGCCGGAAACCGCGCCGCCTCCAACGAACCAAATATTGCGGAAGGCTGGCTTCAATCGTTCATTCACCAGCCGCGCAAGGTCTCCTGAGTAAAACTCGACAGTCTTTCTGTTCCTCGGCAGCTCGCGACTGCTCAGCACGAAGGTAGGCTTGTCGCCGTAGGGCCAGCCAAACCCCTTGGCCTCGAACTCCAATGCGGTTTCGTAGGTTCGCGATCCCATCACGTAGCAGTCTATCGACTTGAGGAACTCTTCCACGAACTCCGGGGCCATCGAGTCCCCGTCTTCGAATTTGTCTGAGGTCTCGAGCCAGTCCACGCTTCCGTCCCTTCGAGCGATGAAGCCGTCGAGACTCGCCACCATGTGGATCGTTACGCGAGAAATCGTGTCGGCCATTGTCGGGCCCCCGAGGATTAGTTCACGTAACTACCTGTTAGAAATTTTTCTGCCTAAGAGGTGTAGGCAGCTGTCTGCGAGCGCTCAAAACCGGTTCTTCCGCACTCTCGATGATGGCGGCTACATTCTGTGCGGAATGGCCCAGAATTCGGGTCATACTGGGTACGTCGGGCGAATTGGAGGCCTGTCGATCATCGGGAACGACTTAGATCACCATCTCGACGCCGTGGAAGTTCTCGTAGAAGCGCAGCTCGAAAACCTGGCCGGCCGTCGGCCGGAAGCCGTCGCAGTGGAGCCAGGAGCGGATGAGCTGCGCCTGCTCTTCCGAACCTTCCCAGACCAGAGACGTGATCTGGGTGCGCTCGGCCGGAGTGAGTTTGAAGTTCAGGGCGCGGTGACCGCGCATCACCTCCAAGGTGACCTCATCGGATCGAGCGGCCACCCATGCCAGGGCCTTTGCGCTGAAGGGATAGCCGTTGATTCGGGTGATCACGTCGTCTGGGGCAGCGCCACAGGAACTCGCGGGGCTGTCGTCGAGCACGTTGTTGATCGCAGGGCCGGTCGAGTTGTTGAACATCAAACCCAGGTAGCGTACGGGCTCGTTCTGGACCTGGAAGCCGAGGTGGGTGAGCCGAGTTTCGACGCACAGTCCGGCGGCTTCGACGGCCGTATGTGTCAGCATCTGGCCCAGGCCAGCATGCCGCGCCTCAAAGAAGGCAATGACCTCCGCGGTGGTGTAGCCCAGCTTGCTACCGGCGTGCTGCTGATAGAAATCCCGAAAAGCGTGGTCGAGCGAATCCGCTGGGGATTTCGTGCGCAGCTCGACGTCGAGATCAAAGGCGATCAACATCCCCTTATCATAGTAGTCGATCGAGTTGTTGCATCGTCCGGGGTACTTGCTGTGGTTCAGATAAGCCGCGAGCGAGGAGTCAACGGCGGAGACTCGTCCGAAGGCGGGAGTGGCGGCGAGGTGTTTGTAGTAATTCACGACGCAACTGAAGAACTGCGCGGGGGTATATACGGCGGCGCGCGTGCAGGCGAGGAACTCGTAGTATCTGGTGAAGCCCTCGGCCACCCAGAGACCTTCGGTGAAGCTGCCCCCGTAAAGGTCGGGTTGCTTCAGCGGGGCCGGCCTGAGGCGTCGTACGTTCCAGGCGTGAAATAACTCGTGAGCACAGACGCGCGTTGCCAACGCCATCTTCTCCGGATCGATAAACACCTCGTTCCCCACGCCGCACATCGTGCTCGTCAGGTGCTCCAGGCCCCAGTCGAGCTCGGGGTTGGTGGTGAGGACGAAGGTGTAGTCTTCGAATGGAAACGAGCCGAAAATCTCGTGGAACTCCCCGGCCGCCGTGGCGACCTGGTCGACAAACGCGTCCACGTGAGCCTCGTAGCCGAGGGAGCGGTCGACGAAGACGAACCAGAACCGCGTCCCCTTGACGCTGCGTTCAATCAAGTCGTAATTGCCCATCACGACCGGTGTGTCGAGCATCACCTCGTAGCTCGGGTAGTCCCACGTGGTCGTAGTCCCGAGGCGCGCCGCGCCGCTCGGATGATGGACGCTCCATCCGGCCGGCAGTTCATACTGGACGCGACAGGGGCCGGGGAAAGCCGGTGCGTGCAGGTATCGGGCGCCAAGGATCACCGCGTAGGCTCCGTCAACCAGCCCACATGGCTCGCTGAAATCCGCGGAGTAGGCGTAGGCCTTATAGGTGACGATGGTCGTGCCCTTGGCGGCCTCGATTCGAAACGCCTGCCATCCGTCACGAACAACGGCAAGCGCCGCACCACTGGCGGCGTCGCGCGCCTCGAGGTCAAACAGATCGCGCCCGAACGGCATGAACGAGTAAGATCCCGGAACCCATGTCGGACATTCGAGGCGGATCGACCGCGCCACCGGGTTGTCAAGCGTCATCTCGACGTACAGTTCGTGGCGAGCGTGAAGTACGCGAACTCGATATGCGACCGACGGCAGCGCTGCCGCCGACGGATTCGCGTCATCGGTTTTGGAGCGATTGCGTTTGCTCAAGGGTCTGCCTCTCGGGGACGGGCCGGAGCGACGGCCATCCGAACGGCGGCCGCGCTGGGCGGCGGCAGGATGAGCCGTCACGCTCGACGACGAAAGGTGACCAGGAACCGTGGTCGTGCCGCCGGCCGCACCTCAGCAAACTCATTCGACCAGGGAAGCGATCCTTCCGCTATCCCCTGCTCCTCTCGGGCAGGCGGATCCCGCACCCACGTCGTCAATCCTTCCGCATACGGATGCTTTTCCCTCCCTCGAGCGCTCATGAGAACCGACCGTATTATTACACGGTTTAATGATATGTTATTACCTATAAGATTTTGGAATGATCATGCTGTGGGCTGCTAGTTTGGTGAGATCAGTTAATACGTATACGAAGCCGGGGGAGGCTGGGTGCCGTTTCCACATCTTCGTGGGCACGCGCCGCGGGCCGAGCCGACGGATGGGCGCACGCCCACGAAGATGTAACGCTACGTCCTGTTGTACCCGCGACGCGACATGAAGTTTTATCCTCGTTTTACGTTTGTCGTCGGCTGTGCGTTTGTCCGGCATCGAGGGCCAGGATCCGCTTCCGACTGGTCTGCCGTGCAGCAAGCCGGTTCAGTTCCGTGGCATTCGCTGTTGCTCCCTTTTCACCAGGGCCGAGAACGTGGTCGGCTGGGGAAGATTCACGATCGCCTTGAAGGCCAGCGGGGCGCCGTGTGGTCCAGTGGCGAGAGGCAGTCCCGCCAACCGCGTGGCCGAGGATCTCGATCGGTTTTCTGCTCCGAGGCTCATGGTTAAAGAAAGGACGTCACGTCAGGCTTGCGACAGGTTTAGACTGACCGGACGACCGGATCAACCATCGAGCGTCGCGGCGTTGGGAAGAATCACGCCGCTCGATTTGAGGAATCTAGCCGTTGGATCCTGTAAGATAGACTGTCCGTGCGATCGAGGGGGAGCGAGTCGGGAACCGGGCTTCGCCACAATTGACTCCACGGGAAGCATTCATGAATTTACCAGACGGGCGTCCGCTGGTCGTGTCCGACGGTATCCTTCATGAACCGTCTCCCGCCGGCCGTCTGGTCCTTTGGCTGCCGGGGGAGCGGGACGCAGATCACCAGCACTGGGAACGCGTCGGGACCGTCGTCCGCGCGGCGGTCAGCAACACTCAAGGCGTTTGCTCAATTGAGGTCACATCGGTTGCGGTTCGCGAGCGGCTCGGCACTTCGCTAGGTCAGGCGTTCCGACGCCTGGTCGGCGGCCGATCCGATCGGGCGTTGACCCTCCCCAATGGCAAATGGGGTGAACCTTGCGGAGCGCGGCGCTATGACCGGCGTTTCGCCTGGGCCGAAGATGAGGCGGCGCCGCTCGACGAAATGCGCATCAGGGCGATCTGGCCGGAGGTTCAGGAGTATCGATCACTTGGTCCCAATCTTTACCTGCTCGGCGATGTGGGGCAGGAACGAGTCGAGGCCGACTCGGCGTCGCGTCCGGAGGCCACCCGGGTCGAAGGACCATCAGGGCCGGATTCATCGGCGGAGCTTTCCCCCCAGGCTCTCGCCGAGCGATCGCTGGAGACCGCTCGTCGGGCCGGCGACCGTGCAGGCGAGGTGACGGCCTTGATCGACCTGGCACTCGTGTTCTTGAAAGGCAAGCAGCCCCGCCTCGCTGTCCCAAAACTGAGAGAAGCCCTCGCCGAGGCCAGACGGCTGGGGGACCGCGCCCGAGAAGCCGACGCCGAGAGCAGCCTCGCACTAGCCCTGTTGATCCTGGGCCGGCCGGATCGGGCGAAAAACCGTCTGGAACGGGTTTTGGCTTACGTGCGAGAGACTGGCGATCGCTACGCCGAAAAGCTCGCGACAGAACGACTCGCGGAGGCTAATCTCGCCCAGGGTGAGGTTGTGGCGGCACGGACTCACTTCGAGGAGGCTGCCTCGATCGCGGCGGACCTCGGTGATGTGCGGCACGAGGCCGGATTGCTTTGGCGTGCAGCCATTGTGTATGCAGAAGAGGGACATCGGGACCAGGCGATCGCTCGCGCTGAAGCGTCCGTCGAGCGTCTGCGTCGTCTGGGCAATCCTACGGCTGATTGGTATGCCCACCACCTGGCAAACTACCGTTCCGGAAAGCAAAGCGCGGCACTTACTGCCACTGCTGGCGAAGAGGTCGGGATCGACTTCACTGGCTCGTTCGATGTCACGACCTCGGCGACCGCCCCGAGGTCAGGCGCGGTCGGCCCCAGCCTGCTTCGGATGGCCCTCACCGCCGCCCAGTCCATGAAGGCATTCGTCGGCTCCGGTTTCAAGACAGCGTCGGTCGAATCCTACCGCGGGAGGTTGTCGGTCTGCGATGCCTGCGAACACCACACTGGCATCCGCTGCCGGCTCTGCGGCTGCATCACCGTCGTGAAGGCGAAGCTGAACCACGAGCGGTGCCCGCTGGGACGTTGGCCGGCGTAAAACACGAGCCGCGAGGGAAACGGCCGGAGGCGGTTGAACCGGCAGCGTTATTTCGGCTTTTGGGTGTAAAACTCTCTGAGCTCAGCGTCTCGTCTCGCGCGCGACACGGATTTTCAATTCCCCAGATCCGTGACGGTCAGCACTTTTTCGGGCTGAGGACGCTGATAACGGCGGATGTCTTCAGCACGGCGCCGTTGTCGTCGAGCGCCTTGACCTCGTAGAAAGGCCCGGGGGCTTCGGTCGCCATCGCCGTCTGGAAGCCCGTGCGAGGGGTGATGGAGACGGGCGACAGCGATGCCGGCGAGCGGCCGGCGAGTAGCTCCCAGGCTGCTGTCTGCGTCGACCCGTTCCAGGACGCGTAGACGGTCCGCTGGCCGGCCACCTGGGTGATCGCCGTTGCCGGTTTCGTGAGGGGGAGCCCAACCCACGGATTGTGGAAGGCGCGGTAGGAGATATTGTCGCCGGGCATGACGACGTCGTAGAGAGCCGTGCCACTCTGGGTGTATTCGGAATAGTCGGGTTCCGCTCCCCAGCCGATGAACTCATCGCCGTTCGCGAGAGCCTCGACGTTCCCCTGGCTGCTCGGGAACAGCGACGGATCGTGGGGGTAGGATTTCTGGACGCTCGCCATCATGGTGTTGGCGTCGAGGTTAAGGATCAACCCCTGCGCGGGCGAGAACGGATCTGGGAAGGGTGAGTCACAGCAGGCGTCATCGAACAGGCTGATCTCGGTCTGACCGGGCGGCAGCGGGGTGCCGGTCACGGGCTGGAATTGCGCATCGTGCTGCCATTGGAACGCGGAGTTGTACGGGCCGGTGATGTCGTTCGCCATGGTGAACTGGGGCCATTGCGTCTGTGGCTTGCCGGCGAGCTGCCAGAGGACCTGCCCGCCTCCCGGTACCGCGGGGTTACTGATCTCATAGAGCGCCCACGTGTTGCGCGCTGACAGCAACAGCTCGCCGTTTGGTCCCTCATCGATCGCGTTCATGTGGTAGGCATCCCAGATCTGGTTCGCCGATGTGGGAGCAGGAACGATGCATTCGCTCAACGGGACGTGCTGGTCCATGTTCCAGGCGAAGACGAGCTTGCCGGTCCGCAGATTGATCTCCTGGACCTCAGGGTCGACAAAGGCGCCGTTCTTGACACCGCCGTAGGGAGTCAGGTTTGCCCTCACGACTTTGGTCGCGATGAACAGCGCGTCTCCTTGCGGAGTGATCAAGAATTCGTGCACGTCCGCGGTAAAGCCGTTTCGCGCTTTGACCGTCATGATTTTTTGATAATGGTCGTTGTAAACGACGTATTTGGCCCCCGGCAACGCAGTACCATTAGGCAAGGCGGTCGGCACCGTTCCCGCGAGCGTTCCCTGCCACCAGGTCAACACCGGCTGGCCGCGATAGCTCTGAACTCGGAAGTCAGTCGCCTGCTTCTTGTTCGTGCTCGACAACGGCTGAAACCAGACCGGGTTGCCCGAGTTGTCCATGATCAGCGGTCCCGTCTGGCCGACGAGGTCGCTGGGGTTTTGGGACACCGCATAGGGGGCGACGAAGTTGAGCCCGGGGGCCGTACCGGGCTCTTGGACCTGCACGTTCACCTTCATGGGGTGGAGCTTCGGCGCGGTGATGAAGTTCCACACGTCGCTGGAACTGCTAAGCAGTTCGCGCGACTCGAGGGCTTCCAGGCGCAGCGACGCCGGCCGCGGACCAGGAACGCCGCGACGGTGGCGTGGCCGGTCAAACAGGAATGGGAACGGGTGAGTCAACGAACTGCCAGCCCCGGATGTCATGAATAAGCCAGCCTCGCATCAGAACACGGCCCGTCGGTAGCGACCACCGTCCAAGTCTACTGATTTTCCCCCATGTTAAAGTATAGTATGCGTTTCGCAGATCTCGGCCGCGATTTCTCCGAACACCGGCGGGCCGCCGGCCAGCAGCAGAGCCGACGCTTGGGCTGGGCCGTTGAGAAGATGGGCTTGAGGGTCGAATGCGTTCTGGCCGGAAGTTTCGCGCAAGACCCTTTCTCCCCTCGCGGGAGAGGGCCGCCGCGCAGCGGTCGGGGGGGGGGCGCGCCGCTAGCGACGCCCTCCAGGGGCACCCCTCACCCATCCGCTGACCCGGCTGACCTCTCCCGCAAGGGGAGAGGTGGGAAGAGCGCCCGAGGCGCAACAAAAACCCGTTCGCCGGTGCGGCTCAAGAGCCCTTGCGACCCCGACATTTCACCACCCCGCCCTCAGGCCACAGAGGCAGATCCTCAACGGCCATGTCCGGACGTCATTCGGCTCCAAGATCGCCTCCGCCACCAATATAAATACGCACCCACACAGCAGCACCTGGACCCACGCCATCGCTTTCAAGGGCACGGGCGCGACCACGAAGTCCGTCTTCCTCGACTCGAACCGGTGCTCGAGCGTCTGCGGCTTGTAGACCAACAGGAGTTGCAGCCAAGAACGCAGAGATTTCTCGCTGAACGCCACCGCTCGGTGACCGGCCTTCGGGCGGTCCTTGTAATGCAGGTGCTTGCTCAGGCGCTCGATCGCACGCACGGGACCGAACACACCCAGATCGAGAGTCACGTTCGGCTCGGTGAGTACGGGGGTACCGTAGCGCGACCGGTAGGCCGCCGTAAGCGGTGGCTCGCCGTGCAGGACCGGCGCGGCGCGAAAACTCGGACGAGGGAACACACACTAAAAACTTTGGGCATTTCCAAAATATATCGCTTTCCCTGACCGATGACTCGGTTGTTGACCGCCTCCGGTTGCGCTGTAGACTGGACCTGTCACGGGAACCGGGCCGCTTTACATCTCTGAACGCCAGCAGGAGAGGATTTCGGCTATGAGTCATGACCCGCAGAACCTTTCTCGCCGGGACCTGATGCGCATCGGGGCGACCGGTGTGGCCGCGGCAAGCATCGCGGGCCTGCCGGTGACGGCGGCCGAGAAGGCCGCCCCCGACAAGCTGCCTAAGCGGCGATACGGGCGCACCGGGCTTGAGATCGGCTGGCTCGTGGGAGCGTCCGACTGGGCGAAGGAGCTTGTTCCCAGGGCGGTGAGCGCCGGAGTCAATTACTGGCACAAGGCCCAGGCGTGGAATGCCAATACGCTTCCTCCGATCCTCAAGACTCTGCCGAGGGAGTCGTATTATCTCGAATGCGTTGTGGACCGCGTGAACGGGGACCATACGCGCGGCCGCATCGACGAAGAGCAGCACTACCAGTTCGTCAAGACACGCGTGAAGGAGGCGGGCGTCGGATACTACGACGTCTTCAAATTCCATTTCGGCTATCACTCCGTGGATGATGCGAAGAAGAACCCGGGGATGGTCCGGGCGTTCGAGCGGCTCAAGAAGGAGGGGCTGGTCAAACACCTGGCGATTTCACAGCATCATTACCCCTCGATCGGTGGGGACATGGCCTGGGAAATCCTGGACTACCTGGCGGACAATCGGCCCTACGACGCCACCCAGTTCTTCTATACCTACGGCGATCGCAAGGAGGTACAGGAATGGATCGACGTGGCGAAGAAGAAAGACATCGGGACCATCGCCATGAAGACGATGGGCGGCGTGGGACGTGCGGCGCACGATGCGAAGTTCCAGAAGCTCCTGGCGGACCCGAAATACCAGGGCAGCACTCCCGGCGCGGCGATGGTCAAGTGGTTGAATTCGAACCAGAACCTCACCGCGGCGGTGATCGCGACCAAGAATTTTGATCAGTTCCATGAGAATGTGGGCGCGGCCGCCAGCCTGGCCATGGGCCCGCAGGACCACGCGGCCCTCAGCCTGTTGTCCGGCTACAACAAGGGACTGACCTGCCTGCTGTGTGCCCAGTGCGTCACCAGTTGTCCCGAACATATCGGGATTTCGGACATCTTCCGGTACGAGCGGTATGCCCGGGATTACCGCGAGTTCGAGCGGGCGCGGAGCGAATACGCCGCCTTGACTCGGAACGGCACGTCCTGCGTCGGCTGCGGCGATTGCCTGCCGACCTGCTCCCAGGAGATCGACATCGCCGCCAAATTGAAGGATGTGCACCGGCTGCTGGGATGATAGGTCGTCGTCGCGACCAGCCCTGATCCTTTTGTAACGCGTGGACAATTCACTGCGGGTGAATCGCTGTACGTAGAGCGGAGGTCGGGCCGCTGGATTCCCGCCCTCTGAGTCGGTGGTACCCTGGAATTGGACGTTTCTCCAGGTACCGGCGTTCTCGGAGTACGACTATGAACTTCGTGAGCATCGACCTCCACAAGAAGACGATTGCGGTCTGCGTCGACAACGAAGCGGCGGGTGGCCGCCGTTGGGTGGCACGGGTTTGGTCTTACGAACGCGTGCCGTCCGGCTCCAGAGCACGGGTTGAAGATAACCCGTGGCATCCGGTCCGAATTCCTTCCGCTATGCCGTCTGGACTCTAACCGACAGTCGCTTCACACCGAGTGGCCAGGTGTTCCCAGCCGGAGCATCTCGCTACTGCCATCTCTCGCGTCCCCACCGTACTTCGGTCTGATCGGCCAAAGCCGCTCCGGTGTGTCGGACCGAAGCGTGCAACTCGACCGCTGGATCAGATGACCGTGCCGTGTCTCCAACAGTTCTTAAACTGAGAGTCTAAGGCCCGTCTGACGAAGCCGGTCATGAGCCATAGGTTTCGTCATTCCTTCGCCACGCGCCTGCTGGCTGGCGGCTACGATGAGAGTTCGCCCCGTCCGTTGGGGGGGGTAACCGGGGGGGCGCCCGAACGACCCGTGCCGGCAGCCCTGATGAAAGCGGCCGCGAAGCGCGCGACGACCGGGGCTGCGATCCCCACCGCGGTGATGTTCCGCGCGCGGGACGTCCCGGTTCATGGAACGAGGGCGCGGAGCGGAACCGTCTGAAGAGTTCCTGACGCTCGGAGGAATCTTGTATGAGACCGCCACGAGGAGGGATGGTACGGATAGAGTAGCATCGGTTTTTCGCCGGGAGGATCCATGTTAGATCCACGATCGTCGGGCCTCCTGCGTCGGGTCCGAACGCTGTTCGGCTCCGGTGTCGCTGCGGGGTTGTCCGACGCCGAGCTGCTGGAGCGGTTCCGCGCGAAGAGAACCACGGCGGAGGACGGCGCGCTGGCGGCCGAGGCGGCGTTTGCGACATTGGTGGCGCGGCATGGGCCGATGGTGCTGGGCGTCTGCCGGCGCGCCCTGGCCGACCCGAACGACGTCGAGGATGCCTTCCAGGCCACGTTCCTGGTGCTGGTGCGCCGGGCGCCATCGGTTTGGGTGGGCGACTCGCTGGGGCGTTGGTTGTACGGCGTCGCGCGTCGGGTCGCGGCCAAGGCCCGGGCGCGCTCGGAGCGCGATCGCGTTCGGACGGCCCCGCTGGCGGATGACCCGGTGGCCCCGGACGAACCGGTCGATCGGATCGGGTTGCTGGCGGCGCTCGACGAGGAAGTGAGCCGGCTGCCCGAGAAGTACCGGGCGCCGGTCGTCCTCTGCCATCTCGAGGGCCTGACCCACGCTGAGGCGGCCGATCGGCTGCGCTGGCCGGTCGGGACGGTGAGCGGACGGTTGTCGCGCGCCCGCGATTTATTGAGGAACCGATTGGTCCGCCGCGGCATCGCTCCCGGGGTCGCCTTTTTGACCAGCGAGGGAGCTCGTGCGGCCGTTTCCGAACCGCTCGCCGCGGCGACCGTCCAGGCCGCCACGCGGCTCGCGCGCGGCGGAGGACCCTCGGGCGGAGCCATCTCGGCATCAGCCCTCTCTTTAATGAACGCGGTTTTGCGTGCGGCGGCCGTGGTCAGGCTGAAGGTCGTCGCCGCGATCCTGCTGGCGATCGCGTTGGCCGGGGCCGCGGTCGGAGCGGCGATCGGCGTTGGGACCGGCGCACCAGAACAGGCTCGAAATCAGGATGCCGGCCGGGCGCGCACCGTCGCGCTGCGGCCTGCCTCGAATCCAACAGTCGATCACCGTCCGGCCGATGAGATCGTCGCGGAGCTCAAGGCGGCGCTCGCGTTGGCCAACGAACCCGACCTTGGATACGCGGGCGGGGGCGAACTCCGATTGATGCCGAACGTCAATGACCTGAAGGCCCTCCCGACGGCCGGCAAGCGCCTGTTCATCGTCGCCGATGTGGATCATGTGCTGCACCTGCGCATGTTCGACCTCGAGGGCATCATGGTGCTCGACTCCGATGCGAAACGGTTCACGTCCACATGGGTCGACTATATCAAGCAGTTGGCCGCACGCATGTGGCCGCCCCACGAGGTTACGGAGATCGAAAAGATCTCGGTCATGAACGCGATCAGAGAGCTCGCCCACCGCAGCGTGCCGGATGAAATGCGGCGCGTTCACGGCCGGATCGCCGCACTCGTCGACGAATTGCGGACGGCGTACCCCCACGATCCGCGCGTGGCCCTTTACTTGCCCGAGCGCTGGGCGTCGCTCTGCACGTTCGGCCCGCGGAGCGTGGTTGACGGCGAAGTTCGTGAGATCCTCGAGACGGCCAAGGATCCCGAACTGCGGACCAGCGCGCTCTACTTCGAGACGACCCTCCGATTCCGGGAACCGATCGACGGCCGCGTCGCGGTTTCGCTGGCCAATTCGTTCGCCGCGCACGCGCCCGCGGACAAACGGGCTGGCGAACTGCTCTTTATGGCCGCGCGCATTCTCTTCGCCGAATGGTTCTTGCTCGTGCGCCTGGCCGCGGTCTTCGCCATCTTGGCCGGGTTGGTCGCGGCGACGATCGGCATGCGACGGTGGCTGAAGTACGTGGTTCGCGTGGTAGCGGTCCTGCTCGTCGTGTTCGCGGTCGCGCTCGCCGGCTTCTTCTTCCTGGCGAACGACACGCTGATCGCGCTTATTCAATCCTTGTCTGAGAAGTTCAGCGGCGGGTTGGCGGTGGTGATGCTCGTGCCGCGATGGTTCTACCACGAGATGTTCCAGCTCCGGGTCATCGCCGGCTCGGTCCCAGCGGCCATCGCCCTGACGCTGTCCGTCCTCTGTACGGTGTCGCTGGTCGTCGCCCGTCGCCGTTTCGCCGATCCGCCGACGCGATGGCTCTCCACCATCCGGCTGGGCATCATCGTTTTTTTCGC
>JARLIH010000392.1 GCA_031291845.1 Isosphaeraceae bacterium | reverse complement strand
CGACCGCAAACGCGTTCAAAATCACGTCCAAAGGAAGCGGCGGGACGTGTGGCGGAGAAGAAACCGGCGGTACCTACACAGGGAGCGTCGAGTCGGAACTGGAAAGCGGCACGATCGAATGGAAATAGCGACTTCGCAGGTGTAGAGCGGGCGGAATGAGGCGTCGGGACGCCGTGGCCGCTGGCTACGGCTCCCGCCGCTCCTCATATGCAGGGCCCGGTTCGGCGTCGACGCGCGGGTAGGCTATACCGCGACGGGGGTCAACGACGAAGCGGGAGAGGAGGCGCTGTGGGCAGGAAGCCGCGCAGTGGCGGATCTATGAGCAGACAGCCGGGCGTGCGAGGCTGTCTATGCGTGGCCGCTCTTGCCGGTGTGGCGCTGGGCAGTGGCCTCTCGGGGTCCGCGAGCGCGAGTGCCTGTCCCAACGTCGCGCTGCGCTCGGGCCCCTCCGAACACCTGCCGGACTGTCGAGCCTACGAGCAGGTCTCGCCGGTCGAAAAGGGTGGCGCGGACGCCGTGACGGTTCAGCCGCTGTTCCCCGCCCAGGCATCGGCCTGCGGGGACGGCGAAGCCTGTGGGATCGCCTATATGAACGCCGCGACCGCCTTCGCGGGAGCTCCCGGGAATGAGCTGCCCAACGCATACCTGGCCACCCGCGCCACCGCGGGATGGCAGACCACGGCCTTGACGCCGCCGACGCTGCAGCCTCCGGCGAACGGTCCAGCGAAGGTGAGCTACGCCTTCTCGGCCGATCTCTCTCAGACCGTGCTGCGCGTTCCGCTGCAGCCCTTGACGGAACACGCTCCCGCAGGCATGTACAACCTGTTCCTCCGTAACGCAAACGGGGAATATTCTCTGGTGACCGCGAGCCCGCCGTCGAAACCGCCCGAAGCGGGCTGTGGGGGATGCTTCGCCTTCCAGGACGTGCCGGCGTTCGCGGGCGCCTCGAGCGACTTCACCCACGTGATCTTCGAGGCCAATGACAGCCTCCTGGGCGGGGCGCCCGAAGGCGTGGAAAATCTCTACGAAACGGTGGCCGAACACGTGGGGCTGGTCGGGATCCTCCCGGATGGCAAGATCCCGGCGGAAGGGGCCACCGCTGGTGCCGGCATCGACGCGGCCGAAGAACAGCCGGGCGAGATCGCCCATGCGATCTCCCAGGACGGATCTCATGTCCTCTTCGAGGCCACGGCGGACGGTGGCGCTCCCGATGAAGAGCAGTTGGGCGATACAGAGCTATATGACCGTATCGACGCTTCCTCGACCGTCGAGGTCTCCGCTCCGGCGCAGGGGGCCGAACCATCGAAATGCGAAACCAAGGGTGGGATCTGCGCCGCCGAGCCAGCGCAGTTCTGGGGGGCTTCGACCGGCGGCTCGGTCGTCTTCTTCACCAGCAAAGCCGCATTGACCAAGGGGTCCTATACCGGTACGGAAGGAGGCGCAGAAAATCCAGGCAACGACCTCTATCGCTTCAACGTCGGCACCCGGACCCTCACCGACCTGACGGCCGATGCAGTCCACGAAAAAGAAGACCCCAATGGTGCGAGCGTCCTCGGCGTCCTCGGCACCTCCGACGACGGCTCGTATGTCTATTTTGTCGCCGAGGGCAACCTGGCGGCGGGGGCGAGCAGTGGCAAGCCAAACCTCTACGTGTGGCACGGGACGGCCGAAAGCGCAGGGACGACGAAGTTCATCGCTACCTTGGCTGTGCCCGACAAACAGGAAGAAGAAGGCGTCGAATTTGACTTCGCTGGGCCGGGGTCTTCCTACCACAGCGACATCCTCGACTGGAGCGAGCACCCCGCGCAGGCGCAGGCGTACGTGACACCGGATGGGACGCACGTGGCGTTCATGTCCGCCGAACGGCTGACCGGCTACGAAAACGAGGACCAGGCAACCGGAGAAGCCGACCACGAGGTATTCGAGTACAGCGCCGAAACCGGCGGGCTTGTGTGCGCATCGTGCGACCCCGGCGGTGAGCGGCCGCTCGGGAGCGCATTCATCGGCGCAAAGCTCACCGAACGCGTGAGTACTCCCTTCCATCAGCCACGCGCTCTGAGCGATGACGGAAGCCGCCTGTTCTTCTCCTCCCCAGATCCACTTGTCCCTGGCGTGTCCGGCGGAAACGCGAATGTCTTCGAGTACGAGGAAGGCTCGGTTGCGCTCATCTCCGGCACGGGCGGTGGCGGCGACGTGTTCCTCGACGCGAGCGCGAGCGGGGACGACGTCTTCTTTGCGACCCGCGAACAGCTGGCGTCCAGCGACAAGGACGAACTGGTCGACGTCTACGATGCGCGGGTCGATGGTGGCCTCCCGATGCCGGCTGCCGCCACTCCTGGGTGTCAGGACGGCGCTTGTCAGGGCCGCGCGAGTCCGGCGCCTGCGTTCCCCACGCCCACCTCCTTGACGTTCACGGGGTCGGGGAACCTCGCACGGTCTGCCCCGCCCGTCAAGCCCACGCACAGGCAGCTTCTCGCTCGGGCATTGGCCAGATGCCGGAAGCTGAAGGATCGTAAGAGGCGCTCCGCCTGCATCGACACGGCAGAGAGACGCTACGCCTCCAAGGCCAAGAAGAGCAGTCGCATCGTCGTCCAGAAGCGCCGTCGCGCCGCGAGGTGAGCTTGGTGGGCAGTCTCGAGCACGGTGGCGTCCCCTGTGGAATCGACCGTGTCATTACGCTTGCGCGACTTCTCCTTGTCCTGGTCGTGCTCGGCCTGACGGGCGCGGCCCAGGCCGTGGCTGCTCCGGCGGGACCCCACTGGAGCATCGTCTCGCAGTCGGAGCCCACCTACTTCAAGGTAGGCGACAGCGCCGACGCCTACAGGTTGATCGCCCGCAACGATGGCGCTCTGCCGACGATTCATGCAAGACCAGTGACGGTCACTGACACGTTGCCACAAGCAGTCACGGCAACCAAGGTCTCAGCTCGTGCTGCCGGAGCCAACGGGGGCGGGTCGCCCAGATACGAATTGAGTTGCGCGATAGAACCCGTCGCGAGGACCGTCACCTGCACCTACGAGGAAGGGGAAAAACAGGGTCCGCTGCCGCCCGGAACCACGATTGTGATGACGATCACGGTGTCGATCTCCAGCAAACTCACAGCCTCGGAGCTCGAGAGCTCCGCAGTGGTCTCTGGCGGCGGCGCGCCGAGCGCGTCGGTGAACGAATCCACCCATGTCGGGCCCGAGCCCATACCCTTCGGTCTCTCCTACTTCACCACTGAGATCACAGACGAAAGCGGCGAAGCGGACACACAGGCAGGCTCGCACCCGTTCGAGCTCACCGCCAGCCTCGCCTTCAGCATCAGCTCTCGCGAAACCCCGTCGCCTCACAACGACGAGGAAGAATCGCCCCTCTCGACCAGCTCCCCGAGT
>JARLIH010000391.1 GCA_031291845.1 Isosphaeraceae bacterium | reverse complement strand
CGGTTGAGCTCGTCCTGGGCGAGGTCGGCCCAGGGGGTGTTCGGGTAGCGCTCGATCACCTCCTTGAAGAGGCGCTCGGCCTCGGCGTACTTCTTGGCCGTGTCTTCCTTGGGGGCCTTGGGCGTGCGCGAGTGGCCGTAGGCCCACCAGACGTCGAGCTTGCCGGGGACGGGGACGGCCTTGGGCTTCGGCTTCTTCGCGAGCATCTCCTGCACGCAGGCGCGGTACTCGAAGGCCTTGACCTGGTAGGCGACGACCTGCGCCAGCAGCAAGTCGTAATTCGCCTGCCAGCGCTTGTCGGTCTCGCGGTCGCGGAGGCGGGAGAGGCCGCGCAACTGCTTCTCGAGCACGAGCAGGCCGTTCAAACGACCCGTCGCCGCTTCGATGGCCTCCTTCCCTTCCACGGCCATCTCATCGAGGTTGACCGAGAAGCCGAGCCGGAACGAGTAGCCCTTGGTCATGTTGATAATCTCATGCATCGACCGACGCAGGTCGGAGCTCTGGCGTTTCTTGAAGTAGTCGACGCGGCTCGAGTAGTCGGGGACGAGCTCCTTCATCGCGGTGATGGAGTAGGCCTTCTCGCGCTTGGTGAGCCGGAGGTTCTCCTCGCTGGGGAGGAGGAAGTAGATGCCGCCGGTGTCCTTGGCGATGCGGGCGAGCTCGTAGGGGGCGAAGCCGGAGGGCTGCTCGTCCCAGCGGTCGTGGAGGCCGTCCCACTGGAGCACTTCAAGGTCGGCCGTCTCGGGGCCGCGGCGGATCTCGGGCCAGAACTCGTCCTTGGTCACGGGGTCGATGTACTGGATGCGCACGCGGTGGTAGCCGAAGAGGGACTGGCGGCCGATGACGTAGACCGGCACGCCGTGGCTCATCGCGGCCTGGTGGGCCTCCTCGACGTAGGCGCCGTCGTCGCCCGACTCGTCGGTGACGAGCACGATCAGGAGCCGGCGGTCCTTGCTGATCACGGCCGAGTAGTTGCCGATCACGTCGGCGATGGCGTGCATCGTGTTCTCGACGCGCGAGTCGTCGATCTTCTAGCGCTCGATGGCGTGGCCGATCTGGTCGATGTCGGCGGTCGGCTTCTTGACCTCGTAGTGGATGTCCTTGCCGTAGCCGACGATCACGTGGTTCAAGGGGGCGGCGTCCTTCTTCCGGGCCGCGCCCGCTGCGCCCGCTTTCAGCTCGCTGGAGACGCGGTCGAACTTCTGGCGGATCGTCTTCTGGTCGTCCTTCATGCTCTCGGATTCGTCGAACAGCCAGACGACGGTGAGCTTGTGCTGGCTCAGGTGGCGGAGGATCTCGCGGGCGAGCTGGTCGAGGGCCTCGCCGATGTCCTTGGTGCCGTAGGTGACGTCGCCCGCGATCATACCGCCGCCGCCGAGGTCGAGGTTGCCGGAGCCGGCCGAGGGGAGGAGGCTGAGGCCGGAGACGTTCGGGACGGACTTGATCCCCGGGAGGCCGTTCTTCTCGTTGATCCCGCCGCCGCCGCCGTTGACGGAGGGGGTCGCCGATGGGGCGCCGGTGCCGATGCCGCCGAACGTGCCGCCGCCGCCGCCCGCCCCGTTGCTCGGTCCGCCGCTGCTTCCGCCGCCGCCGACGGCCGAGTTGCGCGGTTGGTTGCTCGGGTCGGCGTAGATGTGGACCAGCTCGTCGGCGCCGCCGGGGTTAGCGACCATGGCCGAGTCGATGTTCAGGATCTTGTTGCGCACCTCGGTCGAGAAGGTCATCGCGCCGAGCGCGCCCAGGATCACGAGGTGGATGAGGAACGAGACGCCCCAGGACGGCGCTGTCACGCGCGCGGCTCGCCGGCGCCTGCGCTTCGTCTTGGATTCGGGAGTGAGCCGCTCGGCCTGCGCTTTGGGCGGGGCGGGACTGCGCTTGAAGAAGTGGCCGAAGGGTGAGCTCCCCTTGCTCTTTGGCGGGCCGGGAGCGTCGGCGTTCTCTTCGCCTGCCGGAGGGGTTTCGGGCACCTGGCCGGCGGCCTCGGTCTCTCCGAACGGCGGGGCCTGGGACGCGATGGGGGGGCTGGTTTCCACGGTGGCGGGCGTGGGGGGGAGTGTCGGCCCGGACGCGTTCGACGGGTCAAACAGGGCATCGCTCGACGCCGACGACGGGAGAGGGGCTTGAACGGCCATGTCGCGACATCCACAAAGGAAGACGGCTGAGAGGGGTATGCCGTTACCGACGGACTCTTGCTTTGTAGGGTGCATTGCATGCACCCTACGGGATTGTGACTCCGCGGTCCGACTCTTGCTTTGGAGAAATGCACCGGTGCATTGCATGCACCCTACGGGGACTCAATCCGCGACACCTTTCCAGAGGTCCGCGACCGTGGCGGTGAGGCCCGGCAGCGAGGGGCTCTCGATAACGTCATTGCCACGAAACACGCGCTCGGACCAGGTCACGTTCGTCCCCTCGCCCTGCCGGACCAGCACGGTCACCTGGCCGTGGAGCGAGTCGACGATCCAGTATTCGGGAATTCCGTAATCCAGGTAGTCCCGCCGTTTCGCCTGGTAATCGCGCGTCTTGCTGCTGGGGGAGACAACTTCGGCGACCATGACCGGGCGCAAGTCTCCCACGTCATCCAACGGCGCATTCCGGAAAACGATCCCGAAGTCCGGGTGCCGCGCCAGGTCGATTTGGGGGATCGCGGTGCGGATTTCGGTCCCGCCGCCGAAATAATCGATGAGGCCGGGGTGGTCACGGTCGTAGGCGGCGGCCAACCTGAAGAGGTTCGCGACGGTCCTTCGATGTCGCGGCTTCGGGATGTCGCTCACCTCGAGCACTCCTCGGGCCAGCTCGTAACGGTGCCCCTCCTCCTCTTCGGCCGCCAGGAACTCGGCCCACGTCAACGGCCGGCCGTGGTCGGCCGGGCCGATGTGGAGTTGAGGTCGAGCGGCTTCCTGGGGAGTGATGGACATGCGTCGGCTCGCGGACCAAAAGAGCGCGGGCGGTCCTTCCGATCAGTATTTCGGCACCAGCTTCGCCCGTTCGTCATACTTCGGGTTGTGGTGCCACTCGTTGCGCTGGCAGCCGAAGCCCCGGTTGAGCTCGTCCTGGGCGAGGTCGGCCCAGGGGGTGCGGGGATGCTTGGCGATCACTTCCTTCAGCAGCTTGTCGGCCTCGACGTACTTCTTCTCGGTCTGCTCCTTGGGTGCCTTGCGGTCGTGCGAGTGGTCGATGACCCACTCGACGACGAGCTCGGGCGTGGGCATCTTCTTCGGCTTCGGCAGGGTCTTCGCCATCTCGGCGAGGCACGAACCGTATTCGTAGGCCTTGATCTGGTAGGTGACGATCTGGGCGAGCATCAGGTCGTAGTGGGCCTGCCAGCGCTTGTCGGGCTCGCGGTCGCGGAGGCGGGAGAGCCCGCGCAACGTCTTCTCGATCTGCAGCAGTTGCTGGACCCGCTGGTTCGAGAGGGGGCCTTGCTCGTTGCAGGCCGGGACGAGCAGCGCGTGATCGACCGGGAAGTGGCGGCGGAACGGGAAGTTCTTGGTCGCCTGGATGATCTCGTAGAGGCTCCGGCGGAACTCCGACTTGTTCCGCTCGGCCACGTACTGCGCCCGCCCTTCGTATTCGGGGATGTACTCTTTCAGGTCCTTGATCGAGTAGGCCTTCTCGCGCTGGCGGACGCGCATGTTCTCTTCGCTGGGGAGGAGGAAGTAGATGCCGCCGGTGTCCTTCGACAGGCGGGCGAGCTCGTAGGGGGCGAAGCCGGAGGGCTGTTCGTCCCAGCGGTCGTGGAGGCCGTCCCACTGGAGCATCTCGATATCGGCCGTCTCGGGGCCGCGCTTGATGGTGGGCCAGTAGACGTCCTTCGTCACGGGGTCGATGTACTGGAGGTGGGCGCGGTCGTAGCCGAAGAGCGACTGGCGGCCGATGACGTAGATCGGCACCTTGCGCTGAACGGCCATCTGGTGGACTTCCTCGACGTAGGCACCGTCGTCCCCCGACTCGTCGGTGACGAGCACGATCAGGAGCCGCCGGTCCTTGTTGATGAGCTTGCTGTATTCGTCGATGGAGGCGCCGAGGGTGTGCATCGTGTTCTCGATGCCCGTATCGTCGATGCGCAGCTTGTCGATGGCGCGGCCGATCTGGTCGATGTCGGCGGTGGGCTTGCCGATCTCGGGGTGGACGTCCTTGCCGAAGCCGATGATCACGTGGTTGAGCGGGACGGTCTCCTTCTTCGACTTCGACGCCCCTTCGGCGTTGACCTTCAGCTCGCTGGAGATGCGGTCGAACTTCTGGCGGACGGTCTTCTGGTCGTCCTTCATGCTCTCGGATTCGTCGAACAGCCAGACGACGGTGAGCTTGTGCTGGCCGAGGTGGCGGAGGATCTCGCGGGCGAGCTGGTCGAGCGCGGCGCCGATGTCCTTGGCCTCGAAGGCGACGTCGCCGGCGATCTGGCCGCCGCCGCCGAGGTCCATGCCGACCGCGCCGGCGGAGGGGAGGAGGTTCAGGCCGGAGACGTTGGCGACCATCTTCACGCCGGGGAGGCCGTTCTTCTCGTTGATGCCGCCGCCGCCGCCGTTGACCGCGGGAGTGGTCGAGGGAGCGCCGGTGCCGATGCCGCCGAACGCGCCGCTGCCTCCGCCGCCCCCGCCTCCTCCGGCCGGGCCACCGCCGCCCCCGACGGCCTGATCGCGCGGGGCGTTCGAGGGCTCGGCGTAGACCTTCACCAGCTCATCCGCGCCGCCCGGGTTGGCGACCATGGCGGAGTCGATCTTGGCGAGGATCTTCTTGCCGGCCTCGGTCGAGAAGGTCACCGCGGCGAGCGAGAGGAGGACCACGACGTGCATGACCAGCGAGATGCCCCACGCGGGCATGGCCACCCGCGCGGCCCGCCGCCGCCGGCGCTTCTTCTTGCGCGCGGCGGCCTCTTCGGGCGTGGCCGGGGGGGGCTCGCTCTCGGCCGCCGCCGGGGCCGCGGCAGCGCGCTTCTTGAAGAACCCGCCGAGCCCGCCACCGCTCTTTTCCTTGGTGCTCGCCGTTTCTTTTTCCTTCGCCTTCCCCTTCTTGCTCCCCTTCTTCTTACCCGCCGGCTCGGCCTCGGTCTCGGTCGCGCCATTGCCGTTGGCATGGGCCTCGGCGCCGTTACCGTTGACGGAGCTATCCGCTGAGGGCAACGAGGCTTCCGTCAGGTTGTAGCCGTCGTCCGACGCGGACGGGGGAGCGGGGGCGTGAAGGTCCATGGGCTCGTCCTCTCGAAGCGGAACGATCGGCCGTCGGCCATCAACCGGCGTCACCCTTCAAGTGTGCGCGAAGACCGTGAAGATTGAAAGGTCTTTGTCTATCAGGGCAGCCGATGGCACGAGCAGGGGAGTGGAGACAACGTCGAACGACTACGAGTTCTGTCCAGGGGGCGTTGCGTTGCATGCATCCTACAGCTTCGGCGGTTCGGGCGGCTTGGGCATGGCCATCATTTTCTTCTTCTTGGCCTCCTCGTCCCCTTCCTTGCCTTTGACGAGCGGCTTGACCGTCGTCTCGGCCCACTTGAAGCCGAACGGGTCTTTCAGCTCGCGCTGGGCGAACAGGGCCCAGGGAGTGCCGGGGTGCTCCTTGAGCACGCGTTCCAGCAGTTCCTTGGCCTGCTTGGCCGCGGCGGCGGCCTTCTCGCTCGACTTGACCTCGTTGTCGGGAACGAGCTTCCAGGCGTTCGACTCTTTCTGCTCGAACTTGAGCGGGTCGCGCTTCATCTTGGCGCAGAGCCAGTTGTACTCGTAGCAGCGGACCTTCATGGCGAGCAGCCGGCCGCGCGTCAGGTCAAAGTTTGCCTGCCACCGGCGCGAGGTTTCGCGGTCGCGCAGCTTGGCGACCGGGTTGATGAACGCGAGCACCTCGTCGACCGTGTACTCGGTGCGGTTGGCCAGCTCCTGGCCCTTGCGCATGTCCTCCTTGAACTCGGGCGAATCGGCCGGCGCAAAGTTGAGCGGCGGCGTTCCCGGCAGCTTCTGCTGCGAGACGAGCGCGGCGTCGACGATCGCCTTGCGGAACGGGTTCTGCAGGACCCCGGCCTCGTACTGCTGCCGGCTGATCCAGTCGGGCTTGTACTCGTGCATCAAGGTGGGGTCGAAGCCCATCCGGCTCGCCCCCATGCGGGTGATGAAGTACGTGCCGCCCGTGGCGACCGCCAAGCGGCTCAGGGCCCAGGGGCCGGCCCCGGAGTCCATCATGTCGAACTGGCCCCCCTGGTACCAGAACCCCAGGCGCACCTGCTCGATCATCGCACTCTCGGGCCCCTGGCGGACCGGCAGGTTGTGGAAGACCTGCTTGGTCTTGGGGTCGGTGTAATCCATGTACCCGTCCGCCCGGCCGAAGAGGGCCTGCGAGCCGAGCACGTACACCGGCACCTTCGCCTTCGATGCCGTCTCGACCGCCTCTTCCAGCCGCGCTTCGTCGTCCCCCACCTCGTCGGTCACGATGATGACCATCGGGTGGTAGACATTCCCCTTCGCGTCCTTGAACTTGCCCCACTTGCGCACGACCGCGGCCACCGTGCCGAACGTGTTCTCGATCCCCGTGTTATCGAGCGGCACGTCGTTGATCGCCTGGATGATCGCCCCCTTGTCGGCCGTCGGCTCGGGAGTCATCGCCTTGAGGTCGTGGCCGAACGCAACCACGCCGGTGAGCAACCCGCCGTCCGTCGACCGGTTGTTCTCATCCATCTGGGTAATATGGGTGTATACCGTGTCGATGTGCTTGGCCAGCCGTTGCCGCTCGGCCACGAGGCTGCCCGAGGCGTCGAACAGCCAGATCGCCAGCACGCGCCCTTTTTCGAGGCGCCTGAGGATCTCGTTGGCCACCCGGTCGACCGCCCCCTCGACCCCGCCGACGTGCTCGGCGCCGTTCCCCTTGATGGAGACCATGTTGCCGTACATCGCGGCCGTCGGCACGATCGCGTCGGTCGCGCGCTTGACGTCGTTGACCGCCAGGTCCTTGATCACCGGGGCCGCCGTTCCCCCTTCCGCCGACTCGATGTTCGCGGCGGAGCCCGCCACGGCCTTGATCGTCGTCGCCAGGTTGGGCGCGAACGAGCCGGCCTGCGGCGTCAGGGTCGGCGGCTTGTCGCTCATGTCCAGGTCCTGGAACTCCGCGGACCGCGACAGGTCGGTCGACAACGACGTGTCCACCACCGAGCTGCTGATCTCCCGGTTCACGACCGCGTTCGCGCCGTACCCCACCATTGCCAGCATCAGGAGGAGGACAACGTGGAAGACCACGCTCGTCATGAACGCCGGCAACTCGATGTCGAGCCGTCCGCCCGCCCAGCGCGACAACTGGGGGAACCGCTCGTCGAGCTGTTGGAACAGGTTACGCAGCACGGTTTAAACTCCCCGGGACTACTCTCGGAGGACCGATCACCCCATCACGTCACGTCCCAGAAGCAAGGCGCACATGCTCGCGCTCCCCGTCCGTCCGAGCTCGGGGGCACGATACATTGACTCCATCCATCTATCCTACCCGTACCTGAATCGGGGAGCAACATCCTCCTCTTGACTTTAGGTGGAAAAATCGCCTCACGCGCGGTGGAAAAGCGATCGTACGCGGCGTGGCTCAAAGATGGCGACGCTCCCTCGCTTCGGGTGAGGGAATCCGTTGTGCGCTCCGAGAAGGCGTCCGTCCCAAAAATGCCCATCGCCTGTCCGAATTTGGGCCGGATCGACCATCCACGTGTAACACCGCCCAATCGTGTTGAGGAGAACGAAACGCCATGCCCGCCGTGTTGACCCGAACCGCCGCCGCCAGCCTTCTCATCGTCCTCGCGACGGCCGTCCCCGGCTGCGACCGGCCGGAGGGGCTCGGCACCGTCGACGTGGACACCGCCCGCCAGGCCCTGGTCGCCCAGGGGCGGCCCGACCCCCTCGCCCCCGCGGGCGTGGCGCGGTACCAGGTGCCCCGCAAGGCCGTGAAGCGGCTCGCTCTCGCGCGACCTCGCTGACGATCGGCCCCAAAACACGACACGACCCTGTCTCCGCCCGCGCCTGCCGCGGGCCCGTCCTCCGTCCGTACTCCACCAACCCGCCTTAATTCAGGAGCATGCCCCGATGGCCACGACCCGCCGCAACCGCGGATTCACGCTGATCGAGCTTCTCGTCGTGATCGCGATCATCGCCGTGTTGATCGCCCTGCTGCTCCCCGCCGTCCAGTCGGCCCGCGAGGCCGCGCGACGTGCGGGGTGCGTCAACAACCTCAAGCAGCTCGCCCTCGCCGCGTCGAACTACGCCGACGTCAACGGCGTGCTGCCCGGCGACTCGTACTCGTCGTCCACGAACCCGACCTGGAACGACATGAGCGCCCTGGCCCGCATCACTCCTTACTTCGAGCAGCAAGCGGTCTTCAACGGCACCAACTTCTCCCAGCATGCCTACGACACCGGCAACCTCACGGCGCTAGGGACCGGTCTGTCCGTGCTCTGGTGCCCGAGCGACCCGACCGTCTCGCAGTCGGCCCCGAACCCGACCGCCGGCCTGCCCGCCGGGACCTGGAACGTCCAGTTCGCCAGCTACGGCGGCTGCGCGGGGCCCTGGGATCCGAACTGGTACGTCTGGGCCCGTTCCCGCGACGTGGCGGCCTACGAGCAGCAGTTGACCACGATGTACGGCCTGATTTACGACAATTCGGCCGTGAGCGTGGCGCAGATCACCGACGGCACGAGCAACACGATCCTCTTCGGCGAGCTCGCCCACGGCGCCTTGGCCGGCCCGTCGGCGTCGAGCTTCAACGAATGGCTCCAGGGCATGAACGTCGACGGCTGGGCCTTCTCCGGGTCCGACGCCCCCAACGCCTTCCGGCGGGCGACCGCCGCGCAGAGCCTCGCCGCCCTGCTCGGCGACGCCGGCAGCTTCCACCCCGGCGGGTGCAACTTCGCCTTCGCCGACGGCTCGGTCAAGTTCCTCAAGGACTCGATCCCCTGCTGGAAGACCGACCCGAATTTCTTGAACCTCCCCGACGGCCTCGCCGTCCCCGGGGGCTTCGACTGGGGCTCGACCAAGCCCCAGGTCTACCAGGCCCTCACCACCCGCGCCAGCGGCGAGGTTGTGAGTGCCGACCAGTATTGATAGCCCGGCAAAGCGCGTGGACGCCGGTCTGCTCTGGATCTACGGCGGTTCGTACCCCCCCCGGCCCCCCCTTCGTAAGGGGGGGAGTGAGTATCGACTCCCCCCCTTACGAAGGGGGGCAGTGAGTATCGACTCCCCCCCTTACGAAGGGGGGACGTG
>JARLIH010000390.1 GCA_031291845.1 Isosphaeraceae bacterium | reverse complement strand
TGTCAGTTTCGGTCGGCCCGAGCGCAACTATCACGGGCCGGCGGATACCACCTGAACGGTTGCGGGGCGAGTCGTTTGGGGGCGAGTCGAGGAAGGCGTACGGGAAGTGGGCGCGCGTCGGCTCTCTCAGGCGTAGCAGAGTCGGGAGCCGCGCTGGGTATGGAGGGCTCGGAACGGACGGAAGTCGTCAAGTGGGATTGGTCTTGTCCAGTTCGACGGCCAGGCGGGCGCGGTGGGCGCGGTAGGAGCGTCCACTGAGCTTGAGAATCAACGCACCGTCGACGAGGCGGTCGAAGAACGCCGAAGCTAAAGTAGGGTCGCCGAGGTATTCAGCCCACGCGGTGAAGTCGACGTTGGTCACCAGAACCGTTGAACGCCGCCCCGTGCGGGCGTCGAGGAGCCGGTAGTAAAACGTACTGGCCTGGGCGTGTGCTTCACGCTCCAGTCGGTCAAAGCCGAATTCGTCGATCAACAGCAGATCGAACCGTGAGTATTCGGCGAGGAGTCGGTGGAACGTTCCATCGGCCAGCGCCGCGGTAAACTCCTGGAGCAGCCGGGCGCTGGTCGCGTATCGGACGCGGTATCCCTGGACGCACGCCTCGTGGCCCACGGACTGGACGATTCGGCTCTTTCCGAGGCCGGTCTGCCCCACCATGATCACGTTGTCACTCCGCCGCACGAAATCACAGGTCGCCAGTTGCTCGATGCTCCGCCGGTCGATCCCCTTGGCGTTGAATTCCCAGTCGAATCCATCCAGGGTCGTCAACTCCCGGAATCGCGCCTCACGAATGCGTCGCTCCAGCGCGCGCTGAAGCCGGGCTTCGGCCGGGCCGGCCAGCAGCCGGTGCAGGAATTCCAGATGGCTGAGTGACTCCTTCTCGGCCGTGGAGAGCGCCGCATCGAGCGCCTCGGGGGCCAGCGCAATGCCCAGCGTTCGCAGGGCGGCCGTGACGTTTTCATGCAGGCTCGGCTTGGCCGTCGTCCGGGTTCTCGGTTTCGTGGCCGGCTTGTCGTTCGCGATCGGTCGCTTCGCCATTGTGGGGACTCTCGCCCAGAAGGGCCTGGTAATCGGTGATGGGTCGTGGCGGTGTTGGCGTTCCTTCGAGGACCCGATCCAGATAGCTCCGGTGATCGTCGGCCAGCGCGTCGAGCGGCGTCTTGGGCCGACCCCGCGCTGCGAGGATTCGCACGATGGCCTGGAGGCTGAAGGCGCCGTACTGCACCGCCCGCTCCAGGGCCTGGAGAACATCCGCACGTGGGTAGGCAGCCGCCAGGGAGAGGACCCGCTCCGCCTGGTTCTTGCCGAAACGGCTGCTGCCCAGCAGGCCCTCCAGGAACCGCGTCCCCGCCGCGCCGAACTGTGCGAAGCGCTGGCTCAGGTGCTCCGAGCGCTGCTGGGCATCGCGGGGCGGCTCGTGGCCCGCGCAAGGGCTGCGCCCGCCCACCGTGGTGCGGGGGAAGAGCCGATGCCGCACGGTCTCGACGAACGCCGAGTCGTGGATCACCAACTCGTGTTCGGTCACCCGGACCGCGACCGTCTGGCCGATCAGCCGCCAGGGGACCGCGTAGAAGTTCTGGCGGTAGACCACGAAGCCCTCGGCGTCGACCGTGCGATAGACGACCTCGGCCGCGTCGAACGGACGCGCCGGCAGCGGGATCAGATGGGGCAGTTCCTCGGCATGGCGATCGAGGGGTCGCGCCTTGGTCTGGCCGTGGATTCGCACGTCGGCGACCTCGGCCAGCCACCACGCCGCCGTCTCGTTCAGGTGCTCCAGGCTGCGAAACGTCCGGCCGCCAAGCAAATTGGATTCGATATATCCGAATGGCCTCTCGACCTTCCCCTTGGTCTGAGGCCGCCGCACGCGACAGGCAATCGGGCGAAAGCCGTAATGGGCTGCGAACGCGAGGAAGCGCGGGTTGTAGACCGGCTCGTCGCCGTCGTGGCCGCTGACGACGACCTTCATGTTGTCGTACAGGCAGGTGGCGGCGACACCGCCCAGGTGCTCGAAGGCGCGGATGTGCTCGCGCACGGTCGTGGCGAAGTCCTGTGCCTCCACGAAGCGGAGGTACTGCCGCCGCGAGTAGCCCAGCACGTAGCTGAAGGCATGGACGCGGCGGCGGCCTTCGTCGCTGAAGTCGAGGTCATAGGTGGAGAAGTCCATCTGTGCCTGCGCGCCGGGGCCGGTCTCGAACCGCTGCACCGGCGCGACGACCGGTGAGGGACGCAGATGAAGCACCCGTTCGGAGAGGATCGTGTAGCCGCCCGTGTAACCGAGGGCGCGCAGTTCCTCGAGGATTCGCCGCACCGAAATGTCGGGGTAACGCGCCAGCAGGTCGGCGACTGCCGCCTCATAGGGGTCGAGCTTGCTGCCGCGCGCCGCCGCACGTTGCGGCGCGCGCTCTGGCGGTACGCCGGCGCGCGCTTGCTCGACCTGGCCCAACGCCCGGTGGACCGTGCGGCGGCTGACCCCCAGGCTCAGGGCGATCCGCCGCACCGAGGCGCCGCCATGAAAGAGCACCACGATGTTGGCAACCAACTCCGGATTCATGGGCGGTTCATCTCCAGGGCCAGGTCACCCGCACCTTCCGCAACAGATGTCGCGTCACGCGCCAGCCGCGCGAACACCGGCCCGAGAACCAGCCGGTCGGAGGCCGTCAGACTGGTCCAGCCGCGGCATTCCAGGAAGTTTTCCACCCACGCCAGCCGGTCCAGGAGCACCACCATCTGCTTGCTGACGCGATTGCCGCGCGCGCTGAGTCGTGCGTCCCAACCTTGCTGCTCCGGCGCCGCCACGTGCCCCAACGCGTCGCGCGGCTTGGCCAGGACGAACTGCTTCTGCTCGTCCGTCACCGATCCCAGGAGCAAGCGGACCACGCCGCTGAGCTCGTCGCCGTTGAGTGCCTCGCGCCGCGACACATCGAGCACTTCCGATTGGTTGCCGGCCGGCAACCGGGCGATCTCGCGTGCCGCCGTCGGCGTCAGGAGGCCGACTTCCAACTCCTGACGCACGTCGTCGGAGAGCTTTTCCAGCAGGGCCAGTCGCCGGCAGACCCAGCTCTTGTGCCGGCCCATAAGCTCGGCCACTTCGCTCTGGGCGAGGCCGTCCTCGCGCACCAGGGCTTGCACGAGCCATGCTTCTTCCAACTCGTAGGGCCGTCGCCCTGTCTGATTGAGCCCGTAGATCGCCGCCTTGGCATGCCGGTCGTCGAGCTCGACCAGCCGTACCGACAGCGTGGTCATACCGCGTACCTGTTGCGCGGCTTCCCAGCGGGTGAAGCCGTCGAGCACCTGTGGCCGCTCCTGGCGCAGCGTGGCCACGATCGGCGCGCACTGGCCCCAACGGCGCAGCGACTGCGTCATCGCCTGGATCGCCTGCGGGACTCGCAGCCGATAGCGTCGGAAGTGATCTCCCAGCTCATCGAGCCGCACCGCCGTGACCTGACCGACCGGGCAAGGAATCATCGCCGTGTCCCCCTGGGGAGCCGATCGGAGAAAGGGAGCGGGGGGCCGGGGTGATCTCGGAACCCTCCCGCCCCCTCCTCCTTTCGGGGCAATCAATCCTTACGCGGCCTTCCGGCCGACGACGATACGGGACAACCAAGCTCAGGGACCGCGGCACCGCGGTTTCGCTCCCGATGGGCGCGCGCCCCGCGCGCGCCGGCGCCACTGTCGCTCGCGCTCGATCACCCGCCGTAACGCCTGACGGCAGGAGGAGCTGCAAAAGCGCTGACAGGGGCTCCGCTTGGTGCGTGCGAAGTGCTCCTCGCAGCCGGGACGGTCGCAGCGAAAAAATCGGGAATCGTCGGCTGCGCGCTGGCCCTCGCAAGCTCCATCCGCAGGCGCGCACGACACATCCGGCTCCGCACACGGGCCTGAGGAGGTTTCGGCGGCACGCCGGCGCTCGGCGCAGCGACAGCGGTATCGCCGGCACTGGTCCCGGCGTTTCTCCTGGCCGTTGGCCGTCCGTCGATACTGGCGGCTGGCTCGTCTTCGCCGCCATTGCCGCGCCGCCGCGCGGCACTCGGCGCTACAGTACCGGGCCTGGGGACGCGTCGGTCGGAAGAGCTTCTCGCACGCCTTGAGCAAACAGCGCCGCTGTCGAGGCCGACGAGGCCCTTGACGGGCACCAGGCGGGCGACAAGCTTGATGTGGGCCCAAGGAAGCTGCGAACTTCCGACGGCCAAGCCTCGGGTGCGGAGTCCATTACGCTCCGCCCCGAGGCGCCTCTTCTGGATCCTTTTGCCCTCGTGGCTGATTACCAGTCTCCACCTTACGCCCGATCGATCCGTCTTCCAAGTCGCTCGATGAGCGGGCCACTTCGCCGAAACTCAGGAGTTTCGGTCCGGCCCGGTCAAACCGAAATAGTTGTGCCCACACTCGCCGTTACCGACACCCTTGCCAGGCCTTCTCGGCGCTCCTCGGGGGAATGCGGATCTTGGTGCCGAGGCATGGGCAGTCGCGCCCGCACTGCGGGCAGGGGACGGCTTCGGGGTGGTGCGTCGGACGTCGCACCGCCTCGGGGCAATCGAAGCATGCCCAAGTCGCGTTGCCCATACGCCCCCACCGCCTAACGACAAGGTTCAGCGGCCCGCGCAGCGGGTCCGCTGGAACCGCTGGTTAGGCTGGAATGATGAAGCAAGACCCTCTTCGTCACTTCCGATTCAGTTCTCTTCCAGGGACGAGTCCAGCTCCTCCTCGAACGGCCCCACTCGGAAGATGATCTTCCCGTCTCTGAACATTCGGAGCCAAACGTCCGGGTACTCTTCGCCCATCCCACGGACGTAGAAGTCCAATCCTGGAAAGCCTGCGGATATATGTTCCATCAGTCTTTCGATATCATCGGACCACAGTCCCTTTAAGGCGCCCTTCTCCTCTTGGAGAGCCTGACGAAGTTGGTCGACAACGAACTCGACGTCGGGGTACTTGTCTCCTTGGGACGTCAAGTATGATCGAGCGCGGTCCGTGACTGCGTCGAGATCGGGCCGTTCATCGGAGAACGTGAATTCTATGTCTGTGTAATAGCTCATAGCTTTCCCACACCGCCTAACGCCAAAGCTCAGCGAACCGGCCACACGCCAGTAACGCTCGCATCATCATAACGCGCCCGGGTGGCCTGGTCCGCTGCAACGTAAGGTTAGGCTGTCTCTGGTCGGGTGAGTCCTTGAGCATGCCGCGTTATCTTCGCAAGACTGCAAGAGTTGCCACGGGTCGTCGAGATACATTCGAAGGAACGACTCGAGGGTCGGAGCCGTCCTCACCTCCCCCTCCGTCGTCCACACCGAGGAGTGCCGTTCATCCTCAAAACGCAACTCCCAGGTGACCACCTGGATCGAGTGATCGCAGAACTGAACCCCACCGCCGGGATACTCCGCGTTCCGCTCGCGGAGACGGCTCCAGGGCCAGAGGCACCAGAAGAATTCCTCATCGGACTCTTCACCGCCAAAGCCTCCCACCATCGAATAGAACAAGAGCACATCATCTGACACGCGCTGACCGAGGCGGCCCCAGACCGCGCGGACCTCAGCCTCGCCGATTGGCGGTAAGAGTGGGATACCCTCGGCCCGCCATCTGTCGACGCAGCAGGCGAGGACTTCTCGGAATGTCATCGCCGCCTTCCTCCCCCCGCCTAACGACAAAGCTCAGCGGAACCGGCCACGGACCAGTGAGCTATGCGAGAAGAGAAAGCGCGGCCCGTGGCCGGGGTCCGCCGCAGCGCAGGGTTAGGCGTCCGGCTGATCGCTGTCGTCGGGCAACTCGAATCGATCGACCACCGGTACACCCAGCACCCCGGCGATGTCGGCGATCGAGAGAGGCGCCTGCCGCGCGCGAGCGATTGGGCCGTGGCGAACCATGCCGTCGCCGTCCACGATCTGGAGGCGGACCCCGGAGAATGCGTCGCCCTCGATGAGTCGGCGAAGTTCGTCCAGGTCGTCCGCAACGTGGTTGGTATTGAGATAGAACCCCGACTCGGGGTGGAAGATCTGCACCGTGTAACCCACAACGACCTCCGCTCCGCTGCCTAACCGGAAAGCTCAGCGGACCAGCCACACGCCAGTGACGCGCGAACCATCTTAAGCGCCTCCGTGTGGCGGGGTCCACTGGAACGCGTGGTTAGGCGTCGGCCGCTTGTCCGGAGGTGCGGAGGAACGATTCGACGTCGGGCCGTCTGGCACCCTTAACTCGGCCCAACCGCCAACCAGCGTCATACCGGAACCCGGCGTACCAGGCACTTACGCCTTGAGCGTTCACACGATAGGCCATGACGCCGGCTCGGCCATTCGACGCCGAGTGGGACGAGAACCAGACGAAGACGGCTGAACGGCTGAAGTCCGCGATGCGACGCTGCAAGTTTTTGGAGCTGTGTTCACGATCCACGCGGTGTACGAGATGGGCGGGTGCCTGCTCCTCGAAATCGCCGCGCGTGGTGCGGCAGAAATAGTGCTGGGTGACGACTCGGTTCGGCGTGAACGGCGGGAAGGTGACTCGCTCCTGGCTGAACTCGTCGAGCGCCGTGTGGATCGACAGGCCGTGGAAGGGAACCCGGCCGATGCCCGAGAAGCGAAGCCACTTGTGATCGAACCAGTTGGCAATCCGCACGAGGTGGACATCCTCGGGAGCGTGCCGCTCGATCAAGCCGGCGATGATGCGATCAACGCAGGCGAGGAAGGTGGGATCGTCGTCGGGTTCCGCAAAGGTCTCGGGAGCCATACACCCTCCGTCGCCTAACGACCGAGATCGGCAAACCAACCTCACGCCAGAAACATCTTCATCATCTCCCGTCCCATACGGCCGGGTCGGCTGCAGCGCGATGTTAGAGGACCGTTCCCCGCCCAGATTCGATCTTAGAGACTAATTCCTCAATGGCTTGCCTCGCTGCGCTCTCCGGGATACTGGTCGCGGCGAGATTCTTGAGCCGTCGCAGCTTCTGCTCATTTCGCAACACGCCGGCTTCGAAGAGGTACACCGCGTCCTCAACGAGTGTCGCGAGTTCCTCGTTACCGATCGCATCCCTGCCCATGGTGTGGGAAAAACGTTTTAACCTCTGTCGTAGATGCTGATTCGAGCGACGACACTCGGGACAATGGACACAATCGGCATCGACCCAGAAGCCAAGCTCCTCGTACCAATATTGCTGTTCACGTGCGAAGAAAATGAAATCCCGACCGCATTTCCGGCACCCTTTCAGCATATCGACGTAGCAGTAACGCGGGCGAACCGAAAAGTTCTGGCGTGAAATGTCGGCTGGTATGGCCGACTCAGGGAAGACCGGAGGACGATCGTAGCAATAGCACGCCCTAATGAGCTCAAATGGAACTCTATAGCCCGACGGTACGCTCTGGTCACCGAACCGCGGGTGGGGTACGACGTTCCTCTGGCGGTCGCTTCCGCTCTCGCTCATCGGCGCCCCCTAATGACAAAGCTCAGCGGACCGGCCACACGCCCGTGACGCCCGAACTATCTTAAACGCGCACCTTTTGCCGGGTTCGCTGCAACGTGAGGTTAGGCGGCCGCCTATCGGAACAGCTCGACCGCGGCATCGTCCCAGGAATGATCGAACTCCGTCCATTTCGGGTCCGCCGGCGGGAAGCCGCTCCGGCAATACCCGCGACGAGCGTCGAAATCGAAGATCGCGTGAGGATACTCGTTGATGAGCAGGGCCGCCTTGAGGCCATCAGTGGACCAGATCAATTGCACCGAAGATGGCTTGTCGCGATCCGTTACCTGGTCGACGTTGTAGATGAGCATCGCGTCGAGGATCGGATTGCCTTCGCGCGAGAAGTCGAGGCCGTAGAGATACCCAGTATCCCCATCGTCCTCGAAGTAGATGGCGAAGGTAGACCGCGGCGAGGGCCCCGCGACGGTGGCGGGCTCACCAACGGTGATGGTCTCCTCTGCGACGAGTTCGACACCCATCGACACCTCCACCGCCTAACGGGAAAGTTCAGCGAACCGGCCACACGCCAGTGACGCGCACACCATGTTAACGCGCCGCCGGGGCCGGGTCCGCTGCAACGCGAGGTTAGGCGTCCTCTTCGGCGAGCGATCGGTGCTCGCCAAACTCGCCCCCGAGCTCCGCCGCCCATTGCAAGACCAGCGTCAGCGCCGACCGCTCGGCACTTACGTTGACCAGCGGATGGTCCTCACACGTAGACCAGTACACGTTGCCCACCACGACGCCATCGATCACGACCTCGGCGATGTCGGGTGTAGGCCGAATGACCATAGGCCCGCGGGTGAACGGGTTAATGGCCTGGCGAGGCTGTGGGCGGCGGAACTCCGGGCGGCCGTCAATCAGCCGGCACCACGCCTCGCGGTTGACGCGCGAGCCGTCGCTTGCCGGTAGGATAGCCCCCTCGATACGCATGACGCGCTCTCCTTGAGCCGCTTAGCGGGAAAGTTCAGCGGACCGGCCACATGCCAGGAACGCCAACACAATCTTAATGCGCCCGTGTGGCCGGGTCCGCTGCAACGCGGGGTTAGGCGGTGCCAGTCAATGCCGCCAGATTGGCTCGGCCGCTGATACGAGATACTCGGCCGGAACCGTCCAGACTTCGGGCTGTTGGCCGCCTGGCCCATCCTGCGACTTGCGGACGTAGCGAGGATCGCCGAACCAGACTGCAACATGCTCCTCGGGGACGTCGGGATCGCCCGCAACGCCGACCACGACGGCAAGGAGGCCGTCGAGCTCGACACGGCACCAGTTTGACATAGAAGGCGCCCCGATGCGACAGCGGCCTGACGGTAAAGCTCAGCGGACCGGCCACACGCCAGATACACTCCAATCATTCTAACGCGCCCGCGTGGCCGGGTGCGCTGCACCGAGAGGCTCAAGCATCATACCGAGAGCCATCTGCCGAAGACGGCGCATCCGACTCCCGCACAGAAGCAGATTCCCCCCCAGGTCTGCAGATTGATCGGGGAGTCAACGGGCAGCGTGGTGCGGAGGCGATACGAGACCATCGCGATCACCGCGACGGCCTCGATGATCGCGCCGGTAACGCTCATCAGCACGCCGAGTACAAAGACGGTCATACCCACGTTCATGAGCCGCCTAACGACCAAGATCAGCGGCCCGCCGACAGGCGGGTCCGCTGCATCGCCATGTTAGCCATCAGTCTTCGTCCTCGACCCACAAGCACCCGGAGCACTTCGGACCGACCACAAGCACCCCGGTGTCGAACGTGGCTTCCGACGCGGGGTCCAACTCGCACCCGACCACGTCACGTTTGTCCCCCCCGTCTCGTGGAATGTCCCGTTGGTGTAGAACCGCACGCCCTCTGTGCCGAACTGGCCGAGGAATTGGTCGGCCAACTCCGCGGCACGCGGCAGGGGGAAGATCTCGGAGTTGTACGCCATGTTCTGCTGGAGAATCAACAACAGCAGCCGACGGGCTGCGGCCGCGTTGATCTCGCTGCAGACACGAGGGTCGCGGGACAATTCCAACTCAGCCGCCAGTTCGGAGACCGATGGCGAGGCTTGAGATGACAAGCCACAACGGACGACGCCATTCTCGCGAGCAGACTCAATCTCGTCGGCGACGCCCATCAAGCAGGCCCCCGGCCGGCTAACGCCGAATTTCAGCGGCCCAGCCACGCGCCAAGACCGCCCGCATCATCATACCGCGTCCGCGTGGCCGGGTCTGCTTCAGCGAGATGGTTGGGCGTCATTCTGCGACGATCACCTCAGCGACCTGCCATCCAACGATACGAACGAAGTACCCGCGGCCATATTCGCCTTCAAGGTCGAATTCATAAACCAGTTCGAAATCCGCGTGCCCCGCGCTCGATGTAGCATCCGACCGTCGCGCTGAGATTGTCCTCTACCGCCTCCACGCTACTCAGTCCTGGATGAGAGGCGAGCAGGGCTTCCGCGATGGATGGCCAAAGACTACTGTAGCAGTTTCTGATCTGCTCAAATGTAGTGCTCTGGATATCGGTTTGTCCAGACCTACCGGCCCAGACGTGGACCGTGAACTCCGATAGCCCGGAGGGGGCGAACTCAAATGGGACGCAACCATCCCAGGCGTCGCCGAGGAACTCGATCTTTCCAAAAGTCGGATCAATCACGATGAGGACCCCGCCGCCTAACGCCAACGCTCAGCGGACCGGCCGCACGCCAGAACCGTTCGCATCATCATACCGCGCCCGTGTGGCCGGGTCCGCTAAGCAACCGTTACGCATGCGGCAAGAGGCGGCGCCCATCCGCTGAATAGATGCTACGCAATTCGGTCAAGCGGACATGCCTACCCCCACCCTTCTGAATTCGGGGGTGCGTCGTTGGCAAGTCGGCCGACAGGCCCCCGCAACCCCTCGGATCGTCGGCAGGCGGGGTGAGGGCGACGCCCTCCCCGCGCATTAGACGCTCTCTCGCACCGTCGGTGTACTCGACGACGAACTCGCCCGGCCAGTCGACTGCCAGCAATTCCTCGAAGACCGCCATGAGAAAGCCGCCTAAGGACCAAGCTCAGCGGACCGGCCCGTCGAGAGCGACCTTCATGTTACCAGAAACTGCCGCCGCGGGCCGGGTCCGCGGCAGCGCCGGGTTGGGCGAGTCGCCGCCAGGCTATGGCCAGGGCCAATGACGCACAACCGAGGGCCAGTCCATGAACAACGAGCCAGAGCCGGCGCTGATGTCTGAGCAATCGACCGTGCGTCTCGATGAGGATGTCCTCAACCTGAGCCCGGTTGCCGCCGAGGGGCACCGACCGGAGCGGGAGATAGTAGGCGTCGGCCGTCAGGGCGCCGGTGGTGAATGCACCAAGGTCGGCGAGGAAGGCGAACGAGAGGAGCACCACGACTACGGCAAGGAGATATCGCACAAGCCGCATCGCGTCGCTTCCTCCCCGCCGCCTAATGGGAAAGTTCAGCGGACCGGCCACACGCCAGTGACGCGCGAACCAGCATAACGCGCCCCTGTGGCCGGGTCCGCTGCAACGCGAGATTAGGCATCGCGCTCCCGTCGAAACGAGAGCCACGCAGTTGCGCGATCGGAGATGGCGAGGACGACCCAGACCACCCCCATGAAGCCGCCCATGACCAAAGCCCGGGCTAAAATGAGGTATGCCAGTACGCCGAGAAACTGAAGATAGGCCAGGACGATGGCCGGCGAGCGAAGGACCGAGCTTGAGGTGGCTGAGGTCAGACCGACGGCGATCACAGCCCATGCGAGGACTTTGACAACGCCACGGCCCAGTCGTTCTCGCTCGTCCCACATGGCAGCAGCCGCCTAACGACCAGGCTCAGCGGCCCGGGCCGCCGAGAGTGACCGTGATGTTACCAGAAACGGCCCGCGGCGGCCGGGGTCCGCTGCAGCGCCATCGTTAGGCTCGAATGGGACGCGATACCACTTTCCCTCGCACTCGGCTACAGCCTCTCGAACCCCTCCAGCACGAAGTACAGGGCGGTCCCACCGGCGTGGTCGTGGAAGAACGCCGGCGCGCCGAGGATGTAGGCCGATACGATCATCATGTCGTGCCCGTCGTCGCCTTCGGGCACCCACTCAGGCCGCGTGAGCTTGTCGAACCCTTGCTCTTCACCATACTGGCGGACCTCGGATAACCGCCCCGTGGCAACGGCCGGGATGGCGTCGTTGGCCCAACCCCACAGCCACGTCGGCTCGCGACCTGCGATACTTCCGACAAACTGCAGGTCGGCGCGGGCGACTGGCGTACCCGCTTTGCTGAAGACAATCTCCGCCCGCTCGGTGTCCCAGCGGTACTGCATCGAGTAGTCGAGCCCGAACTCGGCGTAAGTCGCCGACTGGCGCTCGGCCATCATCGCTCGCGCACCGGCGACCAGCGAAGCCCAGCGCCCGTCCACTCCGCCCCCCCCCGCGGCCTAACGACACGGTTCAGCGGGTCCGCTGCAACCGAATGTTAGGCCCACGATCGCCAAATCGCCGGGTTCCGCTTATGATGAAAGACCGCGATCACTTCAATTCGATCCATCAAGACGCGGTAATACACATTGTACGGGAACCGCTGAACGCGGACGCGCCGGACGTCTCGATAGACTGGAGCGTGGAGTTCCGGCGTCTGTCCGATTCGATCCAGAGCGCTTTGCACCTGCTCAACGAACTTTTCGCCCCGGCCGGCATGGAGTTGGAACCAGGATGCAGCCTCCTCGAACTCACGGTCAGCGATCGGACTGAGGACGACCGGCAAGGTCATTGTTGAAGTCGCCCGAGCACACGAGCTTTGGCCTGCTCCCAGGGCACCCCTAACTCGGGATTGCTCTCCATCTCAGCGATACGCTGATCGAGCTCCGCTTTCAGCTCGGGTGTGAGGTCCGGTTCGTAGTCTTCACCCCCGAGCCTGTCCCACACATCCTCCACGAGCCGAATGCGCTCGTCGAGGGGCCAGGACTCGACCTCGTTGAGGACCGATTGATAGTCCATCTGGTCACCTGTTGGACAAAACACGATCCGACGGCTTCATGACGCGGGGTCCGTCACGTCCAACATACCCCGCCGGAGCGGCCAAGCCCAGCCCAACAGATTGCCGATCCGCTCAGCACGATCATTCGCCGGCCGATGGCCCCATCGCGAAGCCTCGTTCGTCGCGACGGCTTCCGCCGCCTAACGACCGAAGCTCAGTGGACCCGACCGCCGAGCGCTCACAGTAATTGTACCAGAAGCGCCCGCGGCGGCCGGGGTCCGCTGCAGCGCGCGGTTAGGCGGTCGGCTATCGGAACAGCTCGACCGCGACATCATCCCAGGAGTGATCGAAGTCTGTCCAGTTTGGGTCGGTTGGCGGGAAGCCGGTTCGGCAGTACCCGCGCCGGGCGTCGAAGTCGAAGACCGCGTGAGCATACTTGTTGATGAGCAGGGCGGCCTTGAGGCCATCGCTCGACCAGACCAGTTGCACCAGCGACGGCCTGTCCCGATCCGTTTCCTGGGCGACGTTGTAGATGTGCATCGCGTCGAGGATCGGGTTCCCTTCGCGTGCGAAGTCGAGACCGTAGAGTTAGCCCGTATCCCCGTCGTCCTCGAAGACGACGGCGAAGGTTGAGCGTGGCGACGGACCCTCGACGGTAACGGCCACACCGACGGTGATGGTCTCCTCCGCGACCAGCTCAACGGCCATCGACGCCTCCGCCGCCTAACGGGAAAGTTCAGCGGACCGGCCACTCGCCAAGAACACTCGAACTATCTTAACGCCCACTTGTGGCCGGGTCCGCTGCAACGTGAGGTTAGGCGTCATGCTCGATGCTACGCCAGGCTCGCCGGATACCGAGGCGGTCCTCGGCGAAGCATTCCCGGAACGCTTCCTTCGTGACCCAACCATGATCGCTGTTGAAGTAGCCCTCGGTTTCTTCGTCGGTCGCCGAGATCCTCGCCCAGGTCAGTAGACAGTGCGAGTGGCCGTCGCCGGGGTAGGGCCGCAGCTCCCATTCGGCCGGGACGTCCCTGACCGCGTCAATTGCGTGTGGCACCCACCAGGAGCAGAATCGATGCCCGCTCCCGACCGGCGGAGGAGCCGCTCCCGCCTGAAAGGTTTCGAAGACCAGTCGTGTCCCGTCGCGGTGGACCAACTGGTGGAAATCGAACACCTTCACGTCGAAATCCAGGCCCCACAGACTGGCCGGCGCGATGGGATAACTCAGGTAGGAACCCTCGTCGAGCTCGATGGTAGTCGTCGCCACATCAAGGAATGACCGAGCTGCAAGGACTGTAGCTGTAGGCAGCCGATATGGCTCCGCCAACCTCTCTTCTCCCGCCGCCTAACGCCCAAGATCAGCGGCCCGCCGACAGGCGGGTCCGCTGCATCGTCATGTTAACCCATGACGTGCTACTCGAACGCGAACCACATGCTTCGCTCGAACTGCTCGCGTGCTTTGCCAGCTAACCGATCGCGTATCGCCCGCAACGAGAATCCACCCACAAGCTTTCCGCCCTGGACGTACATCCAATCTTCGACCTCCGACCGATCGACCTCCACCCGCTCACCCGGGGCATGGCCGTTTATGCCAGCGGCATCGGGTCCCAGCGATCCGCGGAAGTGGGGATCTTCGTAGGAGACAGCCTGAAGCCAGAGGTAGTGCGTCGCTTCACCGTCGTGGACAGCGACCTTGATCGAGAAATCGCTCTGGCCGGGTGCGGAGGCTGACAGCCGTTCGATGAATCCGTCGAGAGATTCGCGGGCCTGACGGGCAGCCGCTCTGATGGGTTCGGCATCGCTCGGTACGGCAACCGCCATATCATTGCCCTGCGGACCGTCGTCCGAAGACCTGTGTTGGGCACAACCGAACACCGCCGGGAGGACTCCGGCAAGTACAGCCATGACTCTGCGCATAGGCTCCGGATCCTTTCCGGCTAACGCAAGAGATCAGCGACCCGCCCCAGGCGGGTCCGCTGCAGCGCCTCGTTAGACGAACGATCTATGCAGTCGTCGACCAATAGAATGCTACGTATGATTCGTCCAGTTCCGCCATCGCTGCCACGTCGTTCCAATCGGCGTACATCCGCAGGCCGGACCGGAACCCGCTCAGCTCGCGGATGTACTGCGGGAGTGCGTGCCGCAGCGAGCCGGTGTATTCGGCGACAAGGCGAATGAACTCACCCTCGGCAATCGGCTCGCATAACCCGGCCTCGGCATAAGGCATGAAGTAGGATTCCCGACCGTCCCAGCCCTGCGCCTGCAGTGTCTTGATCCAGAAACGTAGCCCGCTGGCGAACTCTGTCTTGAACCCCCGGAAGGCCCAGAGTTTCTGCTCTGAGCATGGCGGTTCGAAATCTTGGTTACTGAATTCCGCGATTTCCATAGGAGGCGACACCGCGTCCGCCAGCCGGGGCAGTTCTGAGATGAGTTCCTGCTGAGAGAACATCGCCCGCTCTGTGCCCCCCCGTCTAACGACCAAGATCAGCGGCCCGCCGCAGGCGGGTCCGCTGGATCGCCTTGTTAGGCTACTTCCGCGGACGCGGCCGCCAGGACTCTCGCTTCCTCTGACGGGGGAACCTGGACGATGACAAAGCGATCAGCCGGATACAGATAGTCGTCGCCCGAGTCGTCGATGACCCTAACGAGCCCCTCCTCGGCCGCCGTTTCATCGGGCAGCAGGCGATAGAGCATCCCGGCCGACAAGTCGTCGCAGCCATCATTCGCGACGCAGACGGCAAACACCGGTCTTGTAGGTATACTTGTCATTGGTTCAATCCAGGAGTCGCTTGATCTTCATCTTGCGCCTACCGACGCCATGCGCCTCGTACCAATGGATCTCGGCCCGGCGGACGTGACCGCTGGGTAGCCGGACGGTCGCGCTGCCCTTGAGTTTCCGCCAGCGACGGCCGCCGTAGCGGGCCTTCAGGTCGGCATTCTCGCGAATCGAGAGATTAACCGCGATCGTCTCGGCTTCGGATAGCTCGCCGATGATTTCGAAGTCCATATCAGCGAGGCTATCGGATCAGAGTCCCTGCTGCAAGCAGCCTTCCGACATGAGGACCGAGCGGCCCGCGGTGCGGGTCCGCTGCAACCGAAGGTTAGTCGTCCGGACCGCCGGCGCCCGGCTGACCACCGGCCTGCGGTTCCTCGCCGTCGCGCTCGCCCCGCTCTAGCGGGCAGTCCGGATTCGTCTTGTGGCGGACGAACCCCTTATCGGATGGGTCCTGCGTCAGTTCGTCGCCACACTCTGGGCAGATGTAATTGCTGGCTTCCGCGGTGCTCGTGCGCATGGCTGCCTCCCTCGTCAACTCACCTTGCGAATGGCCTGGACGTCATATGTCGGGTTTTGGGAAGCAGCGATACGGCGCGCCTCGGAGTCGGAAGAGGCTTGGACGACTACAGTGATGTTGCCGCCGGGATTCCCCGGACTCGGAGACAGCCGGACTTGGTACGTGTGCATGCGTGAGCCCCCTTGGCTGCATGCCGCCTAACACCAAAGCTCAGCGGCCCGGCCCGCCGAGAATCACCGCCATATTAACCGAAACGGTCGCGGCGGGCCGGGTCCGCTGCAGCGTGTCGTTAGGCGCCATTTTCACGGGCTAGCGCCTCGCCCCATATGTTAATGGTCGCGGTGAAACTGCCGGGATCGGACGCCTCGATCTTGATGGCGATTGGAATGACGCTCCTCCCCTGATACTCGGGCATCGCCTTATACCTGGTGATTTTGCCGTCGGCTGCCAGGGGGGCGACGACGTTACCATCGATACCCGCCTTGACCCCCGCGAGCCCGACAGGGACGAAGAGCGTGTTGAGGGCGTTGTCCTCCCCGCCGAACTCCAAGGGCATGAGGAACAGCTTCTCCAGATCGCCCCGCTCGAACAGCTTAACCGCCTTCTCGCGCGAGTCGATAGTGGAGAAGTCGGGGCCATTTGGGCGAGGCGGCTTCTCCTTGAACCAACCGAACATCGGTTCGCTCCCCGAGCTGCCTAACGCGAAAGTTCAGCGGACCGGCCACACGCCTGGAACGCTCGAACTATCTTAACGCGCTCGCGTGGCCGGGTCCGCTGCAACGTGAGGTTAGGCTTCGGTTACGTGCTTGGAACTGGTTGACAACGGCTCTATGGCGGTGACATGGAGCAGCGAGCAGATCTTGAACTCGGCAGGGACGCCGTCCTCGGAATCGTCGATGCCGACGAGGATGCTGGTGCGGGTCAACCACGCCATCTCGGGGTGGCGGATATCGTACGTCTGCCCGCTGGACATCACAAGCCGGAACGGCTTGAACGGTCGTTGCGAAAGTAACTCGCGGAATGTTTGGACGGTCATATAGGGATTGTATCGCGGGACCGAGTGTCTGTCGATCAGCCGCCTAACGCCATAGATCAGCGGCCCCGCGCAGCGGGGTCCGCTGCATCGCCATGTTAGCCCCTCGACCCAAGCCCCGGGACAGCTAAGTCGCCGTCGGGAGGGCTGTCCGCGCCAATGGTAAGCCTCTGCCCGCCGAGCCACAATCCCTCCGCCTGTCGGCCGACGTGGTAGGCACCGACTCGGCGGAACAGTTTGCCGAGTGCGCCGGCGAACGCCCGGTAGAGCCGTAAGGAGAATTCGGCATCGGACGCCGTGCCGATGCGGCCATACAGGCGGACGTTCGGCGGGTAGACCCCGCCCGGCATCAGTGCCACGCTCCGTGGGTTAGCGAGTTGGTCTACGGCATAGCGCGTGCCGCCCCCTCGCTGCGGCACCTCGCGGACCACAACGGGCTCGTCCGCGGCGGTGACGAGGTAGTTAAAGCCAGCGATGGCGCCCGGACGAGGCGCGGGGCTATGAAGCGTCGGGATGGTCGCGCCGGAATGGGCAGTCGTAAGCTCCGAGGTCTCGAACAGCCCTGTCAGCGTGTAGGCGAGCCGCGATCGTGCTTCGACACGATCGAAGACGGCGAGCAAGTCCTCGGCGGTGGCGTAGAAGTGGCGCCGCATCGGGAACTCTGCGAGCCGGCTAACGGTGAAGTTCAGCGGACCGGCCACGCGCCAGTGGCGCTCAAAGCATCTTAACGCGCCCGTGTGGCTGGGTCCGCTGCAACGTGAGGTTAGACCCGCCGTTCGATCCCGTAAGCCAGATCCTTAAACGACTTGTGCCGCAGGATAGGCTGCTCGTCCGACATTTCGATGAAAGGTAGCCAGTAGACGCTGTCGATCCCCGAACTCAGATCGAAGCACAGCAGTTCCCCGCCCCCATTCGATCCAAAGGCGAACCACCGCTGATCCAAATACTCCCTCATCTTGTAACTGTCATAATGCTCCGCGATCGCCTCCTTGTCCCATAGAACGACGTACTCGTCATTTCCGGTCAGGAAGCCCTCCCAGCCGTTGTTGGCCTCGATGTATTCAATATAAGAGGACGGCAACGCGGCTCTCATCTCAACGTAGGGGTCGGACATGTGGGAAGGCGCCGAACGACCAAGCTCCGCGGACCCGGCCACGGACCAGCGAGCGACGATAACGGAGAACGCGCGGCCCATGGCCGAGGTTCGCTGCAGCGCCAGGTTCGGTGGCGGCCTTGGCCTACCGTGTCACCGCTTGTACTCGGTCTTGTCCTTCAACTTTTCGACGTGGGCTGCGACGGTTCGATAGATCGGCACAATATCGACATCACGCCCGTCTTCGACGCGCTTCGAGATCATCGTTGTGGGGAAAACGATCACGCTCGTATTCGGATACTGCAACGCGAGCTCTCGCCCATATTCGTCTTCCACCACAACCCACCTGAGTGGCGTCTTGGCCGCGAAAACCTGTCCGAGCACCGCTCCCAAACATTGCAACTCATACGTTTTTTCAGGGGTGAGTACCTTCTCATCGATGAGGCGTTGAAGCCAATGGAGGTCGCTCTCATCGTGGGTGATCGTCGCGTCAGGATAGCGAGATCTTAGGAGCCGTACAACGGTGGCCTCCTGTTCCGCCAGGTGTGCCAGATCGGCTTTGCCTGGGCTGCGGATCTTCTGTTCCATGGGCGAACCCTTGGCAACTTGGGGAACCGCTTTCGGAGTGGAGTCGTAGCATCCCGACAGCAGCAAGAGCAGAACGGGCAGGCGTTGACAGTTCACAATTGCTCCCCGCCGCCTAACGACAAAGCTCAGCGGACCGGTCACACGCCTGGACCGCCTGCATCATCTTACCGCAACCGAGTGGCCGGGTCAGCTATAGCGACAGTTCGGCAACGCCTCGGCGTCTACCAACCGACTGGCGGCGGCTCTATCCGTGACTTGAGAAACGCGAAGTACTTATCCTCCCCCTCGAAGATCTTCGATCCGGCACCCATGTACGCGCGGGCCAGTTCATCCGCTGCCCGATCCAAGTTACCCAGCTCGAACTGGCATTGACCCAGCCGGAAATGTAGAAACGGGTTGCCGATGGCGCCAGGGCAGCGCATGGCCAGCGAGAGATTGTCACGCCCTGCGACATAGTCCCCGCCGAGAAGGTTCGCGTCCCCGATGGCTGCAAGAATCCAGGTGGCCGCCTTCCATTCGGTCTGCGGCTCGGGTAGCAGGTCCCAAGCAGTCCAGTACTGCTCCAGCGCAGCGGGGTAATCGCCTGTTTTGGCGAGGGTGTCGCCCTGCTCGCAGAGCGCTTGGACACGGCGGTGGATCTCGTCGGGAACGTCTGCCATACACTTGCTTTCTGCCGCCTAACGACCAGGTTCAGCGGCCGGCGCAGCGGGTCCGCTGCAACCGCGGGTTAGGCGGTCCGCCGGTATTCCTCAATGAGTTCGAAGAATCGGTCCAACGCCTCGCCCTGTTTCCCGCCGCATTCCTCGACGATAATGTTACACCACCCCGCTGTCGACTCATACCAGCCGAAGCGTTTGGCGACCCAGTCGTGGAAGCCACCGAAGCCCGGGTGCTCGCCCGTCTCGATGCCGTGCTCTTCGGCGAGGAAGAAACACCCGTCGAGGAACGACCGAAGGCAGGCCAGCGAATGCTCCCCGATATACATGGCGGGACGGGGTCGGATCAGAGCGATCATGTCGTAAACGTCGAACCGACTCGACATCTGCGCCTCCGAGCCGCCTAACGGGAAAGTTCAGCGGACCGGCCACACGCCAGTGACGCTCGAACTATCCTAACGCGCCACTGTGGCCGGGTCCGCTGCAACGTGAGGTTAGGCTCGGCCCGAGGGGCAACGCAGACACCAAAGGGCAACGACCGCACAGCGCACGAACGGCAAATAACCCTCCGCGAACGGCTGCGCCACGAACGCCGCAACCGGGGCAGACAGGCCCGAAATACCGCCGGCCTAACGCCAGAGATCAGCGGCCCGCCGACGGGCGGGTCCGCTGCATCGCAATGTTAGCCGTCTTGTCCGCCGGCCGCCGCAGCCCGACCCATCTCGAAGCCGCACACCCGGCACTCGACACGCCAGTCCGGCGCCGGATACTTACAGCGAGCGCAACACCGGGACGAACGCTGCGCGTTCTTGATCGCGTCGTCCACGCCCCGCTCACGGAGCATGGCCCGGCGGGCCTCCTCCTGCTGCGGGGTAACCGGCGGTAGCCCGGCCGGCTGGCCGACGTATACGCGCGGCAACTCGAAGGCGTCGGGCATCTCTCTCGCGATGCAGTGCCCGGCGCGGGCGTGGGTGACCGTCTCTTCGTCGGTCGCGCAGAGATACGCCCGTTGATCGCATTGCCCGCAATGCCGGACACCCCTCTCCTCGGTCGGCGTCAGCGCCTCCCATCGCTTCGGACAGACGAACCGGAACACGGGAGGGCAGTTACGGATCGGCCGCGTCGTCTTCACCGCACCCTCAGCCGGCTAACGGGAAAGTTCAGCGGACCGGACACACGCCAGGGACGATCAATCCAGCATATCGTGCCCGCGTGGCCGCGTCCGCTGCAACGCAAGGTTAGGCTCGGCGACACCGACGACGCGAACTACAGACGGACGCCACAACGCGGTGCATGCGCGGTGAACAATACCGAGCCTACAGCAGGGCCAGGAGCGCTGCAACGAGGACGAACCGGATTGAGGCGACGCCGGCCTAACGAATGAAGTTCAGCGGCGAGCGAAGCGAGTCCGCTGCGACGCCAGGTTAGGCGCCCCGAGGGACCTTAACCTTCAAGAAGGGCGTCAAGACGCTCGGAGCGCGGAAATCCGCGGGCCTACAGCGCCACCTACGTTCGTGGACGACCGAAAAACAGTACGTAGCCATCAGCGTCCTTCAACTCGAAGCCTCTCTGCCCGTCATGTGTATCCTCGAGCGGCGCCGAGAAGGTGACTCCTCGCGTCGCGAACTCGGCCGCCAACGCGTCGGGATCGGGCACATAGACATACGCATCCCATCGAGCCCACGGATGACGCTTGCAGTTAGGAAGCGGCACTACCCCCACCGACTTGATCATGATCATGGCCCTATCGCGGCACGCGATTGCGAAAAACGGGTCGTCCGCAGGCTCTTGAAAAGTGACTTCGAAGTCGAGCATCTCGCGATAGAACGAGAGTGCGGCTGCGACGTCCTCCACGATGAAGAACGGTGAGATACCGGCAATCTCGGCTCGTGTCATACGCAGCGTTCTCGTGAAATTATGATATTTGCGCGATGGATGCGACGGTCCATACCAAGGCGCCTACGAAAAAGTTCATTGGCCTGACTCGCCGAGGGAAAGCCCGAACGTACCAGAAGCCGCCGCGGCGGGCCGGGTCCGCTGCGGCGCGAGGTTAGGCATCGAATGCATCGCACCAGTTCTCGATACCCCGCTTCTGCGGGTTATCGTCCGTTAGTTCATCGTAGCCGTCTTCGCCGGCGCAGCCCTCAACGAGTGAGAACTGCATCGGATCGAGCGCCGCGCAGAGAAAGGCCACGAGCAATGCACCCCAGAACGACCCGAGCGGCGCGCCGAGGACTCGCACAGCCGCGCTTGCGGCCAGCAACGACAGGACGCCACCGACGGCGCTGTTCGCCAGCCGATGCAGCCAGTTGGGGAGGTAGCGGTTGTGCAGCACAGTGCCCCCGGAAGCCGCTTAACGCCGACGGTCAACGCGAGTTAGTCGAATCCATGCCTCGTGACGACCAGTTGACAATGTGAATCCAAGGTATCGAGTACCGCCCCCCGTCCTTGACACCGGGGACAAGCCAATCGATCCGGAACAGCGGCCATGCTCTCCTCGAAGGGCTGATGGCTTTCGGCGCAATCAACGGGCTCCAATTCCACGGCGATTGGACTGTAGACTATGCCACGCGGCAGGGCTTCGTCCAACCGGGAGGCGACGACGCGGAGAAATGGATAGCCGGCATATGGCCCCGTCAGGAAAGCCGCGTACCACTTCCGCCAGACGTTCCGCTCGACTATCCCGGTATGTAGAGGCGGAAGTAGCACCGCGGACAGAACCACGACCGCGAACTGTCGTCGATGGCTGGATCAGCCAACGTGGAGCGGGGGCCGAATCGGTAGCTCGTCGAGATGCCCTCCCACACGTGGCGGCAGTCGGGGCATGTAGCTCGGGAACCCCACCGCATCTGGACCGGCCTCCTCTCCACCGCGTAACGCCTAAGCTCAGCGCGCGGTTCGGCGTCAGGCGCCCTGGCCCGCGAACATTTTCAGGAGCGACTCGTCCTCACTGAGCCTCCGATGCTCCTCAAGCCACGCGGGCGCCTCGCTGAGATTGCTGCGAGGGGTGAAGCCTACACCGTAGCCGTACCCGTGGAAGACCAACCCCTTCTCGTGAAGGATCTCGAGACTCTGCCATGCCGCGCGATCATCCTTGAGATCGGCGAATGAGTCTCGGCACGGTGGTGGTCTGATTCGACCGCGGGGCGACGGGAGCCCCGAGGCGACTAATCACCCACCTCCTACTTTTTGTATCCCTAGCCCGAGAGCCGGGATGCGACGACCCCGAGGTGGGTGATTAACCCACTTGGTGCAGCATATAAGGGAAGGGGAACGGTTGCACGTCCAATGTTCATGGCCGATTCATTCATGGCGGGCGAAGGACAGAGGTCCATCGGGAGGCCGCGTTGCAGGAGGTTCGGCCACTGGGCCGTCGGCGGAATTGCGACGTTGGGGCTGGGGATGTTGCAGGCCTGGTTCGGGGAGGTCTGGTCGGCGTCTCGACCTTTTGGTGGACGGGCGTTGGCGGGCGCTTGCCGTAGCGGGGACGGCGCGAAAGCGGGCGCAAGTTTCCGCACTTCGAGGGATTCGTTCGAGGATCGTGAACGCTCCATCGCGCTGCGTTCCGCGAACGTGCGGGGGCGTTTGCGCTGCGCGGGCGATCGACTGGGGGGTGAAGGAGCAGGTCGGGGAGAGACGAGCGGGGAAGGGTGCAAACAATACGAGAAATCCAAGAAAATCGAAAATGCGAGCGTAGGCAAGGAGTTATGGCTAACACAAAAACACAGGAAATTCCGAAGAACGCCACGAGAAAAACGATCGGCGGAAGGCGGACTTCGCTCCGACGTCATCGGGGGTCGTCGATCGGTATCGGGCAGGGCGTACGGAAAGGTGGGTGAGACTCGGAATCAGGCGGGGGCTTTAACTTACGGAGCCCGACTCGTTTCAGCGTCCGGGCGCGAGGGGCAGGACGACTTCGGCGATGAGGGGGAGGTGGTCGGAGCCGAAGTCGGGGCCGACGTGGCAGCGCGCGATGTCCCACTCGGGGCTGGTTGCGATGTGGTCGATGCGGAACCAAGGGGTCCGGGACGGGCGTGTGTAGCCGTAGCCCCAGCCGGCGTCTTCAAAGGCGAAACGATAGGCGGTGCGGAGGGACGCCATCGTCGAGTCGTCGGGGGGCATGTTGAAGTCGCCCGCCAGCACGAGGGGGGTGTCGTGCGCGCGGTCGAGCCAGGTCAGGACGCGGTCGAGCTCGCGCCGCCACCAGTCGATGTGGATTTGGAGACCGTGAATGTTTCCCGCGAGCAGACGGTTCAGGCCGGGGCGCAGGGTCGGCATGTGGAGCGAGGCGAGCAGGAACTCGCGGCCGGAGGGCGCGCGGATGAACGCGCCGTGGAGCTTGGCGGCGTAACGCTGCTCCGAGCGGAAGTCTTCGGGAAGGGGTTCCATCTCGCGGACGATCGGGTGCCGGCTCGCGACGAACTTCAGGCGGTCGCGATACCAGCCGCGCGCGAAAAACGATTCCAGCGCGGGGTCGTCGCGCGGGGCTTCCTGGAAGCAGACAAGGTCGATCCGCTCGCGCTCCAGCAGGTCGGTCAAGCCGCGCGCATCGAACGGGTGGTCTCCCAGGTTGTAGGTCAAGACGCGGAATCGCTCGCCTTCGATGTGGGGGCCGCGGAGCTTTGCCAGGGGGACCGTGAGCACCATCAATGGGCCGGCGATCACGAGGGCCGTCGCGCCCAGCACGAGGCAGAGAGAGGGCTTCCGCACCCAGACCGCGAGCAGGGCCAGGACCAAGGGGGGGACGAGGAGCAACCAGCGGGGCGAGAAGAGGAGGGGGGTCACTCCCCACCAGGCCTCGCCGACCCAGCGGATCAAGATGAGGCAGAGGAGTGCCGAGGCCGCGTCGATGTAGGTGGCCGCGACGACCCAGGGACGAAGGCCCAGCGACCAGGTGCGGCGGCCAGCACGCGGAGGCGTGCGCGAACCGTTCTCGGTCATCGCTGCTCCCGAGGAGGGGTTTGACACGCGACTGCTGCGCGGAGCGGCCCGATCAGGGAGACCGACCGTGAGGCGCGGCTCGGACGGAGCCTCGCCCTCCCAGAAGAAAAGCCCAGGTTCATGCCGGTCCCCCAGCCGAACGCGGCCGTCGGCTCACTTGACTTCCAACATCCGCCGAAGCGCGACGCGGGCCCAGTGGGCCGTCTCGTCGGGCACCTTGATGATGTTTACGGGCGTCCCCTGCGCCAGGTTCTCGAGGGTCCAGGCGAGGTGGGGGAGGTCGATCCGGTACATCGTGGCGCACATGCAGACCATCGGGGAGAGGAAGTGGATCGACTTGTCGGGGTTTTCGGCCGCGAGCCGATTGACCAGGTGGAGCTCGGTGCCGACGGCCCAGGTCGACCCGGCGGGGGCGTCCTCGACCGTCTTGAGGATGAACTCGGTCGAGCCGACGAGGTCGGCCGCGTCGACGACCGACATCGTGCATTCGGGGTGGACCAGGACGGTGATCCCGGGGAACCGCTGGCGGAACTGGGTGACGTGCTCCGGGCGGAACATCTGGTGGACCGAGCAATGCCCCTTCCAGAGCAGGACGCGGCTGGCGCGCAGGGCCTGGGGGGTGTTCCCGCCGAGGGGTTCGCGCGGGTCCCAGACGGGCATCTCGTTCAGCGGGATCCCCATCGCGCGGGCCGTGTTGCGCCCGAGGTGCTGGTCGGGGAAGAAGAGCACGCGCCGGCGCTGGGCGAACGACCAGTCGAGTACGGCCCGGGCGTTCGAGCTGGTGCAGACGATGCCCCCGTGCCGGCCGCAGAAGGCCTTGAGGTCGGCCGTGGAGTTGATGTAGGTGACGGGCATCAGGTCGGCCGTGTCGATGTGCTCGCCCAGGTCGGTCCAGGCGGCCTCGACCGAGTCGAGGTCGGCCATGTCGGCCATGCTGCACCCAGCGCCCATGTCGGGGAGGATCACGTCCACCTCGGGGCGGGTCAGCACGTCGGCCGTTTCGGCCATGAAGTGGACGCCGCAGAACACGATGGTCCGGCAGTTCTGGTGCTGGGCGGCGAGCTGGCTCAACTTGTAGCTGTCGCCCCGCAGGTCCGCGAACTGGATCACCTCGTCCTGCTGGTAGTGGTGGCCGAGGATCAGGAGCTGGTCGCCCAGCTCATCCTTGATGGCGCGGATGCGCTGTTCCAGCTCGGCCGCCGGCACTCCGCGATAGGGAGGGAAGGGAAGGGGGAGGGTCTGCTCGGGACTGGCTACGGCACCACCCATGTCGTGCTTGTTCCTTGCCGGAAAGTGTTCACCGGGCTAAATTTCGAATTTCGTTTCTCGGGCGAATGTCGCCGCCGGCAATGGCGGTCGCGGGGGAGTGTTCGCCGGCCTGCGAATCACCGTATATTATACGGGTTGAGTGAATGTGGCGGAATGAGATCGGGCCGTTCCGCGTTATCCCGCGTTTATTTTCGCTCCATGGCGGGCGATTTTCCGTCTGGTTTCGTATGGGAGAGGTACGGTCGGGAAACAGGCTTCCCGGGGAACGCGGATCGGGCCCGGAGGCTCGGTCGCGGACCGAGGTGAGGCGTGGGTCGAGCCTGGGGCTCAAGATCGCGGTTAACGAGGTTGCACCTGATGGGAACCGTTCTGATCGTCGACGACAGCCCGTCCGACCGCGCGTTGTTCCGGACAATCCTCAGCCGGGCCGGCTATACGGTTCAGGAGGTCTCGCGCGGGCGAGATGCGCTCGCCCGGGCCCGTGCGCTGCGGCCGCACGCGCTCATCCTGGACGTGAACCTGCCGGACCTCGATGGGCATTCGGTGTGCCGGCTCGTGCGCGCGGAGCCGGAGCTGGCGGGGCTGCCGGTCCTGATGCTGACGGTGCGGGACAACGATGCCGACGTGCTGGCGGGTCTCGAAGCGGGCGCGGACGACTACGTGGCGAAGGACTCCGCCCCCGAGATCGTGCTGGCGCGGGTGCGGCGGCTGATCCAGTACCGGCAGCTCGCGACGATGGCCCTGCTCAACGAGCAACTCGTGCAGGTTGGTCGCCTGCTGGCCGGGATCGTCCACGAGATCCGGGGGCCGCTCGCGGTCATTCGCGGGAGCGCCGAGCTGATGCGCCTGCAGCTCAGCGAGGGGGACCCACACCATCAGTGGGTCGACCCGATCCTGCGCAATGCCCAGTTGCTCCAGGTGCGGCTCGAGCACTTGATGGCCACCGTGCGCAGCGGGCCTTCGCAGGTACGGACGCTCGAGCTAGACCCGCTGATCCGAGAGACGACCGACCTGTTCCTCAAGGGGACCGACCCTCGTGCGGGGCAGGTCAAGATCGAGGCCGGCACGTGCCCCCAGGTGCAGGTCAACGCGGACGCCGGCCGGTTGATGCAGGTCCTGCTCAGTCTGCTGGGTAATGCGCACGAAGCGATCCTGAGCGCACACCCGGGCGGGGGCCGGATCGCCGTCCAGACGCGGCGGACCCAGACAGAAGGACGCGACTGGGCGGTGATCGACATCACCGACAACGGGCCCGGCGTGCCGGAGGAGTTCATGGAGCGCATCTTCGAGCCGTTTTTCACGACGAAAGAGTCGGGAACGGGCTACGGGCTGTACATGGCCTCGGAAATCCTTCGGGAGCAGGGGGGGCGGCTGTCCGTCCGGAACAGCCCGGAGGGGGGCGCATGCTTCTCCGTCTGGCTCCCCCAGACCGTCGAGCCCGTATCGGCCGGCGCAGCGTGATGTGGGCCTCGACGTGAAGGCGATTCCATGAACCAACGATCGCACGGCCGGCCGGCAGCCTGGACGAAGTGGATCGCGCCCGCCCTGGTGGCCCTGGCGTGGGGCGTGCTCGCGTCTTGCGCCCTGGGCTCGCCTTCGGTCTCCGGGCGAGCCGCCGTCGCCGTGGCGGCCGCCTTGATCGCGCTGGGATGGCTGGCCGCCTGGTGGGACGAGCGCCGGCGGTGGGTCGCGCCCGTCCGCCGCCTGGCGCTCCGGCTGGGCGCGCTGGCCGACGACCCCAAGCAGCCCCTCGACCTGGTGTACTCGGCCGAGCTCGGCGAGCTGAATGAGGCCCTGCGAACGCTCAAGAAGTCGTGGCAAAGTTTGCCGACAGTCGGCATCCCGCTCGCCAATCCGAACTCGGACGCCGCCGCGGCTTTGATGACTAAGAGCGGGCTGCTGGCCGGGCTCCCGGCCGAGGGTGGGACGGCCGCCGACCCCAACTCGTCCAATGAGTTTACGGTGTCGACCGACATGGTTAGCCGGCTCGACCCCCGCACGTTGTGCTGGCTCAATTCGAGCCCGGCCGAGCAGGAGTTCCTGGGCTGGAATCTGCCGGAGCTGCGCGAAAAGTCGTTCCTCGAGATCGTGCATCCTGATGACTTCAAGCGGACTCGCGACGAGCTGCGCGAGGCCCTGGTCAAAGGGGAGGCGCACGGCGTGATCGTGCGCGTGAAGACGGCGGACGGGAAGCTCAAGGCGATCGAGATGAACGTGAGCGTCCGCTACGGAACGGACCTGGCGGCCTCGCACCTGCGTTGCCACCTGACGGACGTCACGGCCAAGCTTCGTGCGGAGCGCGAGCTCAAGTTGCGCACCCGAGAGCTGGAGCAGTTGAACGGGCAACTGCGCGTGATCAACCGCGAGCTGGAGGATTTGAAGGACCGCTACCGCGACCTCTACCAGAACGCGCCTGCCATGTATTTCAGCCTCGACGCGCATGGGCAGTTCCTCGACTGTAACGACACTCTGCTCGACACGTTGGGCTACCGCCGGGAGGACCTGATCGGGCGTTCGTTCGAGCGTCTGCTCCCGCCGGAGCGGCGGGCCGACTTCGCCGAGCGGTTCGCCGAATACATGCGCAGGGGATCGATCGAGCTGGAGAGTCAGTGGGTCAAGGCGGGGGGTGAGACGATCGACGTCTGGGTGTCCGGCACGGCCGTGCTGGGTCGCGACGGTAAGCTGCTGAACTCGCGGAGCGTCGCGCAGGACATCACGGCCCGGCACCGGCTCGAGGCCGAGCTCAAGGAGAAGAACGAGCGCCTGGCCCGGACGATCGAGGAGGTGTCACGCAAGAACAAAGAAATGGACGAGTTCACATACGTCGTCTCGCACGACCTTCAGGAGCCGTTGCGCACCTTGATCGCGTTTTCCGATTTCTTATTGCGCGACTGCGGGGACCGGCTCGATGACACCGGCCGCGAGTACGTGCAGTACCTGGTCGACGCGTCCCGGCGGATGCGTGCGCTGATCCATGGGCTGCTGACGCTCTCGCGTGCTGGACGGGTGACAGGCGATCCCGTGGTCGTTAACCTGGAAGAGGTGCTGGCTGTGGTGAAGGCCGACCTTGCGGAGTTGACGCGGTGCAAGGGGGCCTGCCTGCAGGTCGCCGGCCCGTTGCCAGCGCTCTGGGGCGACCGGGGCCGGATCGGTCAGTTGTTCTCTAACCTCGTAAGTAATGCGCTGAAGTATAACCGAAGTGATGGGCCTCGGGTCGAGGTGGGTGCCGCGCCCGAAGCGAGCGAAGCGTGGGCGACGATTTACGTCCGGGATAACGGGATCGGCATCGACCCGCAGTTCCACGCCAAGATCTTCCAGCTCTTCCGGCGGTTGCACACGAGCGAGGAGTACGAAGGCACGGGAGCCGGGCTGTCCATCTGTGCCAAGATCGTCGAGGCCCATGGCGGCCGTATCTGGGTCGAGAGCCAGCCGGGAGAAGGCTCCACGTTCTTCGTTCGTTTGCCCCGCGCCCTTGCTTTGAGTCCCGAGCCGGAAGCGCAATTGTCCCATGCCGAATGACTTTCATATCTTGCTCGTCGAGGACAGCCGGGCCGACGTCAGAATCATCGAGCGCGCCCTCCAGGAGGGAAACATCGCGCACCGACTGACGGTCATTCCCGACGGCCAGCAGGCGATCGACTACCTCGTCCGGCTGAACGAGCCCGATGCGCCGGGGGAGGCTGCCCCCGACCTCGTCCTGCTCGACCTGAACCTGCCCGGCATCGACGGATGCCAGGTCCTCACCCGGATCAAAGGGGACCCCGCGCTGCGGACGATCCCGGTCGTGGTGCTCACGACCTCGCACCGCGAAGAGGACGTGCTTCAAACCTACCGGGCCGGCGCGAACACATACATTCCCAAGCCCGACGAGTATCCCCGCTACCGAGACCTCGTGGCCACACTCCACCAGTACTGGCACGAGACCGCCCTCCGCGCCCCGCACCAGCCGGCGCGGGGTTGAGCGGAAGGCTCATGGCGTGACCTTCGTCATGTCCCGCTCGCCGTCGCCGATCCGGAACAAGACGCCGGTCACACGCCCGCCGGCATCCTTACGAAAGGTGAAACGGCCGTCGGTAAACGGCATGTCGAACTCGTGGTCCGAGATCGGCTCGAGCCCCAGCGGCTGAGGCCGGAAGGGGAACGTGATGACCAGGTGTCCGTCCTGCCGGGAGACGGTCGCCTTTGGAGCATCGGGCTTCGCGTTCAAGAGATACTGACCCGTGTACTGGTCCAACACGTCGGTCGGGAGCGTGATCACCTTCGCCCGAGCGAGCTGCGCGGGGGTGGGGGCGGGGCGCTCGGGGAGCTCGCGGAGCCAGATATTGCGGAACTTCACGGGATGGTTGTGATCCTGAAGCGAGATCGGGCCGCGGTCGCCCTGGTCCGTGTACGGCAACCACTTGAGCCAAGACGTTGGCCCGAACGGTTCTTCGTTGTTCTGCACGAGGATCCCGTTGAGGAACAAGGTGATCCGCGCGGGCTCCAGGAGCTTGCCGGACGTGTCGAAGCGGGGCCGGCGGAAGGCGATATCGTACGTCTGCCACTGGCCCGGGGGGCGTGAGGCGTTGAACAGGGGGGGATACTCACCGTAGATCGCCCCCGCCTGGCCGTCGGCATAAGTTTGGGCGCGATAGGAGTCGAGCACCTGGATCTCGAACTGGCCCATCAGGAAGATGCCGCTGTTCCCGCGGTCCTGGCCGACGCCCCTGGGCGGGTCGGGCGCGGCCCACTCGACGTGGAGCTGGATGTCGCCGAACCTGGCTTTCGTCTCGATCGGTCCGGTCCCCGCACCGACTTGAAAGGACCCGTCGGAGACCTTCCACGGGGCCGGGCCGCCGCCGGGAGCTTGCCACGCGTCAAGGTTGGACCCGTCGAAAAGGACGACCGCATCCTGGGGCGGCTTCACCGCGATCGGCCCCTCCGAGGGCTCGACCACCGGGGGCTTGGGACGTCGAATGTCGTGTTGCCGCCAGCGCGGTACGGTTGCCCCCGATCGAACGTCTTCCGCCGCCAGGCACGCGAAGACCCCGCAGACCGCGACCAGGCACGCAACGACGAGACGTGGAGCGAAGGAAGGCATGGGCGTCGGGTCCCTCATCGAGGTTGAGGCAGAAGCGCGCGTTGGGGGTCATTCCGCGGACGTCCGGACAGTTCGGTTCGAAACGCTCTTGTAAATCGGGTGGTGGGCTCGCTTCAAGGGAATTCTGATTCGGGTCGGGCGTAGCCGCCTCGTCCGTTCACCCAATGTTTTCCGCAGGCGGACGCGAGTCACCTTCGGGCACGAGATAGGTCCCCGCGAGGTAATCGTGCCACGAGCGGCCGGGGCTTATGAGCGCGATCAAGCCATACAGGGGCAGGACCGCCAGCGCCGCGCCCCACGAAGCCCAGCCGAGCCACGCGGCCCGGGGCAACCAGATTCGCTGCGCACACGCGATCCAGAGCAATGTTAACGGGACGGCCCAGAAAAGCGCCGCGCGGCCGCACGCGCGGAGACGACCGGCCGGCCGGTTATCCTCGCTGACGAGTGATAACTTCGCGACTCGCATGAGGAGGCCACCTCGCGTAAGCCCTGACCAGACCACGCACGCGAGCGGCCAGATGGCGACCCAAGCAAGATCCGCGCTACGCCCGGCACGAAGCGGGTGTGACACGTACAGCATCGCGACCACGCCCGCGCCTAGCCCCGGGATGAGAAGCCCCAAGTGAAGCGCACGCTGGGCCAGGCTCACTTCCGTTGGGTCGTCCGCGACCTGATCCAGCGCGGTGCGAAACGACTCGACGGTCTCGAACGGTGAGACGCCTCGGGCGCCGAGCAAGCGGTCGAGGATTCGTGCGACCGGTCGAGGGACCGGCGACCTGACCGCGTATGGTGGACGGCCGCCTCGGTGGCGCCCGCCTTCGAGCGCGACGACCGCCGTGTCCCGCAAGAGCGCCAGCGATCGTTCCTCGTCGGTCGCGCGCGGCGGGCCAATCGGGGACGAGTCAAGAATGTCGACGAGCTGGATCGTGCCGTCGGGCTGGACCCAGACCTGGTCCACGGAAAGTGTCTCGGGGAGCGTGCCGTCCGCGCATGCCAGCTCCAGCTCTTCAGCCAGCTCAGCGAGCAAAGCTCGAGCGTCCCCCCAGGGAAGGCCCGCCGGACCGGCCAGGTCGGCCAGCGAGCAACCGAGGGGCGCCGAGTAGGCGTCCCAGCGCCCCTCGGGCTGCTCTCCACCCGCAAGCCAGCGCAGCCGGCCGGGCCGCGCGAGATCCAGACGGGCGGCGGGCGGCGGGGGTGATTCCTTCGTTCGCAGGACGATCCAGACCATCCGCTCGAGCGTCGAGTCCTCGCCGAGCAGGACTTTCCGGTTCGGTTCCCACCGCACCGCGCCCCGCACATGGTAAGGCCCGACCGACTGAAGTACGCCGACGGGGCGCGCCGTCGCCGCGCGGAACCGCTCCGGCCGGTTGGGCACGCGACGCCCGCGCGGGGCAAGCCGGCGCCCCACGCGCGGCAGGCGAACGACTCGTGTCCCGCTGACCCACTCATGCGGCCCACGGTAGCCGCTCCGCACGCGCATCGTCGTGATCAGCAGTAACCCACCCGCAACCCGCAGCGCCAGCGAGGCGAAGCCAACCAGGAACGACGGGCCGATCCGGACCGGCGGCGGCAAGAGCGCTAACAACAGGTCGCCAGGCAGGTCCGTGATCGCGTAGAACGCGAGGAAACGCAGCCCCGCGCGGGGGACGCCGGGCGGGCCGCCGTTCGCGGTGGCCGCGACGCGCAGACCCATCAACCACTTCCCGAGCGACGCCGCCCATTCCCCTTCCGTAACGATAAAGTAGAGCGCCCAGGCCACGCGCAGGGTGATGAGTAAGAACACCCCGTCCTCCCTGAGCCGCACGGCCGTCAACCGGAGATCGAACGACAGGAGAACCAGGATCGAGAAAAACACGAGCCATTCCAGCACCTGGAACAACGTTGCGTCGACCAGGTAGGCGAAGACCCGCAGCCCGATCCCACTCAGTGAGAGTCGCCGGCCGCGGAATGACTCCAGCGCCTCGCGCAGCTCGGCGAGATCCCCCCAGCGCCTTGCCGGATCGCGCTCGAGCCCGCGGAGGATGACGGAATCGAGCGTCGAAGGAACCTCCGGCCGTACGCCCCGCAACGGCGGAGGCGGCTCCGAGACGATCCGAGCGAGCGTCGCCGTCGCATCACTCTCACGGTACGGCGGCCTCCCCGCGAGCAGATAGTAAAGGGTTGCCGCGACCGAATAGACGTCGGTCCGCGCGTCGATCGGGTCGCGCTTGATTTGCTCCGGCGAGGCGTAGAGCGGCGTGCCGATAAACGCGCCCGTGCGGGTCAAATGGGCGTCGTCGGTCAACGACTTCGAGAGCCCGAAGTCGCCGACTTTGACCCGTCCACTGGCTTCCAAAAAACAGTTTGATGGTTTCACATCACGATGAATAATTCCTTGCGCATGCAGTTCTTGAAGACCCTCGATCACGTCCAGCGACTTCGCGACGGCCTCCTCCACCGGCAGCGGCCCGCGCTCTTCGACCAGGGTCTGGAGCGTCGCGCCCGGCATGAGCTCCATCACGATGTACGGCCGGCCGGCCTCTTCGTCGGCCGCGAGAACGAACACACAGCGCGGGTGAGCGATATTGCTGGCAAGGCGCCCCTCCTGGCGGAAACGCTCGAGGGCGTCCCGGGACCCGACTCCGTCGGCCGTGATGACCTTGAGCGCAACGCGCCGTCCGAAGCGCGAGTCCTCGGCCTCGTACACGATGCCCATGCCGCCGCGTCCGAGGACTCGCACAATTCTGTAGTGTGCGACGCGGTCGGGCTCGGGGTCGCCGCCGTCCTGCGCGGGGGGTTGGTTCGGGAACGGCTGCGTCTCGGCGCCGTCCGTCGTGGCGACGGCCGCGGGACCGTAGGCTCCGGTCGGGTCGAGCCCCGCGTCACCCAGCGGGCGCCCGCAGAAAGCGCAGAACGAGGGGCGGTCGCCGGAGAACTCCAGGGCCTTGCCGCAGCAGGGGCACGCGATCCGCATGAACGAGCTTTTCTCCGGCGGGCGCGGGTAGGGGGGCGCCTCTCCGTCGAGGGGCTTACTTCGTAGGCCGCCCGTAGCCCATGATCTTGCGAATGATATCCCCGCCAGGGTCAGCCCCTCCGGCCGCCACCTTGGGGTGTTCGGCGACCGGAGCATCGGCCGGGCGGGCCTTCCTCTCACGCACCTCGCTGTCGGACGATGCCTGGCGCTCGTACGAATCGTCGCTCGCCTCGTCATCGAGATCGGGCGCGACCGCGCCGGTGAATGCCGGGATCAAGACCGTGTCGCCGCTCTTCGAACCACCGCCGGGCGAGGTTTCGGTCAGGAACCAAGAGTCGGTATCGTGAGGCGCGGCCTGCCCAGCGGCCGGGACCGCGGCGATCACCTCGGACACCGGCGCGGCCCCCCCCAGCGTAACCGCAAAGGTGAGCGGACCGACCATCACCACGTCCTTGTCCTTCAGTACACAAGGCGCCGTCAGCGCCTTTCCGTTGACGAGCGTCCCGTTACGGCTGCCCAGATCGCGCACGCTGACGGTCGTGCCCACGACGGTGATCTCCGCGTGTTCGCGGCTGACCTGCGCGCTGTTCGGGCGGAGGTGACACGTCTCGCCACGCCCGATCCGGAACACCGGTCCGCGCAGCGGGATCGTCTTTCCCTGGTGCTTCCCTTGAACGACGATGAGCTGAACGTCCACGGAAACCTTCCCGACCTGTTGAGGTCCGTTCCAAGCATGCGTGTGGGTAGTGTCGGATCGTGGTCCCGCGCTGGAGACGGGCGGGCAAGTAGCAAAGCCCCGCGCTGGTTGATCGTATCACCCTGCATCATAAGCCGAAGGTCCGAGGCAAGCAACGCCCGCAGGCTACGGAAATCCGACGCAGTCGAGGACCCGTTGCCGGGCCGGCCGGGCCCTTAAAACACGCCGAAAACCGAACAGTTTCCCGCAGCCAACCCGACGGTGTCGTCAGGGCCAAATGAGCGGCCCGTCAGACCTTATCGGCACGAGCGAACCCATACGATCGTTATGACCGGACCGCAATCTCGATCAATTCGGTCGATTTTGTCGCATAGCTGAAGTTGGAGACCTAAGATTGTCGATGATCCCAGAGGACAAGCGGCCCTCCGAACGACGCGGGACAGGATGAGCGAACGGTAGTTGCTTGCGAAAACGGGAACCTTGGCGTTTCATAGGAAGCCTTCAACGGCATTCGAAGGGCTCTCGGACCTGGGTTCTCGCGAGCGTCGATCATGAAAGAGCCTCTCTGGACCCTGCTGCTGGCGTCGGCATTGGCACTCGGCGGAGCGCCCGGGAAGGCCCGGGCTGCGGAACGAGGGCCCAACATTGTGTTGGTACTCGCCGACGACCTCGGGTGGAGCGACGTCGGCTTCAACGGCCGGCGCGAGTGGTCGACGCCCAACCTCGACCGTCTCGCGGCGCAAGGAACCATTTTCACCCGGTTCTACACGGCCGCCGTCGTGTGCGCTCCAAGTCGCGCGGCGCTCCTCACGGGCAAGTACACGATCCATGACGGCGTGAGCCGCAACAACGACGACCTGCCGCGCGAGGAGGTCACGATCGCCGAGGCCCTCAAGGCCCGCGGTTACGCCACCGCCCTGTTCGGCAAGTGGCACCACGGTAAGCCCCGCGCGTCGACGACCGACGCGAAGGGCCCCAAGGACGGCTCGGCCACCAGCTACGTCCACCCAATGGACCAGGGGTTCGACGAGTTCTTCGGTTTCACCGACGCGACGCATGCCTGGGAAAAGTTCCCCGAAACCCTCTGGGACGGCCGCCAGCGCGTCCCCGTATCGGGATACGCCGACGACCTCTTCACCGAGCGTGCGGTCAATTTCCTCAAAAGACACCGCGACCGGCCGTTCTTCCTCTACCTCCCGTACATCGCGGCCCACTTCCACGTTGATGCGCCCGAGGACGAGGTCGCGCTACACCGTGGAAAGTTTGCCGAGACCGACCCCACGCAGCCGGTCAATGCCACCTACGCCGCCCTGGCGACCCGGCTCGACAAAAACGTCGGGAAGATCGCCCGCACACTCGAGGAGTTGGGCCTGTCGGAGAACACGCTGTTCGTTTTCACGAGCGACCATGGCGCCACCTTTGAGCAGGGGAACCGCGGCGCAAGCAACGCTCTCGACAGTAACCGGCCGTTCCGGGGCCAGAAACGTACGCTCTGGGAAGGGGGCGTACGGGTCCCTGCGTTTGCCGTCTGGCCCGGGCACGCGCCGGCCGGCGTTTCCTCGCCGACGATCACGCACATGACCGACCTCTTCCCCACGTTCCTCGCCGCGGCCGGGGCCAGCCCCGACCCTACCTGGAAGGTGGACGGCCTGAACATGCTGCCGGTGTGGACCGGCCGGGCAGCCGCACCGGAGCGGACGTTGTTCTGGGAGTGGCGCAGCGAAGGGGCCGACCAGCTCGCCGCCCTCCGAGGCGACCTCAAGTTGGTGATCACCCGCGGCGGCCGGCCCGAGCTGTATGACGTCGTCAAGGACCCGGCCGAACGCCGTGACCTGGCCCCCCAGTTCCCCGAGGTCGCCAAGCAACTCAACCAGTCCCTGCAAGCCTGGCTGAAGACGGAAGTGCATCCCTGACGATTCGTAGGCAAGATCGAGCCGAGTGGAGAGAGGTCAGCCCGCCATGAGCACGTCAGCCGCCGTTCTGTTCATTTCCGCCACACTCCTGAGCGCCGCTCCCGAAGGGATCAAGGCCAACGCGAGCGACCTCGCGCGGCTCCAGGGGTGTTGGACCGCACACGCCGGCCCGAAGCGCAATTTCCAGGTCACGCTCGAGATCGAGGGCAACGCGGCCCGCGTCAAGATCGTCACGCCCCAGGGCGTCACCGTTCGCGCCCGCGGTGAAGTGCGGGTCGACGAGTCGGTGTCCCCACACGCCCTCGACTGGGTCCATTTCCAGGGCCTCAACGAGCAGGAACTGCCCGACATCCTGGCCATCTACGAGCTCGCCGACAACACCTTCCGTGTCTGTAACGGTGGCCCCGACAACGACCGCCCCACCGAGTTCAAGCCAGGCGACGGCCTGCTCGCCGCCGTCGTCACCTTCCAACGCCCCAAGGATGCGACGGCGACCCCCTCGGCCCGAAGCGTTCCGGCGGCCGGCCAAGCCCGACGCTAAGCCGCGGCCCGTTAACCGCATGCAAGGGCTTCACCCCGCCGGTCCAGGATGCGGTCGGCGGGACGAAGCGTTTTCAGAATCAAGACGGCGACGAAGCCGTCGTTCATGCGAAGCGCGCGTGCTCAGCCGGGGGCGACCGTCCGGCGCACCTCACCGCCAATTGTCGCCGCGAGGAACCGTTGCGGGCAGGGCTCGCTGAACTCGATGCGCACGGCACAGGCCCCGGGGCGGATCGGCTCGACGGAGAGCACCGAGGCAGCGAGACAGTCCCCCGGCTCCGTGACGTCAAGACAGACCCAAACCTCGCGCAGCTCCTGCGGGGCTTCGGCCGCTTGCACCAACGCGCCGCCCCGGCTGATGTTGATCAACTCCGTGCTGACCGCCGTGAAGACGCGGTTCCCGTCCCACCAACCGAGCCAGAGCCGGCCGCCACCGGCCTCGTGCCGTGCCGCCTGCCGGCGCTCCGAAGGGGCCAACCGAATCCAGGCCCGAAACAACTCCAGCACGCCGCCTTTCTGAGCGCGTGCGCCTTCGCCCGCCTCGACGACACCCCCAGGGGCAGGGTCGATCCGTATTGTTTTTGTTGACACTTTATTAAATGACGATGGTCTTGACATGGGAACCTTGGGACTGGGAACCCTGGATCAGAACAGACATCGCTTTTGCGGACGGTCATCTTATAGGGCCCACGACCGACGAGACGAACAGGGTTGCCGGAAAACCTCACGGCGCGTTGCCGTAACGCATTATCGGGCACCGCCGACTCACAACGTTCCGGACCTGGGACGAGCGCTTCACCAAATGACCTTCCTCCGGCGGACAAGGCGTTGATTGAAACCTATGATTTCAGTAGATTCTCTCGGATTCGATTGCCGCCCGATCGCCCTGCGTCACGATTCCCCGCGGGTCAACGCACAGCCATGCCACCGGAAACTGCACCGAGCGAGCCCCTCAGGCTCTTCAACATCGCCAGGTTCGACCAGCCCCAGACCGTCCTGGGAACCATCCGCGCACGGAACTGGCAGAATGCAATCCTGATCCATCGCTTCCAGCGCCTCCTCGGCATGTTCCCCGAGGAAGCCTGCCTCCGCGAGGTGCGCCACCGACCGAGGAACCCTTCCTGATTCCCCTCCGGTCGATCGTTACCGAGCTTGACGGCCCGCGGATCACAAGCGCCGCCGGACCGCACTATCCCGGGGTCATCGATGAGAGGGGTGTCGTCGCTCCGGCTCGCCCCCGCAACGCTCGGCGATCACGAGCACACAAAAAGGCGACAGATCGTGCGACCACCACAGGTGGTCGCACGTTGTCGCCTCTCGTGATTCAGATCGCGTCCGGCACGGGCCCAATCCAGCCGGTCCACGGCTTCTGCGCGCACAGCACAGTGCGCGCTGATACGGTTGTCAGCTTGTCGTCAGGGCTGGCACGTCGGCGGGACCCGACGGGCCGACCGGCGGGACCGGCGGCAGCGTAATCGGCGGCAGGCCATCACTTGGGTCCGATGGGGCGTCACCCGGGTCGGAGACTACCAACGCCGCCGTAACGTCGGCGGGCCCCGACGGACCGACCGGCGGTATCGGCGGCAACGTGATCGGCGGCAGGCCGTCGCTCGGATCGGAGGGGGACGGGTCGTCCGCAGCGATCAAGGTCGTAGCTGCGATCGTGCCCGCGAGATCCGACGTGACGACCGTACCCGCGCTCTGCGCCGCGGCTGACGAGGGGGCCGCCGAGGCGACCGACGACACATCCGTCGCTGTTGCCACAGCGGTACCGGCGACCGACGTCGTGTCCGTCGCCGTTGTCACGGCGGCACCGGCGTCTGACGACGTGTCCGTCACCGTCACGGTTGCGGTCGCCACGGCGGAACCGTCACTTGAGCTGCCATCAGTCGTCGTCGTTACCGTAGAGCTCGCCGCATCAGACGACGACGTCGCAACGTCCGCGGCCGGCGCGCTCACGCCGGAAAGATCGGTGGGACACAAGCGCCGTTCCAGGAACTCGGGTGCATAACGTGGGTTTCGGAAGCGTTTAACAGCGCGGGAGTTCTTCAACGTGGGGTCTCCGTTGCACGCCTTCGTGCGGTGCCGTCAACTCAACTCACACGAACACCCCGAGGGTGCCGGTAATTCGAGCCTAGATCACACACGGGAAGACGGTGCCGCGGAGCCGCAAGCGATGTGGCATCATTGCAACATCGCTCGGTTACGAATTGATGGGTGGCCCGCTCCATCCCTGACAGTCGGGTGACACGTGGCCGAGCGGGCCAAGGCGGGCATCACCTGCCGAAAATCGCGGACGACGTGCTGGACGGGGATCAGGCGGACTTCTCGTAGCCGAGTGCCCGGAGCACTTCAAGAACCTCGCTCCAGGTCGGAAACGCGCGCCCGCTACGTTGCTTGTACTCTTGAATGGCGCGCATGAATTCGAGCTCGGCTTCCGAGTAGTCGCGCTCACAAGTTGCCGGATCCACGAAGCGGCGGCGTTTACTCGAGTTGCGGGCCTTGGCCGCCCGCGTCGCGCGGGCGCTTGCCTTCACGTTGATCCAGGCCGGTGTCAACTCCATTGCGGAAGCGAACGTCGATTCCACGATCGAGGTGGCGTCTGGGCTACGGCTCATCGAGGGGGCTCCAACGGTGGGGCATTGCCGTGTGGCAGGATTGCCACATGCTGGGCGACACATCTCATCCTTAAGATTCCCTTCCACAAACGCCGGCGCTCCATCTCGTCAACATTGGTGAGCATAGTACACGACCGCCTTCTAAAGCAACAACTCGGTTAAAAAAGACGCCAACCCCCTCGTCCCGCCACAACACCTATACTGCCGAAACCACCAAGGCACATTGGACTGCGAGGATCCGGTCCAGCATCGGCGTCGGACGTGACGAAGGCACGTGATACGACGGAACGAATCCGGCATGCCCGCACTGAGGCGCGACGAGTCCGACGGTCTTCGGAATGGGGAGGAATCGGCGTCGGACGCGGCGGCCCCAGCGCGGGCACGCGGGACTCGCAGTCTTTCGTGTGCATCAGTCCTTCATGAGCCGGCGCGCCGTCGTGACCGCGAACCGGCCCAGGTGAGACAACGAATAGTAGATATGTCGCCCCGAGCGACGGGTCTTCACGATCCCCGAGACCTTCAAGAGCGCCACGTGGTGGCTGACGACGGGCAACGTAACCCCGAGCGCTTCGCAGAGGCCGACGACGCTTGACTCACCCTGTTCCAAGAGAAACAACGTCTTGAGACGGGTGCCGTCCGAGATCATCTTCAACGAGGATACGGCCACATGCAGGTCTTCATCGGTGGGCAGGGCCGTCTTCGCGGTGACGGTGGCCATGAATACACGCTCCCGAGATATCGGAAAGGAGAACTTCACGCAACTGACGAACACCCGCGCCATCCTGACGGCACGGTGGTCCACGAAAACGACGCAGCCGATAACATGGTTGACCTGAGCATCCAACCCGGGCCGCTGGCGCGTGCTCGCCCCGGTCAAGGCGAATGGATCGTTGCCAGGCAAGCTCGCTCGCTCACGTTTCGCGGACAGGGCGACGCGACCTCCATTCCCACGCCACCTCACCTCTCACGAATCCATGCACGCATTGTATCAATCACGCAGTCGTGGTCAAGGTACAAAAGATCGAATTCTCGGCCGGCTCGAAAAAGACCGAGTGCGGCCTGTTGCGTGCGTATGGGGGGGCGGGTTAGAGGCAAGGGAGTGTGCGAAGAACGGGTCGATCGCGACGCTCTTGAAAACTCACCGGTGACCACCGGCATAGCGCCAGGACAAAGGCAACGACCCAACCAGCGCCCCGGGCTCAGCTCGGCGAGCTTGCCGACAAGCAGGAGACGGGAACCAAAGGTGGCAAGGTTCGAACCGGGATCATTCGTCCCAGCGAAGACCCGCGGCTGACCTTACACGCGATTTTCGGCTCGGAACGACGCCCGCAGGCAGATACCGCATCTTGAAAGGCGCCGGCGGAAAGGGTCGCGTGCGATCCCGGCTAGACAATATCGACGACCGATCGTTCATCTCGAAAGAGATGCCAGTCGCTCCAGGCTTCCCGAGCGGGAGCAGGTCGATCAGCGCCCCTTGTTGACCTCTTTGATCAGCTTCCGAATGCGCTGTTTTGCGAAGATGTCCGTGAGATCGTCGGTCGCCCGGGGAACGGTCAGGTCCTGGCCCTTCTTCACGACCGCGATGAAGCCTTCGCACATTTCGTCGCTCACGTTTGAGCCCGACTTCACTCGTTTGGGAGGCTGGTTCGGGTTGCGCGGGTGCGCCGAGTTATCGAAGTGCGCGACCACGTTGACGACCGACCCCTGTGGCAGCGCGATCGGCTGCTGGAAGTAATAGGCACTCTGCCAGGTTGGGTCCCAGGCGGGGATCTGAATCAGATCCTGGATCCGGCCGTTGGGGAAGGTGACGCTGATGCGCATGTCGCGCCCGAGCTGATGCATGTGCGGTGAGACGCCCAAGGCCTCGACGTCGGCGGGGACGAACCAGCTTGCCTTGACCTCGACGTTGGTTTCGCCGGCGGCGATCTGGAACTTGGAGTTTGACGCCCGGTTCCAGTGCAGCGCTTGCTTGACCGGCTCGCGCGAGAAATAGACCCCGATGCGAGTGCGATCGACCTCCGGCTTTCCGGACGGATGGTAATGGACCTGCATGACGACATCGCACTGACGGAGCAGACGCTGGCCGATCCCGAGCGGGAGGCGGCTCGCCTCGTGCCCGGCCGCCCAGAACGTGAGCTCCTCGAAGGACTCGATCCCCGGCCCCCCGAACGACGTGTATCCGATCCCCGGCTCCGCCTCGTCGCGTCTCCGCGCATCGCCGCTGATGTCGAGGAACGCGTTGATGTGATGCACGATCCGGCGGTTGCTGGGCTGGAACTCGAGGGCCGAGACATATGCGTCGCCCGCGAGGTTGGTCGGCAACACGAAGCAGCGGTAGGTGTCCGGCCCGGACGCCCAGAGCGGGAAGTCCTCGGTCGGCTCGAGCACGAGGTCGGGCGGCCCGAGTTTCCACCCAGTCGCGAACTGGGCCGGCGGGGGCATGTCCTTCGCCTCTCCTTCCGGGGCCCCTGCATGCGCCCATGCGCCCAGGGTGGCGATCTCCTGCCGCGTCAGCGATTGGTCGTGCTTCAGCTTCGGGCCAACCCCAGGCGCCGGCTTCCACGGCGGCATGCGGCGGTCCTCGACGACCGACGCAATGTCCGCGGCACGCTTCCGCGCCTGTTCATACGTCTCGAGCGAGAACGGCCCCACATGGTGACGGCGATGGCAGTTCTGGCACTTCCGCTGAAGGATCGGCGCGACGTCCTTGGTGAACGTCGGCGTCGGGGCCGCCTTGGCAGGCGCCGCTGGCGGCCCCCCCGCGGGAGAGGCGGCAAGGCCGACGAGGAGCGCCCATGCGACGAACACCGTTCTACCGAACCAGGATGACATCAACGGAAACCAGCGTCCTCTCGGACCGAGCATCTCGACCACCCGCACCTTCCGTGAAGAGGTGCCTAGCGTCTGCGGGCACCCCAAGCGGAGACGCACGGAGGCGAGCGCAGTTCGGCGACTCACTTGGGCCGGGAGAATTCGGCCGGAAAGGATCGACGCCAAAACAGGACGCCCGGAACTTGCTACCGGCGCCTAACGCTGTCTGCTACGAGTTGTACCTAGAGAACCTTACAATAGCCACAAGGGCGATCGATCCGCCATACAATTCTGAAATTATCTTTTGTCAGGTCGAATCGCACGACACGCGGACTGCATTTCGACGGCAATGACACACCGGACTCACCTGCGACCGGCCATAGCGCGATCTCCCTATCCCGTTTGCCGACAGTTGTCGGAGCTGATGGTGCCGCGAGTCGTCCGCCACGAGCGCCAAGACCCAAGAAGAATCGGATCTACTAAGCAGCTCTCGCGCGGCGAGACTTGACCGGCTACCGCGGAGACAGGGTCAACCGGTTCCCGACAAGGTTCCCGGCGCCTCCGCAAGCGGGGAGCGCGGGCCAGACAACGGCTGGCGAGCCAGCGGTGTCGGAACAAAAGCAGGTCCAACCGGAAAGGGTGAATCAATACGGGTCATTGCCTCAGTTCGGAAATGAAACCACGCATTCTCGCGGAGACCTGAAATGCACGCATCCACAGCGAGCCTTTCGAGGCTGCGCTCAAAGCGACGAGAATCGAGAGCAACGCAGTGCCTGGTTCGGCGACGTAATTCAGTTCCCATACACGGCGGGGGAGGCCCAAGAAACGTTCACAGCGCGAAACGCCTCCACACCTCGCAAGCGTGCGCCCCGCGCCGCGGTACCACCGATAAAGGTATTGTTCTGTCATATGATCCAAAGGAATTCTGTGCTGGACGCGCGCGGTGCCGACCCACAGCCCGCGCACACCGGATGCAGCCAGCCTCTCGAACAGGGCGGTCTCCTCTCCATTGACGACCTCGTCGCCACAGCGCCCCAACCGGGAGTCGAAAGGTCGGGCGCCCAAGACCTCTCGACGGAACGCCATGTTGGCGCCGAACGGCGCTTCGCTCGGACGGAAGAAGCGGATCTCTTCACCAAACTGGTGGATACCAAACGGACTGGAAAGCAGTTTCAGATGGCGTCTGATCCACCCTGAGGGCTCGGCTTCAAAGAGTGGATCGATCGTCCCACCGAAATAGTCGGCTTCCGGCCAGTTTCGAGCCGCTTCCACGTACGCGGCCATCCAGCCGGAGTCCACCACGACGTCGTCGTCCGTAAATAGAATCAAATCGCCGCGCGCCTCAGCGACAGCAAGGTTCCTTGCGTTCGAGAGTCCCTGGTCAGCCTCAAAGAGCCGGCGCAGGGGGAGACCGCGAGCATGCCTGGCGATGACCTCGTCGGTGCCGTCGGTACAGTTGTTGTTGACGACCAAGAGCTCCCAATCGATCCCTTCCGGGACGTGCAAGTTCCGCATTCCCGTGAGGGTCGAGTCCAGGTAGCTCGCACGGTTCCAAGTGCTCACGGTGACAGTCACGATCATCGGTGGCGATCCTTCCGGCGGAGTGAATCGTAGCGGTGATTCAAGCGTTCGTCTTCCGATGCCAACCGACGCTGAATTTGCTCACTCCTGTGGAAACGCGCCCGCTCTTCTCCGCGCCCGGTGTGGGGACAGATGTATCGAATGGCGGAGGCACATCGGACCACAATACGCCGCGCGATTTAAGGGAGAATTCCCAGACCGCTGCGTTCTTGAAGTAGTTGTTTGGGAACAGCACTGCCGGAATATCGAGAATCGAGGCGACGATGGCCGAGTGGAGGCGGTTGGTGACAATCGTCCTCGCCGAGTTGTGGATCTCCAGCCACTCTTCAAGCGTGGCACAGGTTGCAATCGGATCGACGGCCTGGGCGACGTGCGGACTGCGGCGCGGGGCTTCCTTGTCCTTCCGGAGCAGCCAAAGGTCTCCCTGCCGAACGCAGCGCGATATTCCAAGATCATCCGCGCTCAAATTCAGCGCCGTGTCATGATCAGCGATCACTTCGGTGTGGATCGGTGCATGCTCGCGAACAGCCTTCCACGAAATCGCCTCGCGAGTGAAGAGTATGATTCTCGCCGGCCGGGGATGGCGGACCCCTCGGAGAACCCGACGGAGGAACTTCGGCTCCGTCCAAAACGTCTGTGGGCCGACAATAACAACGCCGGAGTGGATCTGGAGTAACCGCTTCAGGGCGGCGATCGGGGTTCCGGACCACCAAGGGACGCAGCCGCCCCCGCCATGAATGTAAACAACCTCCTCTCGATCCAGCCGTCTGCGCACGAATTCTTGATACGAAATGCTGCAAAACCGAAGACCCACCCCGGCGGCCAGTTTCTCTGCACCTCGATAGATCAATTGATCGCCGAAGTTGCCGCCGGGCTCGACGAAGACGAACGGCCGATCCCGAAACTCGCGGAAAACGTCCAACACCTTGGAGGAAGTCACCATCTCACATTCTCCGACGTACCCCTCATAGCTGTTCTGTGAACGCAAGTGCGCTGAGAAGAGCCGGCGGATCAGGCTTGGGCGCAGCATCGGAATCGGTTGAGCAAATGACACCGTTCACCTGGGAGCGAGGCTCCGGCCGAGCCACGTCTCGCAGGGGCGCCCCTCGCGGGACGTGGCTCAGCCGGAGCCTCGCCTTCCCAGGAATCGAGACAGAGCCGTGTCGCAATCGGTCGTGTTCTCCAACTGAAGGCTCACGGAGTCCTCTTGGTGATTCGCTCGCCGCACGTCGACCGCGTCGGTCCGTCCCGCCCAGATCCTCGCCTGCGCCGGCGTGATTCGGTAGATCAAGATCGAGTAACCCGCGCGGGCGACAGGAGTGAGTGTGCGCAAGTAATCGAAGCTGTCGCTGCTCTCGATTTGCTCCCATTTTCCCTGACCGTTGGGGACCTCAAACCCCCTTCCCATGAGCAGCGTCGCACTCACGGCGATATAGATATCGCCCCCTTGTAGTTCCGCAACATCGGCGAACTGCGACCGATGAAGCGGCGGGAGGCAGTATTCCACCCCGAAGAGCCTGGGGTCGACGGCGTTGAAATAGGCGAGCCGCAACGGCCGGGATTCGGGATGCGCGCGTTGCCACTCTCTGAGATAGAGCAGGTCTTGGCCCCAATCGATGTTGCTGTCGAGCAGGAAGGCATGACCATTCCGAGGTCCGCCCGCGAGCTCGTTAAAGTAAGAGAGGGAGTGGGGGTAAACGATCAGGCTGCCGGCGATCGCCCATGACAGCAATGCCGCAACGGTCGCTGCGCAAAACGGGTGGCCGGGACGAAAGAAATACGCCAGCTTCCCGATCCCAATGATCAAGAAAGGATACATCGGAATGACGTACCGCATATGGTGGCTGAAACCCGTCTGCGAACTGACCACCATGAAGAAGGTCAGGGCTGGCACCACGAGGAAGAGCTCCTCTTGGGGCAAAGCGGCGCCCGGGTGGCGAACCAGCACCATCCCGAGCGCCCAGAGCCCCAAGATCCAAAGGCCGACAGGCTCCTTGAGCGCCAATGCCTCGAGATAGTAGTACCACCAGCCGTGATCGCTCCATCTGCCGTTGAGGTACGACTTGAGTGCGCCCTCGAAGTCCCTGCGCTGAAGATCGATCCCTTCCAGATAATCGTCGGGGAGAGGCACCGGAATCCTGCCCAGCCATGTGCCTTGGAAACGGTTCTGCAATGGTTCGCCCACGGTGAACATGCGGCTGACGAATCGGTACTCTTCGAGCGCCCGCCCCGTTCCGTGAAAGCCATAGCCCGCGTTGAGGGTGTAAAGGCTGACGCCGACGATCAGAACGGCTTGGCCGATCTTGCGCCCGAGTGCGGCAAAATTCGCGGGAAACGGTCTCCGGCAGCAGTCGATCAGCCAGAGAACAGCCAGGATGCCGTACAGCAAGACCAGCGTATGCTTGACCAGTAGGGCGATCCCAAGAGCGAGGCCGGCCAAGGTCGCCGTCGACCAGCGCCCTCGCTGGAGGTAGCGCCGAAACGCGAACGTCGCTAACAACCCAGCAACGGCCGAGGGGAGGTCAGGCGTCACCACCGGGGCGAAAGCGAGGATGGTGGGATCGAAGCACCACACCGCCAACGCGAGATAGCCCCCGCCGTTGCCGTAAAGTTCTCGCGCCCATCGAAAGACCAGCCAGCCCCCCAGCAACGACCACACGACCCCCGGTAAGCGAGCCAAGCAAATCAGGTCGAAAGACCGGCCGCCGTTGGCGGCAATGAAGTCTCTGCCCACTTCCCACTCACGGCGGATGCCATGCGAGGCATCGAAACGGTGGTAGTCGGTCTTGGGATGGGCCGGCAGCATCGGCAGGGCGGCCAGCATCCTTGCCAGCGGCGGGTTGACGCGGTCGAGGGAAAACGAACCGGTCTGCCAGTGCGAGACGCCGGCCGGCACGTGCGCGACCTCGTCGACGACGATAAAGTTCCAGCGCAGATTGCCGAGGAGCAGTCCGGCATGGACGAGCAGCAATAAGATGACAACCGCTCGCCGAGGCGCCGCACTGTCGCGCGCAACCGTCGATGCTTCTGGGGCCTGGTCCCGAGTCACAGCGGCTCTCCTCCAGGCGCGCCGGCAACCAACTCGTCCCACGACCGATCGACCCTCCTCGCCTCCGCCAGATCGACCGATTGCGGGTACGTGAGCTCACTGGGCGTTTGGGCCCTCTCAAGCGGAGCCACGCGCCAGCGGAGAAGCGCCGCGATCGCCTCGATCGCGTCCCGCAGGCCGATCTTCTTCCCGGATCGCAGGTCGCGCGGAGTGTAGCGGACGGGCACTTCGTGAATGCCGATTCCCCGACGACAAAGCTTGGCAACGACCTCCGGACAGAATTCGAATCGTCGACAGCGCAGGTCCAGGCTGCGAAGCAACTCGGTCGGCATCACTTTGTAGCAGCCGGCCTCGTCGGTGATCCGGCGGCCGAACAAGACCAGCACCAAGGCGTTCGCCAAGCAGACGAAGAGACGCCCCGACGTCCAGGGCAACCGCCCCGATCCGGCATTCAGGTACCGCGACCCGAACACGACCCGTGCAGTGCCCTCGAGAATCGGCTCGACGAGCTGGGGATAGTCCGCTGGGTCGCATTCGAGGTCGGCATCCTGCACCACAACAATCCTCCCTTTGGCAAATGGCAACGCGGTCCGGATGGCCGAACCCTTTCCCCGGTTCTCGGGATGCTGGAAGATCTCGACCTCGGTGCTCGGCGCGGCGGACGACCTCCAGCGGATGACCTCAAGATACGAGCCGTCCCGACTGCCATCATCGACGACGAGGATCTGTTTGGAATAGGGGGAGGCCTCGACCGCCCCGAGCACGCGGGCGATCGTGCCGACCTCGTTGTAGAGGGGCACGATGATGGTCAACGTCGGAGGAGAAAGTTCCATGTTGAACGTCCTCGACTCGGTCTGGCACCTTTTCTGGGTGACCGCGACTCAGTAGGCACCGGCGTCAATCGTCTCCCGGCCGTTGCGCGTGGCCAAAGCGCTGTAAACGCCAGGATTGATGCTGGTCTTGATCGGGCGCGCCGATCCGTCGCCCATCAAGAAATGGATCAGCGCCGTGTGGGGACTGGAAAAGGTCGTGGCCGGCGGAGTGCCGGCAAACGTCACCGGCGTAATGACCTGCGCCAGGACCTGCTCGCCGCCCCGGCCGTTACTCAGCGCGCCCGCCCACGCGTTCTGAACCACGAAGCTCCCCCTTTCCCCGCAGGCGAAGGTACTGCTCAGACCATCCTTGACGTCTTTGGGGCGAATTGACTTATTTGGCAGAAAAAGCCCGTTGCCGGGCACCGAGCCCATGACCCCCTGGTTGGCCGCATAGCTGGTCGTTCTCGCCTCGACCGGTCCGCCGGCTAGCGCTGAAGTCGTTACGAACGCGCCCGTATTTCGGTCACTAGGACACACGTGGACCGACAGCAGCGCCGTTCGTGAAGTTGCGTTGCCCGCGAGATCGAGCGCGATATTGATGTTAAAGCTGCTGTAGATCGTGGCCTCTTCGATCTGCGGCAGGATCGCGGTCGCCCACGCCCATCCGGGCGCTACGCCGCTGGGTGAATTGGCCCAGACAACGTAACCGATCGGGAAGGCGTCCGAGGCGGTGAGGTAGCTGTGCAGCGCAAGCCCTTGTTGCTTCAGGTTGTTGAGGCACTGGGCACGGCGGGAAGCCTCACGGGAGGCCTGGACGGCGGGTAAAGTCAGGCTTACGAGCACGCCGATGATGGCGATGACGACCAAGAGCTCGATCAGCGTGAAACCAGACCGTTGCGAGTGGCGCTTCTGATGCTTCATCGTCGACAACCTTGTTCACGGCGAAACACCCGGCCAGTAGGACTTTTTCGCTTCGCAATGTCCTGAATGGCCAAGCTGGTCCAGTGGACGTATATTGACGGGCCCGTTGTGGTGCGCGACGTTGCGGCGAGCCGCTTCAGTAGGACTCGCTCGAAACGACCTCGCCGCCGGCTCGTGTGCTCACGGCCATCCATACGACACGACTGATCGTTTCCTTGAACGCCCGGACGCTGCCGTCCGCCAGCGCCGCGTTGGCCACCGCCGGATGGTACGACGAGGCTGGTTTCAGCATGAACCACCAGTCGCTGTCGCCGTTAGACCCGTACGAACCGTTCGTGCAGCAGGTCTGGTTCGGCGTCTGGAGCGCATTGAACCAGTTCCGCCAAAGGGTCCCCTCCACCCATGGGTAGCCCTTGTAGCGCCAGGCGCTTTGCCAGGGGAAGGGATCCTGCTGCCAGTTGACGGCCGCGCAGGCGGCCAGTGCCTGGTCGACCGAATTACCGGGTTGGATGGCCCCAACCTGGTAACAGTCGGAGACCCGAGTGCGCGGGGCCGACGGGTCGATCGGCCCGTTGGCGACCTCGGCGATCAGCAAGGTTTGGCTGGTCCCATCGATGCATGAAGCCAGGTTGAGCGAACCCAGCGGCGGGTCCGGCGGCGCCGGGTTCTTGGCGTTGATCCAGGCCGACCGCCCGAACAGGCCGTCCCACGACTGCGCTCTCGGCCACCATGTCCCTGAATTCCAGGCGTAATTCGATGCCCAATATGTCTTGTGCTCGCCGGTCCAGGCCGGTTCGGCGCTATCACTGTATTCTTCGGATGGGCACACGTAGATGTCGAGCCGCGTTCCACACACCGTCTCGGAGATGGCGTCGACCCAAGTCGGCTCGCGGCCGCCGGCCCCGTAGCCAACGGCGTTCAAGACGATGAAATTGATCGCGTTATAGAGCGAACCCTGCTCGAGATAAGGCAAGATGGCAACGTGAGGGGAGAAGTAGCCGGGCATCTCACCCATGGGGAGCCGTTGCGCCGCGTCGTGGTATTGGGCGACCGCTAGCGCGATCTGTTTGAGGTTGTTTGCGCATTGACTGGTGCGCGCGGCTTCCCGCGCGGACTGCACGGCGGGAAGGATGAGAGCGATCAGCACCCCGATGACCGCGATCACGACCAGGAGTTCGACCAGGGTGAACCCCGTAGCGTGGTTCGATTCCGAGCCTTGATTTTTGCTCATTTGGCTTGCTCCACGCGAACCGCCGAACGGTGGCAACACCGTCAACATGTTCAGCAACCCAAACCTCGGCGACAGGAAACACAACGCTCAGGTTTTCGCAAGCAGACCACTCATACCTCAGACGCGGCGGCCTGAGACTTCATAAAGCAGGCACGCCTAAGAAAGCCGTTGCCTGATCGAGAAACCGGCCGCCAAACCTGTCAACGGTTCTCCTTTTCTTAGACGCCCTGAGCGGCCTCATTCTCCCCCTCACTAAATATGATGGGCCCTGGCTTTATGTCCCCAAAAGGCCTTACAGCGCAAGAATGGCAGCATGACTGTCGTGCAGACCGGGTTTCCGAAAAGCGGGCACGATCTCTGCCCACAGAACGATTCGTGACCCATGGATGATCGCTGCGCTACGAGTCACCGTCCGGCACTTCGCCGCTCGACTGGCCGCCCCACGTCAACCCGAGGCGCGACATAAGGAATTCGTTCCCCACTGGGGAGAGCCTCCAAAGGAAATGCGCGCCGCCGAACCTCAAGAACAGCGTCGGGAACAGTGCTCGATCAAGTCGGTTCATTGACCGCTTCACGTGGTGTTCCGAACGACCCGCCGCAATGAGAATCCGCCAATACTCGATCTGTCGACCATTCTCAACTAGAAGTGGTGAGGGTATCATGATCAAGCTCAACAGTCCGAGTCAAGAGAATTCGAAAGTGAAGCGGCTGAGCAAGCGCGCGTCACCAGCGGGAGCCCCGGGACGATGAGATCCAGTGCGAACCCGATCGTCTCGATCGTGCTGCCGGTCTACAATTCCGCAGCCTATCTCCTCGAAGCCATCCGAAGCGTCTTGGGCCAGACGTTTCACGAATTCGAGTTGGTCGCGGTGGATGATGGGTCGGATGACGGGTCCGATGCGATCTTGGATCACTGCTCGCTGCAGGATGAGCGAGTCCGCGTCTTCCATTCGCCGCATCAAGGTCCGAGCGGCGCCCGCAATTGCGCGATCCGCCTCGCCCGCGGAGAGTTCCTCGCCACGCTCGACTCGGATGATGTCGCCTCGCCGCTTCGCCTGCGGCTTCAGGTGGATTACCTCCGGCGAAACCCCGAATGCGTCGTCGTTGGAGGGCAGGGGGCGCAGATCGATCCCGACGGCGACCCAATCGCGCCGCTCCGCGTTCCACTAAGGCATGACGCGATCGAGCAGGAGTTGTTCGTGGGGCGAGGTTCGGCCATCATCCACAGCGCAGCGATGTGCCGCCGTGCTGCGGTCGTCGAGGTTGGTGGTTACGACGAAGGCCTCTCGCTCAGCGAGGATCTGGACCTTTACCTCCGGCTTGCGGAGCACGGCCGCCTCGCGAACCTACCCGATCTCCTGGTTCGGCAGCGCCGCCATCTGGGCAGCGTCACTGCCCAGTGCGATCAACAGAACGCTCTTCGTGTAAAGGAGCGCGTCCTGCGCGCGGCCCTGAAGCGGCGGGGATTGACGGAAGACCAGGTAACCGTCAAAGAGTTCTATTATCCGCGCTCCTTACCTGAGCTGTATCTTGCCTGGACGGTGATGGCGCTTGGGTCTCGTCACCCGCGGACCGCCCTCAAGTACGGGCGGCGCTTCCTTCAACAATCCTGGAACGACCCTCGGCCGTGGTGTCGGTTTTTCGGGTGCGGATTGGCAAATTGCGGACGGAGGGCCTGGCGTCTACTCCGAGGAGAGGAACGCCGTCCGACCTGGCACGACATGGCCCCAAGATCGGAATCTTGCCGATGAAAAACCAGGACAACTGGAGGCCGACCAAGTACGTGACGACCCGGCGTGGTCTGCGGGCTTCGGCCGACCCACGGGAAGTCTCCGCCGGGTCACGGCTAACCGCCGACCTCCAAGCGCAGGCGTACGAGAAAGCACTCAAGACCCACTGTCGCGGGGCCGTACTCGACCTCGGGTGCGGGAAAGCCCCACTGTATTCGGTCTACAAGCCTCTCGCCTCGTCGATCTGCTGCGTCGACTGGGAAGAAAGCTGCCACGACATTAGCCACGCGGACGTTCGGTGTGACATCGGCGCAGGCCTCCCTTTGGCCAGCGAGCAGTTCCATACCGTTGTGTTGACCGACGTTCTCGAACACGTTGCGCACCCGGCTCCGCTCTGGTCGGAGATCTATCGTGTCCTTCAGCCCGCGGGAAAGGTCATCCTCGGCGTGCCGTTTCTCTACTGGGTCCACGAGGAGCCGCACGATTACCATCGATACACGAGGTACAAGCTCGCCGGATTCTGCGAGAACGTCGGCCTGGAAGTGGTCTTGTTGGAGCCCTATGGGGGCGCGCTCGAGGTGGTTCTCGACATCGTGGCCAAGCATCTCAGCGCCTGGACCGTTTCCGGTCGAGCCTGGTACCGGTTCAGCCGGCTGGTCGTGGGCTTGCGGCCGTGGCGTTCGCTGTCTAGGCGGACGATGGAGAAATTTCCGCTGGGTTACCTGTTGGTCGCGGTGAAGCCTGGCGCATCGTGAGGAGCGATCATGCGGGTACTCGTCCTGATGCCGAACTGGCCGGCGCCGTCCGAGTTGTGGATGCACCGCATGATCGGGGCACTCGGTCCCGGGCTGGCGGTCGTGGCGACTTACGCCTCGCCCGCCTCGACTTGGGGAAGCCGCGCGCCCGCACTGTCGTTGCTGCCGGCGCCAGTCCGGCCGCTCTCTCGGCTCGGCGTCGCCCCGCTCATCGCTGGATGGGGCGGACGGACGCTTCTGCGCATTCTGGAGGAATGGGAGATCTCTGCGGTCTTATGTCACTATCTCCCGTGCGCCCTGAGCTTCCGGGCCGTTTGGGAGCACAACCGCGTACCGCTCTTCGTCCACTGCCATGGTTATGACGTCACCTGGGACCTTCGATTGCCGCGTTGGCCGCACCTCAGACGTTTCGGTTCCGGTTATGTTCGCGCGGTGCGGGCGCTCTCCGAGCGGGCGATGATCATCGCCAACTCCGATCACACGCGTCGGCGCCTGGAGGCAGCCGGCGTTGCGCCGGCAAGGGTGGTCGTGAAGTACCTTGGAGTGCCCGTTCCGGAACGCCTCGCGCCCCGGACCACGCCACCGGATCATCTGGACATCCTCTACCTCGGTCGCCTCGTGGATTTCAAGGGCCCGGAGCAGACGATTCAAGCCTTCGACTTGGCCTGTCGAAAGGGTTTGAACGGCGTACTCACGATTGCCGGCGACGGGCCCCTTCGTCGCGCCTGCGTACGCGCGCGGGAAGCGTCTCGATTCGGCGAGCGCATCCGCCTTCTGGGCGTTACGACGGCGGAACAAGGGGAGCGTCTCCGCGCCCAGGCCGACGTCTTCACCGCCCACAACCGGCCAGGGCCCCTCACCAGGCAGGAAGAGGCCCTTGGGATCAGCATCATCGAAGCCATGGCGGCCGGCCTTCCGGTTGTGACTGGGAGAAATGGAGGGGTCGTCGAGACCGTCGTCGACGGCGCCACGGGCTTGCTCTTCGAACCCGGCGACGTGAACGCTCACGCCACGGCACTCCTGAGATTGGCTGGCGACTTGCCGTTGAGACTCAAGTTGGGAACCGCGGGCTGGCTGCGCGCCAAGGACTTCTTCTCCGACGAGTGCGAGCGACAGAGACTCAGCGAGATCCTGAACGCGACAAGCGCTTCCATTCACGCGACATCGATCGATGCCGGCGAGTCCGTCTCGCTCTAGAGCGGTTCCCCTTTATCTGTTCTTCTTTGTAGGGTGCATGAAATGCACCATCTTCTCGGCACGAAAGGGAACGGTGCATTTCATGCACCCTACAAAGGGAACACGGAATGGAGCTCGTTGTCACGTAGCGTGTTTGTGAATTTGGGAGGACGGCGCGCCTGCCGAGCCCCGCTCTCCTAGAAGATTCGTTGCAGCTCCGCCCCATTAAGGTGAGGGCCGACCCGTCGATGTGCACCAATTGGCATCGCACTCCGGCCAACATCCGCACGCGTTCATCGGTATTTCTCCCGAGGCACGACCGGACGACCCAGGGAGGAGAATGCACGGCGAATGCGCGCTTCGACAGGAGCTTTTCCCCCTCATCCCGGCGCAGCAACGGACCCCGGACCGCCACCACGCGGGCGAAAAAATCGATGGGCTGAGGCTCGTCCGGATGGTCGTGAAGCCTCTCATGACGATACGTCATCTCGCTTTAGGGCGATTGAAGCAAATCATTTTGGTTTTTCCTCTTTTTTCTTGACGTTACCCTTTTGCCTAATCTAGATTAAGCAGGACTGCAAAACACACATCGTTGCCAAGTGTCAGAATATCTCATTGTCGTCTGCGATCAGGACTCTTTCGATCAGAGAAGCTAGGTTCGCCAACGGCACCGTCGAAGTTTAGGCATCCGGGGCGGCGGTAAGCCGCGAGCCCTTTGATGTCAACGTGGTCATTGGGTTGTGTTTCGGTGGAGTAGGCGCCGATCGCTCGCCGGCGACAGCGAACGTACGGACATACGCTCAAGTCGGCCGGGAACACTCGTTTCGGCGTCGATGCGGCAATGCAGCGTTCCTTGCGAATGTAGGCGTGGCGGCCCCCTGGGGAATCCGCGGACTCCCTTTCGGCGTCGACCGGATTCGGAGTGTCACTGCCGACTCTCTTGGCCGTGGCAACAGGTCCAGGAAGGTCCAGAACCCGTGGAGGTTCAGATGACCGGGATTGCAGATCCACCTGCAGAAAACGGAGGCGCGACCTGGGTCGTCGTTCCGGCGTTCAACGAGGCCGAGAACCTCCCGACGACCCTTGCCCTATTAAGCAGCCGCTATCCGAACGTCGTCGTTGTTGACGATGGGTCCACGGATACGACGTCGGATCTGGCGCTGCGCCATGACGTTTGGTGCCTTCACCATATCGTCAACTGCGGGCAGGGCGCCGCCCTCCAGACCGGCGTCGACTTCGCCCTGCACAAGGGGGCGTCCGTCATCGTCACGTTCGATGCAGACGGCCAACATAGCGTGGATGACATCGACGCGCTCGTGCGGCCGATCCAGGACGAGGGTGCCGACGTATGCCTGGGATCACGCTTCCTCGGTCGCGCGGTCGGCATCCCCTGGACGCGGTGGGCGGTGCTGAAGCTCGGGATCGTCGTAACGCGTCAGCTCTCGCGGATTAAGGTAACGGACACCCATAACGGGTTGCGGGCGTTCAGCCGGCAGGCTGCAACGCGGATCCGAATTACGGAGAACGGCATGGCCCACGCCTCGGAGATCCTCGACGCGATCTCTCGCTTGGGCCTGCGGTTCCGCGAAGTTCCGGTGACGATTCGGTACACGGCGGAGTCGCTCCGCAAAGGACAAGATTCCTGGAACAGCGTGCGGATCTTCGGGCAACTTATCATGACAAGGATAATCCGATGAAACTTTTCCAGTATATCGCCGTGGCGACTCTGCTCGCCGCGCTTCTCTCCGAGGCGGCCCGTGCGGTGCGCAGGCGGAGAGTCTCGACGATGGGGCTCATTCGCGGCCTGACCTGGATCACCGCCGCAGTTACCATCCTTTTCCCCGAACTGGTCCAGGCGGCGGCCCTCCGGGTCGGCATCCACCGCGGCACCGACCTAATCCTCTATGTTTTTATACTACTGTTTATTTTTACGTCATTTTATTTCTACGCGCGTCACAGGCAGATCCAGCGCCAGGTGACCGAATTGATTCGAAGCCACGCCATCGAGCATGCGCGGCGCGGGGGGCGCACTGCCAGGGACAACGTCCTCGAGGAGCAACTCACGGGGAACGAGAGGGCGGCGCTTCGCTTTGGTGAGCAGGGGTCGGGCGGAGAGCGAAGCGGCTCGAATCGCATAATAAGACGCACAGGCAGCTTTTAGCCTGCCGGTTTAACTGTGCGAACCGGGAGGCAGCGAGAAGGCGGCTTATTAAAGGCACGCGAAGCCCCTTTTTTGCGAGGAAACCAATCGCGTGGCTCCGACTCTGCCGCCTGGATCTTCATGAAGACCGAGGCGGTTGGCGATCCAGCGGTCGTGTTGTGGTTGGTCGACACGGTATGGCAGCCCTCGTCACGTAGCGCCGGGCCGGAGGGGGAACGATGATTCGGCGATTTCGCATGCTGGTGTGGCTGGTTCCCGCGGTGTGCTCGGTTCTCGTCATCGGCCTTGCCGCGGCATACCGGATAGGACGGGCGAACGGATCGGCGACGCAACCTCGCGCCGCCCGTGCGGGGACGCTGTCGTCACAGGGGGGAAGCACGGGAGGTAACGCGATACGCATCGAGCCGGTACGGCCGGTCCTACTCAAGATCTCACCGGCCCAGCAGGCGGGTTTGTTCTTTCGCATCCGCCCGCCGGCCGAGCGGAAGGTGCCGGTCTCCTTCTTCTTGCACGTGTTGAGGCTCCACGGCCTCGACGGCCGGTTTGACCACCCGAGCCTCAAGACCGGCCGGGACGTGCTGCGACTGCTGACTGACGAGCGGTTCGGCCGGAGTTACTTCGGCGCCCCGGCCGTCACGCGGACCCGCCACGGGGTTGAATTCATCGGCGCCGGTGCGTCGCTCGAAGAACACGAATTGGCCTCGGAGACCCACCGCGATCAGTGCCTCGCGTCATTGGCGGAACTGGGTCTTCCCCTGTCCACTCCGCTCCTCGTGGGCGACGAGCACCTGACACTTCAGGCCGCTCTGTCGGACTCGCTCGCGAATTTTCACCTGAAGCAGGAAGAGTTCCCCTGGACGGCGATCGCTTACACCCTGTACTTGCCCCCTCAGCGAGAGTGGGTCAACAAGTTCGGCGAACGCTACACGTTCGACGACTTGGTGGATCGGCTGCTGACGACCCCGTTTGAGAAGGCGAGCTGCGGCGGCACGCACTTGGGTTACGCGCTGACGCTGCTCTATCGGGTTGACCGGGAACACGCTCCGATCCTGTCGCCGGCCGCGCGGGGCCGACTCAACGAACGGCTGGCGCGGACCGTCGCCGCGGTCCTTCAGAACCAAGCCGCGGACGGGAGTTGGTCACTCGATTGGGGGCGCGCACTCTATTCGTCAGTCGACGCCCCGTCTCAGGATGCGGCGTCCGCCGAGGGCCAGCTCCTGGCCACGGGACACCTCGCCGAGTGGCTGCTCTACTTGCCGCGGGAGTACGCGGTGCCGGACGACCGCCTAAGTCGTGCGGGGCTCTGGCTGCAGTCGCGGCTTGGAGAATTTCAAGGAGATTCCGTCAGCGACGGCATTGTTTGCCCATACACGCACGCCGCGTGCGTCTTGCGGGCATTGGGACCAAAGGGGGGATCTCCAAGTGCGCCGTGAGGGACGGCAGGACGATCGGAGGTGGTGGAGTTCCGGTACCACGGCGACCATCCAACTAAGGAACGCTTCCCATGCGGTTTCGAGCGAGACGTGGCATGAGACGTATGACCGGGGCTGGCGCGGGTTGCACCGGGGGGCGCAGAAGGATACCTGCGGCCGCGCTTTCTGTCCTGCTTGCGGCCACACTGCTGGGAGTGTCGCCCGCGCAGTCCGCCGACCCGCCCCCAACAACCAACGAGCCAGGCGCGCCCGCGATCCCAGATAACAACGTCTGCGGCGTCAACAGCCTGTACATGTTCTTGCGGAGCTGGGGCCACTCCATCTCGCCCGACGAGGTGAGGAGGAAGACTCCGGTGGGCTACTACGGCAGCAGCCTTCAGGACTTGAAGAACGCTGCGCAGGCGATGGGTGTCGACGTGAGGATCTATCACTGCGGCCTGGAAGACCTGGGCAAGAACTGTGACCTCCCGGCCATCGCCTATATGAAAACCTCGCCCCGCCTGGGCACCCCGACCCGGGAATACCGTGGGCACTTCGTCCTCGTCTCCGCCGTTGAGCCCGGGCCAAAGGGTCTTGTTTACTGGTACGACGGCACGATTGGGATTCCGTTCAACCGCCCCAAGGACTCCTTCGACCAGTGGTGGTCGGGATACGTCCTGAGCCGTCCACGGCGGGCCGGGCTGAGTTGGCTCGCGCCCTGGGCCACCGTGGCGCACGTCGCCGCCTGGGCCCTCGTCCTCTGGTGGATCAAGGGCCGGCTCACTCGCCGTCGCCCGACTCAGCCGGCGATCGCGGCGTAACGAGCACCCTCGCTTACCTATGGGGTGGTGGTTTATGAGTATCATAAAATCGATCGGCACGGTCGAGCTGACGCGGTTGCTTGGAGCCTCGGTCGCCGTGATGTGCTGCCTTGCGCTTCCTGCCCGGACGTCCTCTGGGGCAGACGTCGAGCCGTCGCGTTCCAGCGTCGCGGCCCCGTGGCGGACTGCCGAGCGAGACGCGGCCAACTCCCTGTATTTCCTGCTGCGGTTCCATGATCGCGCGATCTCCTACGACCAGGTCATGTCCGCCCTCGGAGGGGGAAATCGTCGCTCCAACCTCGTCGAGGTGCACGCCGCGGCACAGCGCCTGGGGCTCCGTAGCGGTCTCTATCGTTGTGAGTCCACGAGCTTGAGGCGATTGGATCGGCCAGCGATCATCCACCTGGAAGAGTCGGGGGTTCAGAGCGGCAGCTTCCACGTCCTCCTGAGTACCTACGACCCGGCCGACGTCGAGGGAGGCGTGCTCCTCCTCAATGGGGGATTGGCGATCATACGTTATGTCCCGCTCGACGAGTTCCGCCGTGCGTGGAACGGGTATGTCCTTATCGCGAAACCCGATGCGTTTGAGGGGGGCGTCGGGACGCCACAAGTGGCGGCGCTCGCCGCAGCAGCACTCATTGGCCTTGGTCTCGTCGTTTCTCGGCTGCGCAGGCCGTCGTCATCAGCGGCCGCGCGGCCTGCCAGTTCACCCGCACCCGTCGACGGAGGGCCCTATGCACCGTAGCACAACCGATCGCGGACGAGCCGCCCTTTGCGGACTCCTCTGTTCGGCGATCATTCTCGCCGCCAGCGGCCTCGCCCCGGATAACCAGCCCGCGCCGACTGCCGCGGGGCTGCCCGACGATATCGCCCAAGCGCTGCGCCACAATGCCGCCGCCCTGAGCCCCCTTTCGATCTCGTGGGAGACGAAGTTCCGCACCGATCTGCCGGTCGCGGAAGCTGTGCGCATCGGCCAGTTCCCTGAGAAGTCGAGTTTTTTCGACCCGCGGACCGTCAAGTTCAGCCGCCAGGATGGCAAGTTCAGCTACCTTCGGAAGATGGGCGGGTCGCGGCGTGGCGCGCGGTTCTCCCACCGCTACGACGGTGTCAATCTCTACCAGGGCACGGGTTCGGAGGAGGACGGTTTCTCCACCTTGATCTTCGTTTTCGGCCCCGAGCAGGTGAAGAAGTCTTCGATGTTTGTTTACGAGAGTGAATACTTCGACCGGGCGGGGTTCAAGCTTTACGGCACCATGGAGACGCTCCAGAAACCTGACGAGGCCATGATTCTCTATCTGCTGGGGCGCGGGGCCAAGCTGACCAGCGACAACTTGACCCGGGTGGAAGGGTCGTATTGCCGCAACATCGAGCTGACTAGCGAATGGGGCCGCCACCAGTTCTACCTCGACCCCGCGCTAAATTATGCCCTGCGGAAGTACGTCGATCTGACGGCGGATGGACGGACGAAGCGCGTGACCACAAACCGGGAGTTCGTTGAGTTCCCAGCCCAAAAGATCTGGCTGCCGCGCGAGTCGTCGTCCGCCTGGCACACGTGGAGCTCGATGAAAGGCAAGGTCCGCGACTCGCCCCTGGTTTACGAAGACATCCGGGCCGATCACCTGGACAAGAGCCCGATGCCCGACAAGACGTTTGTCATGGACATGAAGCGTCCCACAACCATCGTCGCCGACACCCGACTGCCGGGCGCCGAGAAGCAGAAGGGAGGCTTTATCGAGTATCAGGTGCCCGCGGACCTCGAGTATCTCGATGGCGTGATCGAGGCGGCGACCAAAGGAAAGAAATTCGTGCCGCCGCTCCCGGACAACCGACGGACCAAGGTCATCATCGCGCTGAACGTCGTCATCCTCTCGGCGGGAGTCGTTTTCTTATGGAATCGCGCCAAGCGTTGAAGCGCTGGACGGCCACGGCGGGAGCGGTGCTGGCATGCTCTCTCTCGCTCGCGGCCGACGATAAGGATCCCTCCCCGCCCGGAGAGGGGCAGCCGCCGGCTGCCCGCTACGCGGCCGCGGAACTTCGCGCGCGGATTGCCGCAACCCAGAGACGAATCACCTCGATCCGTGTCGAGACCCACAGCAGCGACTACTCGGACGACGCAGCGCAGCGCGCGGGAACCTACGTCCACCGCGTGATTGCCGCCAAGGCCCCCGCGTCGCTCTTGCACATCAGCGCTCACGGCCGGCGGTTCATGGACTGGCGCGTCGACCCCGAGGGACAGCACGCCATCATCGCGGGCGGCAAGGCGCTGAACATCTACGACGTGAACCGGGCCTACATCGAGAACCCTTGGCCTGAAGAGCAGGCCTTGCCCGGAACGCTTCCGACCGAGCTGTTCTTCCAGGCGACAGGCATCTTTCCACTGACAAAGCGCCCGGCCCCTCGAGACCCGTTCGACGGCGAATCGCCGGCGATGTTTGTTGACGTGTGCGCGAGCCAGTTATACGATCGGGTCCGACCGGCCCAGGAGCGGGTGGGTGAACGCTGGTGTCACGTCCTGGAGCACCCCGGTTGCGAGGCGCTTTGGATCGACGTGGAACGCGGCTGCGCCCTGTTGGCACGGGAATCGTATCACCGGGAGACCGGCGCACTGGCCTGGCGCATCGAGTGCAGCGGTCACAGAGAGGTGGTGCCCGGGGTCTGGATCCCGGAGTCGATTCGCAACCTCCATTTCGACTACCTCGCGCGGACCCCAGAGGCCCGGAAGCGCCGCCTCATGGACACTCGCGTGGCGGTCGTGCGAGCCGAAGTCAACTCGGTCTCCGACGACGAATTCCGCTTTGTCCCCCCGCCTGGTGCGCTGCGGCTGAACGGCCCGAACGACAGACCGATTCAAGCCGTGGCCGGCGGGGAAGAGCTCCTCGACGAACTGGTGGGGTGGTCCCGAAGCGTCTTGAAGGAGCGCTGGGAACAGGCGTCTGCCGACAGCGGGGACGAGCGTCGGCTCTGGAAGATGATGGCCTGGACCCTCCTCGGAGCAGCCGCCGCGGGGATGGGAGCGTGGACCGTTGTCCTGACACGCGGACGCCGGATGGTCCAGCACCCCGATGACCGACCTCTGGCGCGCGAGAGGAGGCCGGGATGACTGGAGTCGCGGAGCGTCCCATCAACGTCAAGGTGCCCTGTAACGTGCCCGTGTATATCGCCTCGCTCTTGGCCGCGCAGGCCGGGATGCTTGCCTGGTCGGCAACACGGCATAGTCCGTCGGTTGACGAGGTGGCGCATATGGCGGCGGGGATCAGTCGATGGCACTTGGGCCGGTTCGACATCTACCGCGTCAATCCGCCGCTCGCCTCTACCGTTGCCGCCTTACCCGTCGTCCTCGCCCGCCCGCGAGTGAACTGGGAGGGCCTGGGCATGGAAGTGCGGCCGGAGTGGCGCATCGGCATGCACTTCGTCCACGCGAACGGGCTGAAGACGTTTTGGTACTTCTCCCTGGCGCGCTGGGGATGTATTCCGCTGATCCTGCTCGGAGGCTACTTCTGCTACCGCTGGGGCGCGGAGCTCTGGGGGCCGGCCTCCGGACTGGTCGCGCTCGCCCTCTGGGTCTTCTCGCCGACAGTGCTCGGCAACGCGGCGATGATCACGGCCGACGCGACCGGGGCGGCGATGGGGGTACTCGCCCATTACCTGCTCTGGTGCTGGCTGCGAGCTCCCTCGTGGCGCGGTGCATTTCTCGCCGGACTTGCCCTTGGGCTCGTCGAGTTGTCCAAGACGACGTGGATCATTCTCTTCGCCCTCTGGCCGCTGCTGTGGGCCGTGTGCAGGTTCCCAGAGTGGCGCACACTTGCCGCCGGTGGCGAACGCCGCCAGGCCGGACAATTGCTGCTCATCTTGCTGATCGGCCTCTACGTGCTGAACGCCGGCTACGGATTCACCGGTACGTTCCGGAGGCTCGACCGTTTCGCGTTCCACTGCCGGGCTCTCGCAGGCCCGATGTCCCCGGGCCAGTACACCGGGAACCGGTTCGCGGGCACCTGGGCGGGCGCTGTTTGGGTCCCTCTGCCGGCGGATTACGTTCTGGGCATCGATCTCCAGAAGTGGGACTATGAACGTAAGATGTGGTCGTTTCTCCGTGGCGAGTACCGCGTCGGCGGCTGGTGGTACTACTACCTCTACGCCTTCGTGGTCAAGGAGCCGCTGGGGACGCTGTGCCTCGCGCTGCTGGCAGCCGGCCTGGCCTGCGGGTTGCGAGGGGAATACGTCGCGGGCTGGCGCGACGAGCTGGCGGTCATCTTGCCCGCAGTCGCGGTGTTTGCCTTGGTAAGCTCCCAGACCGGGTTCAACCGGTACTACCGTTATGTCCTACCGGCGCTTCCTCTCTTCTACATCGCGACCAGCCGCGTCGGCCGCGCACTGACGTCTCGGCGTTGGCCGATTGCATACGCCGCTGGGCTGGCCCTGGCGTGGTCCGTGGGGAGCAGTTTGATGGTCTTTCCCCACAGCATGTCCTATTTCAACGAGCTGGCCGGGGGCCCGGAGGGGGGGCACTACCATCTGATCGACGCGAACATCGAGTGGGGCCAGGACCTGCTCTACCTTAAGCGGTGGGCCGAGGATCACCCCCAGGCACGACCGCTCTTCGTCGACGTGAACGGCCCGCTCGAGCCCGAGCACCTCGCGATGCCGGCCAGGGTGCCATCGGGACAGCGTGTGGCCGGTTGGTATGCCATCGGCGTGCACAAACTGCACGACATTGAGGGGGGGTATCGCGACCTGCTGGACCGACGGCCCGACGCGATGATCGGCTATTCGATCTACATCTATCACCTGTCGGCTGAAGACCTCGCTCGCACGAAGCCGTCGCCGCGCATGTCTACGTCGAGCGGAACTGGAAAGAGGATCGCACCATGAGCTTCGACATCGACGCAGGACCAGAGGCCGCGAGTGGTGCGCCGGCCGACGTCTGTTCCCGGACCATGCCGCGCCGCGCGGTGGCCTTCCTGTCGCTCTTGTTGGTCTGTGTTGGGATCTGGACCTACCGGAACAGTCTCGACGGAGACGGCATTTTCGACGACGACCCAAACGTCGGAGCCGCGGTCGACATGTACAAGAACCCGTCGCCGAAGCTCTTGCTGCCGAGACCACGTTCGCTCGCGTACTTGACGTTCGCGTTGAACTACAAGTTTGACAGTGGCCGGGTTCGTAGCTTTCACCAAGTTAACCGGGCAATCCACATTCTAGCCGCGCTGGTCCTTTTCGGGGTTGCCGGTCGCACGCTGAGACTGCCATCGCTAGGCGGGCGCTATGACGACGAGGCGGCCGATCGAATCGCGTTCTGCATCGCCCTGATCTGGTTGGTCCATCCGCTCCAGACCCAGGCCGTCACGTACATGGTCCAGCGGATCGAGTCGTCGATGGGCCTGTTCTATTTGCTCTGCCTCTACTGCCTTATCCGCGGAGCAACGGCACAGCGCGCGTGGCCCTGGTACGTTTTGGATGTTCTGTTGTTCTTCCTCGGGATCGGGACGAAGGAGGTCATCGGTACCGCGCCGCTGCTCATGCTGCTGTTCGACCGGATCTTCCTGGCGGGATCGTGGCGAGAAGTAATCCGGCGGCGCGGCTGGTTCTATGGTTTGCTGCTCGGACCGATGATTTTGTTCGGTCTTTACATGGCGCCCTATTTCAACACGAAGTGGTCGCACGACATGGGGCTGGGACATCCCTGGATCACGCCCTGGATGTACGCGCGGACGCAGACGGCCGTCATCCTGCACTACCTCCGGCTGGCATACTGGCCCGACAAGCTCTGTCTCGACTACTGCTGGCCGGTGATGCCTGTCCGCGAGTTGGTCGTGCCGATGGCTGTTATTTCCGCGCTATTGGCTTTGACGTTATGGGCACTACGGTACCGTTCGCGGGTCGGATTCCTGGCCGCCGGGTTCTTCCTGATCCTGGCACCCACATCGAGCTTCATGCCGATCAACGACCTTGCTGTGGAGCACCGGATGTATCTACCGCTAGCGTGCGTCGTGAGCCTAACGGTCCTTGCCGCCTACGCGGCCTGCGAGAGGTTCGCCGTGCGCGCAGGCTGGTCTCGGGGCATCGCTCCAAAAATACTCATAGCCACATCCATTGTAATTGCGTTCCCGCTCGCGCTGCGAACTGTCGCCCGCAACCGGGATTACCGCAACTCCCTGGCGATGTGGCAAAGCGCCGTCGCGGCCTACCCAATGTCCCACCGCGCGACGAACAATCTTGCCGTCTCCCTGTGGGAGGCCCAGCGGAAGCAGGAAGCAAGGGAGTACTTTCGCCGAGCCTTCGACATGGAGTGCATCCGCTCCGCCAACCGCGGCGGCTACCTTGATAGCTACGGAGGCCTCAAGTGGGTCTTGAACGCCCTAGGGAAGCCGAATGACATCTTCCCAATCCTTAGCGAAGGTGTCGCGCGCCACCCCAATCTGGTCCATTACCACTGGTTCCTGGGCGATGAGTTACTCGGGGCCGGTGACTCCACCAGGGCCGTTGCCGAACTCCGCGAGGCAGTCCGGATCGACCCTGGCTTCAACGCCGCGAATGTAATGCTCGCAACGGCTTTGTTCTTAGAGGACCGCCCGCGTGACGCGATCGAGCACCTCCGTGCGCTGGTCCGGCGCGAACCCAAGGACACCGCCGCGGCCAATTACCTGGCCTGGGTACTTGCCACACACCCAGACCCGACGGTGCGCAACGGTCACGAGGCCGTCCGGCTATCCGAAGACGTCTGCCTGGCACGCAACGCCAAGGACGCCAAGTCGTGGGGCACCCTCGCCGCGGCCTACGCCGAGAGTGGTCGGTTCGATGACGCCGTCAAGGCATGCCAAACGTCGATTTCCTTGGCCCACGTCAAGACCCTCAAGGCCTCGGAGTCCCCCGAGCCGCTTCACCGACAGATGTCCTGCTACTCGGAGAGGCGACCGTATCGGATCAAGGTGGAAGAACTGGCGGTCCACCGAAGCCCGGGCGGGCCGGCGGCTCGGAGCACGAAGAAGGGAACCACCATCCGGACGAGTCTCGAGGCCGCGGGCACTCCGAACGGTGTCCGCATTTGCATTTTGTGACGCCAAGGCATGCCTGCGGGCAAGCGAAGCGCCGATAGGCCGAGTCCACTTAACGGATTTCTTTCCCTGGCAGGTTTTGCAGTGCCTTAAGAAGCTCGTCCATCTTCTGCTCCAGCCTGCCCAGGCGGCGCTCCGCCCCGGACACGCGCGCCCTCTCGCTGGCTTCCTTCCGCAATTGTTCGTTTTCTCCTTCGCACAGCACGAGTCGAAACTGGTCCAGCGCCGCGGCCATTTCACGCTTCAGTTCGTTGGTCCCTTCCTGGTGAGGCCGGGACGAGCGCTCGGCCTCTTTGGGGCGTTCGAGGCCCCGGTCCGGGTGGTCTTTTTGGAGTCGGGGACGGATTTGGATGACCGCATCCAGGGTCGCGACGTTGTAGGAAGTTCCGCCTGACACCTCGACAACGACCGGCTTACCGCGCTCAATGCCGTCCTTCCACGTCCGGATCTCAAACTTGAACGTCGGGGCTGCCGCGCCAGGGCCTGGCATTGCCCCATTCAGGTGGTCGGCGATCTGCGCGAGCACAGCCGCTCCTAGCGCGAGGGAGCCGAAGCACACCGTCACTGCTGCCGCTTTTTGAATCCGAGCCACGAACATGGAATACAATGCTCCTTTCATCAGTGTGATGACGGGGACCGAGAGCGCCCCGGCGGCCACCATTTGGCCCGCCGAGGCCGACAGCGCGGCCCGGGCCAGTAAGTCCGCCAACGCAATGGGCACTGCGGCCTGAGCCGGCTCGGGCATCAGGGCCATGCCCACCAAAGAAGCCGACGGGGCCAAGCCAAGGCGCAACAGACGGGCCCGCAACCGATCGCGACCCCGCGCCAGCCGGCTCTGAACGGTCCCCGCCGGCCAACCCAAACGGAGCGCCGCCTGGCTGATCGTCAACCCCTCCATGCAACAAAGAAGAACCACCGCGCGATACCGCTCCGGCAGCCGTTCGATCTCCCGGTGAAGCACCGGACCGACATCGTCCCGCACCTCCTCTCTCGCAAACGGCTGTGTCAGCAACGCCGCTTTCCGTTCGTGCCGCAACCGCCGCTCCGTCGCCGCAAGGGCGCAGCAGGCGGTGCGATAGGCCACTTGGTGCAGCCAAGGACCGAGCGAGTCCTGTACTCGAAGCGAGCCAGCCCGCCGCGCCAGGACCATAAACGTGGCCTGGAACGCGTCCTGCGCCGCGTGCGAGTCGCGCAAGACCGACCGGCACGTCGCCAGAACCATTGGGCCGTGGCGCCCCACGAGCGTCGCGAAGGCCCTTTCGGCCGACTCCCCGACAGCGCTCGTGAACCGATCAAGGAGTTGGGCGTCGGCGAGGTCCCCGACCACCCCCACGTTAAGAACGATGGAGAGCTCCCGGCGAGCTCCCTCATGTTGATCGTTTATCAAAGCCTGGGCCCCCAAAAGGCCACCTCTTCCCTTCCAATAGAGATAATGTCGCGCAAGCGGTCCCCTAGTCCAACTTTTCCTCCGTCCACGAATGCGTTTGAGCACTGACCGCTGGTTCGCGCAGGCAGTCGTCTTCCCGGACGCCTTCCCCACCGTCCGGCTGATCGTCGAGGCGACGATACTACGAAAACCACAACGCAGTACCCGTGCTTTTGAGACTTTTCGCAGATCTGCACGCTGCCTCCGGTCGTCTTCCCTAGTGCAGATTTCCCAGGTGTCACGCACGGTGAGCGACCTGGTAGGCTGGGGTCGCCCCCCCCAGGCGAGGTCCCCGGTGGGCCGGCTGTTGACGACGGCGCTTGAGGCTTTGCACTGTGAGGTCGACCCCAGCCACCCGACACGAGCCATCCGTGACAAGACGGCTCTAGGTGGCCGAGCAAAGTCCGCCGCCGGGCGGACGGACCTCGGAAGGCAGCCGCCGAACTGCGGAATACGATCTGCCTCGCTCTTCACCTTGTCCCGGCCACCCTGACTCAAGCGTCAGATTGTCCTGACAGGGACCGACGAGAACGGCCTTGCGTCTTGATGAAACAAAGAAGCCGCGTGCGCTGTCGAACGAGATCGGCGTTCGGCCGGTGAGAAGGTCGAGCCGGTCGGTAGCTCGGCAGCTACCGGGCGACTTGACGGCAACTCGTGATATTTCAACATTTCAATTTCATTTCAGCTTTAAGGTCGCGCCGACCTACTCGTAGTTTGAATGGATAAACTATGTGTCAATTGGACCTACTAATTCCATCCGCCATAATAGATGTTATGTCGTTCGCTGGCTATACGTTACGATTAGGCTTAAAACTAACTTCGGAAAATGGCTGGGGTTTTCCTTTTTTTTGCTTGACCTGGAGTTTTCGGATCATCAAAATCTCGAAATTGCATTTCATACCGCAGGTGTCATACACCTCATTATTCGTTCGCGGTAGTACGGGTAGGATAAAGGGGTCGGGCAAGACGGTCCATCGAGTGACAGGTCTGTAGACTCTTCCAGGTCAGAGGTGTGGACTCCACGCGTTCGAGCGCCTCGGGGTCTATGCGGTCCTGACGAGCAGGGGGCAATTGGCCCAAGGCCGGCGAAGACAGGATAGAGCGGCTGCCCGCTCACCCCCACTGAAGGGATGTCGTACCGTCCTCGTCACTGCGCGGGGCGACCGACCAGAGATTGAGAAACGTCTGTGGCCTGTGCTTCGCGGAGCCGGGCATGCATCCCGGCCCGTCGGGCCGGGAGACACCTACAGCGAAATGGACGAATGCGTCCTTCGCGATAGCGTCAATGTGACGTTCGGAAGGTGTCCACGTCGAGAGAAAGGAGAGAGTGATGGTATTCCGACTGTTCCTGAGTCTGAGCGTGGTGGGACTCATCGGACTGGGGCTGGCCGACAGAGCCCCAATGTCCGCCTGGGGACTCACCGAGGTATCGTCGTCGCAAGCGAACGACCTGATCGGTGGGGCCACCGTGGGGGGCGGTGGGGCGGCATGCGGATACAAGGCGACGATCTGTAACACGCGCAATGCGACCAACACGTGTCCGGCGACCGGCTGCGTCGTCCAGGGCACCAAGACCCTCTGGAAGGTCACGAAGCAGGCCTATTGTGGATGCAGCAAGTCCTGCTCCACGGACCAGTATTACCAAGGAGTCTTGCCCTGCGCGACGACTAGCAGCAGCATCGCCACATCACCCGGAGCGCAGTGACTGGGCGTATTGCGACGGGCCGCCCGCAAAGCGGGCGGTCCGTGCCGACCAAGGGAGCCTCCCTCTCCCGGCCTCACACTTGGCCCGATCCTGATGGTTCTGGGGCAGTCAAAGTTCCAGTCACTGTGTGCGAAAACGAGCCCTTGATACGAGCCGCGAATCAGTCAGCGCAGAATACGCCGGCCTCCACTGCATGAAAGCCGGCCACGTGACTGAGGCGGATGACCACCCCGCGACTCGGAAAAGGTCCGTGATTTCTGATTCGCCGAACCGGGCGTGCGTCCCCGCCCGTCGGGCCGGGAAGCACCTACAGCGAAATGGACGAACGCGTCCTTCGCAATAGCGTCAACGTGACGTTCGGAAGGTGTCCGCGTCGAGAGAAAGGAGAGAATGATGGCATTCCGACTGTTCCTGAGTCTGAGCGTGGTGGGGCTCATCGGACTGGGGCTGGCCGACAGAGCCCCAATGTCCGCCTGGGGACTCACCGAGGTATCGTCGTTGCAAGCGAACGACCTGATCGGTGGGGCCACCGTGGGAGGCGGTGGGGCGGCATGCGGATGGCAGCCGACGATCTGTAACAGGCGCAGGGCGACTAACTCGTGTCCGGGAACCGTCTGCAACCTGGCGGGGACCAATACGATGTTCAAGATCACGAAGCTAACCTTTTGTGGATGCAGCAAGTCGTGCTCCACGGACCAGTATTACCAAGGGTTTCTACCCTGCGCGACGACCAGCAGTAGCATTGCCACATCACCCGCATCGCAGTGACCGCGTGTGAGGCAATGGGCCGTCCGCTTCGCGGGCGGCCCTGACCAACCAGGGGGCTCCACCCTCCCCCGCACTTGGGCTGTGGCCCAGTCGACTCAGAAGCAGTCAAAGCGCCACTCACTGCGCGCGAAAACCGAGCCCGTCATGCGCTCCGGGAACCGCCGGGGCCCGAAGACGTCGGCCTCCACCACACGAAAGCTAGCCACGCGATTGAGGTGGTCGAGCAGGTGCCCGTTCGCTTGGTTCATACCGAGGGTCACGTAGTAGATGCCGGGGACGAGTATGACCTCCAGGATGTGACGCAGGACGTCACCCCGCGCCGGCAACTGGGCAAGCAGACGACGACCTCGTGGGCCTGCACCCGGAACATTGGCAGCGTGATTGGTCGACTACGCCGACGAGGAAGGGGACGTTGGTCGACGGCCAGCGAAGACAAGACAGAGCGGCGGTCCGCTCATCCCCACCAGAGGGATGTGGCACTCCCCTCCTCGCGGCGAGGGGCGACCGACCGGCGATTGAGAAAATGTCCGGGATCTGGGCTTCGCCGAACTGGCCTAAACCCCGGCCTGTAAGGCCACGAAAAACCTCAGGCGAAATGGACGAATGCGTCCTTCGCAATAGCGTCAACGTGACGTTCGGAAAGTGTCCACGTCGAGAGAAAGGAGAGGATGATGGTATTCCGACTGTTCCTGAGTCTGAGCGTGGTGGGACTCATCGGACTGGGGCTGGCCGACAGAGCCTCAATGTCCGCCTGGGGACTCACCGAGGTATCGTCGTCGCGAGCGAACGACCTGATCGGTGGGGCCACCGTGGGGGGCGGTGGGGCGGCATGCGGATACAAGGCGACGATCTGTAACATGCGCAAGGCGACCAGCAAGTGTCCGGGGACACCCTGCTGGCTGGTGGGTAGCAATACGATGTTCAAGGTCACGAAGCTGACCTATTGCGGTTGCAGCAAGTCGTGCTCCACAGACCAGTATTACCAGGGGATTTTACCCTGCGCGACGACCAGCAGCAGCATCGCCACCACGGTGCAGTAACCGTGTGTGAGGCAACGGGCCGCCCGCCGCGCGGGCGGCCCGGACCAATCAGGGAAGCACGGCCCTCCCCGGCACTTGCGCTGCAGTCCGGTCGGCTCAGGAGCAGTCAAAGCTCCACTCACTGCGCGCGAACACCGCGCCCGTCATGCGGTCCGGGAACCGACCGGTCCCGAAGACGTCGGCTTCCACCACGTGAAAGCTGGCCACGTGACTGAGGTGGTCGAGCAGGTCCCCGTTCGCTTGGTTCATGCCGAGCGTCACGTAATAGACGCCGGGGACCAGCATGACCTCCGGGATGCGGCACTGGACTTCACCCCCGCGCCGGCAACTGGGCAAGTCGCCGACCTCGTTGGCCTGCACCCGGAAGATCGGCTGCCCCGATTGGTCGACCACGCCGACGACGAAGTTGATGTGAGAGACCGCCTCGGAACACGTGAAACGAAGGGCGAGATTCAGCGCACGACCCATGGCAACGATCGATGTGGGCTCACCGCTCTCATCCTGGAACGCCAAGCCAGTGAACCGCGCCACGCCCGAGCCGCCGCGAGGAGACACCGCGCTGAGCTCGACCCTCGCGCTGGCGACCTGCATGCCGGCGAGATAAACGCCCACGGCCTCGCAGACGGCTCCGTCGAAGATACAGCGCCCATCCGCCAGGACGAGTGCACGGGTGCAAAGCGATTGGACGGTGGCCAGGTTGTGACTCACGAAGAGCACGGTCCGGCCACTCTGCGCCACCCCTTGCATCTTGCCCAGGCACCTTCTCTGAAACTCCGCGTCGCCGACTGCCAGGACCTCGTCAACGATCAGAATCTCCGAGTCGAGGTGCGCCGCTACCGCGAAGGCGAGCCGCACCGACATCCCGCTGCTGTACCGCTTGACCGGCGTGTCGAGGAACCGCTCGACGCCGGAGAACTCGACGATCTCGTCGAAGCGGCGCGCGATCTGCCGGCGCGTCATCCCGAGGATCGTCCCGTTCAGGTAGATGTTCTCGCGGCCCGAGAGCTCGGGGTGAAAACCGGTGCCGACCTCCAGCAGGCAACCGACGCGGCCGTTGAGATCCGCCTCGCCCAACGTCGGCGCGGTGATCCGGCTGAGGATCTTCAGGAGCGTGCTCTTGCCGGCTCCGTTATGTCCGACAAGCCCGACGACTTCACCCTTGTAGACGTCAAACGAGACGTCCCTGAGCGCCCAGAACACGTCCTGAGCTTGGCTTCCGAACGGATGCCGGAGGCGCTGCGCCAACAAGTCGACCATCCGCGAGTGCCGGTGAACGCTCCGGGTGATCTCGTAGGCTTTGCCCAGGCCCCGAATCGAAGCGGTGAGGTCCTCAGATCGTGTCGGCAAAGGTCCGCTCCTTGGTTTGGAACCAAACCACGCCGCACACGAAGATCGCCACCGCCAAGCCAACGGCAACGAGTAAGGGCACAAGGGGGGGCGGGGCCGTTCCCAGCAACGACCAGCGAAGCGCTTCCAGCGGCGCAGCCAGCGGGTTCAGGTAGTAATACCCGCGCAACGAACTGGGGACGGCGGAAACGGCGTACGCGACCGGACTGGCGTAGAGGAGCATTTGAGTGACGACCGTCATCACGTGCTTGACATCGCGATAACGGACGATGAGCGTGGAACAGACCAGCCCACCCCCCAGCGCGAGCATCAACAACACCGCTATCCACAGAGGGAGCAGGAACAACGCCGGCCCGGGTGCAACACCGTAGACGACGTAGAGCCCCCCGAGGATGGCCAGTGCCACGGTAAAGTCGACCAGGGCCGCCAGTCCGGTGTACGCGGGGAGAACCAAACGAGGAAAATAGATCTTTGTGATCAACTCCGTGTTATCCAGCAGACTCAGGCCGGACTGGTTCAGCGTCGTGCTGAAGAGCTTCCAGCCCAGCAGGCCCGCAAACGAAAACAAGAAGTAAGGACGACCGCCGCTCGGCAGGCGAGCCACCGCCCCGAACACGAATGCGAAGATCCCCGCCGAAAGCAACGGCTGAAGCACGACCCACAGCACGCCCAAGGCCGTTTGCTTGTAGCGCAGTTTGAGGTCCCGCCCCGCCAGCACGAGCATAAGCTCGCGAAATCGCCATATTTCCCAGAAATCGAGCCCGACCCAGCCCGACATAGGCCGAATGCGGCAACCGGGCCTACTCCAGCTAACCTCACCGGACGAACACCCGTTGCGACCGAAAGCGCTTGCGGTCATGTTCTTCAATCCTCAAGTTGTGGCCGCGACCCCGATATGCTGTCTGCCCGCACAACATGATTCGTAGCAGCTTACCACCCCCATTCGTCGGTATCCAGCAGAGAAACGCTACGGACATGCGATCGCCTGAGGTGCGAAGTCCCTTGCTAACGAATTCGAGCTACGTTATAAATGCTGGAATCCTGAAAAGACTGAGGCTTGCCAATGGG